>JBIIBC010000007.1:0-85341 GCA_044239605.1 Bacteroidia bacterium | reverse complement strand
ACTGTCTCACGACGTTCTGAACCCAGCTCGCGTGCCACTTTAATGAGCGAACAGCTCAACCCTTGGGACCTTCTCCAGCCCCAGGATGTGACGAGCCGACATCGAGGTGCCAAACCTCCCCGTCGATATGAGCTCTTGGGGGAGATCAGCCTGTTATCCCCAGCGTACCTTTTATCCTATGAGCGATGGCCCTTCCATACAGAACCACCGGATCACTATACTCTACTTTCGTACCTGCTCGGCTTGTCTGCCTCACAGTCAAGCTCTCTTGTGCTATTACACTCTACGTACGGTTACCAAGCGTACTGAGAGAACCTTTAGAAGCCTCCGATACAATTTTGGAGGCGACCACCCCAGTCAAACTACCCACCATGCAATGTCCCAACGTTGTTGGTTAGACTCCAAGTAAATAAAGGGCGGTATTTCAACATTGACTCCACCATGCCTAGCGACACAGCTTCAAAGTCTCCCGCCTATCCTACACATCATTTACCCAAAGTCAATGCAAAGCTATAGTAAAGGTGCATGGGGTCTTTCCGTCCCGATGCGATTAACCGGCGTCTTCACCGATACCACAATTTCACCGAGCTCACGGTTGAGACAGTGCCCAGATCGTTACACCATTCGTGCAGGTCGGAACTTACCCGACAAGGAATTTCGCTACCTTAGGACCGTTATAGTTACGGCCGCCGTTTACTGGGGCTTCGATTCAATGCTTCGCTTACGCTAACATCCCCTCTTAACCTTCCAGCACCGGGCAGGTGTCAGGCCTTATACTTTATCTTTCGATTTTGCAAAGCCATGTGTTTTTGATAAACAGTCGCCTGGGCCATTTCTCTGCGGCCTCACCGAAGTGAGGCACCCCTTTTCCCGAAGTTACAGGGTTAATTTGCCGAGTTCCTTAACCGTGGATCACTCGAGCTCCTTAGAATATTCATCCCGACTACCTGTGTTGGTTTACGGTACGGGCTTATGCAGGAGCTTTTCTTGGAAGAGATTTTGTAACTTCGCTTTGTCCGAAGACTCCGCTCAACGTACTATTCCGTCAGTACGTAGTTACCACGTCTCTCCGTCCCTCTCTGCTGGTACAGGAATATTAACCTGTTGTCCATCGACTACGCTATATCGCTTCGCCTTAGGTCCCGACTAACCCTGATTCGATTAACGTTGATCAGGAAACCTTAGTCTTTCGGAGTGCAGGTTTCTCGCCTGCATTATCGTTACTTATGCCTACATTGGCTTTTCTAATCGCTCCAGCATAGCTCACGCTACACCTTCTATGCAATTAGAATGCTCCCCTACCGATCGTATTTCAGATCCCATAGCTTCGGTAATAATCTTGATGCCCGTTTATCATCCACGCTCAATCGCTCGACTAGTGAGCTGTTACGCACTCTTTAAATGAATGGCTGCTTCCAAGCAAACATCCTAGCTGTCTTTGCGATTGAACCACGTTAGTTCAACTTAGATTATATTTGGAGACCTTAGCTGATGGTCTGGGTTCTTTCCCTCTCGCCCTCGGACCTTAGCACCCAAGGGCTCACTCCCGCATATATGTCAGTAGTATTCGGAGTTTATCTGAGCTCGGTAGGCTTTGACACCCCCTCACCCAATTAGTAGCTCTACCTCTATGACACTCAACTGCGAGGCTGTTCCAAAAAACATTTCGGGGAGTACGAGCTATCTCCCAGTTTGATTAGCCTTTCACCCCTACCCACAGGTCATCCCGTAGCTTTTCAACGCTAATGAGTTCGGACCTCCATGTCGTGTTACCGACACTTCATCCTGCCCATGGGTAGATCACTCAGGTTTCGCGTCTGCCCCCACTAACTGCACGCCCTATTCAGACTCGCTTTCGCTTCGGCTTCGAACCTTAAGTTCTTAACCTTGCTAGTGAGGAGCAACTCGTAGGCTCATTATGCAAAAGGCACGCTATCACGACACAAAGTCGCTCTAACCGCTTGTAAGCGTATGGTTTCAGGTTCTATTTAACTTCTCTATTCGAGATTCTTTTCACCTTTCCTTCACAGTACTAGTTCACTATCGGTCTCTCAGTAGTATTTAGCCTTACCAGATGGTGCTGGCAGATTCACGCAAGGCTTCTCCGACCCCGCGCTACTCAGGATACTGCTATGTTCATATTGTTTACGTGTACGGGACTATCACCCTATATCGTCTGTCTTTCCAAACAGTTCTACTTAGCTTTATGCAACAATATCGCAGTCCTACAACCCCAACAATGCCGAAACATTATTGGTTTGGGCTCTTCCCGTTTCGCTCGCCACTACTCAGGGAATCATTATTATTTTCTCTTCCTCCGCTTACTTAGATGTTTCAGTTCAGCGGGTTGTCCTTATGTTCCAATAAATTGGAAGGGTTTCCCCATTCGGATATCTGTGGATCAACTCTCTTTGGCAAATCCCCACAGCTTTTCGCAGCTTAACACGTCCTTCTTCGTCTCTGAGAGCCTAGGCATCCCCCATACGCCCTTAGTAACTTAATCCTTATTTGTAATATTCTAATTTACAATTGTGGTTAATTGTTTTGTTTTTTTTCAATATGTCAAAGAACTTATTCCTTATAAAGGAATGGTGGAGAATATCGGAGTCGAACCGATGACCTCCTGCGTGCAAGGCAGGCGCTCTAGCCAGCTGAGCTAATTCCCCAATAGCGGTGTAGTCCCGGGCAGATTCGAACTGCCGACCTCTACATTATCAGTGTAGCGCTCTAACCAACTGAGCTACGAGACTATTTTATTAGTCTTATTAACTCAAGAGGAGATTACCTCCTGATAATTCTGCTAATGGGATATTTTAATTTATTTTTAGAACTATTATTTTTTGAAGATAAAATGAAATAGCAAACTTCAAATCTAGAATCTCTAGAAAGGAGGTGGTCCAACCACACCTTCCGGTACGGTTACCTTGTTACGACTTAGCCCCAGTTACTAGTATTGCCCTAGGCCGCTCCTTGCGGTTACAGACTTTAGGCACTCCCAGCTTCCATGGCTTGACGGGCGGTGTGTACAAGGCCCGGGAACGTATTCACCGGATCATTGCTGATATCCGATTACTAGCGAATCCAACTTCATGAGGTCGAGTTGCAGACCTCAATCCGAACTGAGCGCACCTTTTAGGGATTGGCTTCATGTTACCATGTTGCAACCCTTTGTAATGCGCATTGTAGCACGTGTGTAGCCCTGGACGTAAGGGCCATGATGACTTGACGTCATCCCCACCTTCCTCACTACTTACGTAGGCAGTCTCTTTAGAGTCCCCAGCATAACCTGATGGCAACTAAAGATAGGGGTTGCGCTCGTTGCGGGACTTAACCCAACACCTCACGGCACGAGCTGACGACAGCCATGCAGCACCTTGTTTTGTGCCCCGAAGGGAAAGTACCTTTCGGCACCGGTCACTCACATTCAAGCCCAGGTAAGGTTCCTCGCGTATCATCGAATTAAACCACATGCTCCTCCGCTTGTGCGGGCCCCCGTCAATTCCTTTGAGTTTCATTCTTGCGAACGTACTTCCCAGGTGGAATACTTAACGCTTTCGCTTGGACCCTAACTGTATATCGCTAAGGTCGAGTATTCAACGTTTAGGGCGTGGACTACCAGGGTATCTAATCCTGTTTGATCCCCACGCTTTCGTGCCTCAGCGTCAGTTTCGGTTTAGTCATCTGCCTTCGCAATTGGTGTTCTGTAACATATCTATGCATTTCACCGCTACATGTTACATTCCAATGACCTCAACCGAACTCGAGACTCACAGTTTCAATGGCAGTTCTTCAGTTAAGCTGAAGGCTTTCACCACTGACTTATGAGTCCGCCTACGCACCCTTTAAACCCAGTAAATCCGGACAACGCTTGGATCCTTCGTATTACCGCGGCTGCTGGCACGAAGTTAGCCGATCCTTATTCTAATGGTACCGTCAAATATCTACACGTAGATACATTTCTTCCCATTCAAAAGCAGTTTACGACCCATAGGGCCTTAGTCCTGCACGCGGCATGGCTGGTTCAGAGTTGCCTCCATTGACCAATATTCCCTACTGCTGCCTCCCGTAGGAGTCTGGTCCGTGTCTCAGTACCAGTGTGGGGGGACATCCTCTCAGACCCCCTAGACATCGTTGCCTTGGTGAGCCGTTACCTCACCAACTAGCTAATGTCACGCATGCCCATCTTAAACCCCCGTAGGTTTGATATATCTAGAATGCTCTAAATATATGTTATGCGGTATTAATCTCTCTTTCGAGAGGCTATTCCCCTGTTTAAGGTAGGTTGCATACGCGTTACGCACCCGTGCGCCACTAAACTAGTTCTATTGCTAAAACTAATCTCGTTCAACTTGCATGTATTATGCCTGCCGCTAGCGTTAATCCTGAGCCAGGATCAAACTCTCCATAGTAAAAGTTTATTTGATTGTCTGACTTTCAAGATTTGAATTCTCAAAGTTAAAAATGTTATTTCTAACAAGGTTTGCTATTTCATTTTCTTCAAAGAACTTTATATTAATTACTTAAATCTCTTTAAGCTTAAATATTTCGTTTTCATTTCCTCTCATTTTTAAGAGGGCTGCAAAGGTAGTAAAAAGTTTTTCTTATGCAAGAATTATTTTTATTTTATTTTACAGTCTTTTTTAGAACTTTCCTTTTTTCAAGGGGTGCAAAGATAATTTTTTATTTCTTATCTCCAAACAATTTAAAAAACTTTTTTTATTTTGTTTTCTTCGCTTCTCTCTATTTTTAAAGGGCTGCAAAGGTAACTAAGTTTTTTATTTTTGCAAGAAATTAATATTTTATTTTTTTCTTCACTAAGTTTAGAACTTTTTCCTTTTCTAAGGGGTGGCAAAGATAATTAGTTTTTCTCTTTATGCAAGATTTATTTTTAATTATTTTTTCTCGTCCTCGCTAGTGTTTACTTATACTCCAACGATTCCTCTTTACCCTCTTCTTTAGAACTTTCCCTCTCTCAAGGGGGTGCAAATGTAATTATATTTAACCCTTACGCAACTTATTTCTTTATCATTCCCCCATTATACCTTATTTTCAAGGACTTATTTTTTATTTAACTCTAGGTTGGTTGTATTCTATTTGATAGCATACGTATTAAACCGTGTTATACTTATGTTATGTATATGTTACATATATACTAATTATTACCATTATAACAAATAATAGCCCAGATAGAGGCAACTAGCTTTTGGAGTGAAACGGAAAAACTAGTGCTGATAGCTGGATTAGCTCCTAAAAGATAAATCTTGTAAGGATTAGAATAGGTTTATATGTTGCATATATAATTTAAGACATATACTTTTTTGTTTGATGTATATATAGTGTATCTATATTTATTTTATACCTAAAATCAGTTTTTAATACTGTTACTTATAAATGCATTATTAGCTATATTATTATATTTGCAACAAAACAACACTATATATAATATACAATGGATAAATTTTCTTATATATCGAATGCTGATGTAGCGGCAATTGACAATATTTACCAGCAATACTTGGCTGATACTGAATCTGTGGATTTTGGATGGCAGAAATTCTTTGAAGGCTTTGAAATGGGCCAACAAAAATTTAATGGTAAAAGTGTGGGCACAGGCAGTGCTGAATTATCGGAAGATATATTGAAGGAAATAAATGTTTTGAACTTAATAAAAGGCTACCGCTCGCGTGGGCATTTATTCACCAAAACTAATCCTGTAAGAGAGAGAAGAAAATATGCACCTAACTTAGCGATAGAAAACTTTGGCTTAAATGCTGGTGATTTAGATAAAACTTTTAATGCAGGAGTTGAAATTGGAATTGGTGCAGCTAAGTTAAAGGAAATAATAGCTCATTTAGAAGCTACTTATTGTCAAAGTATTGGTGCAGAGTTTGATTATATAAGAAATCCTGAAAAACTAGCTTGGTTACAAGGTAAAATGGAGGGTACTAAAAATACTCCTAAATTAGACCTTGAGGATAAAAGACATATTTTATCGAAATTGAACCAAGCAACGGTATTTGAAAATTTTATTCATACCAAGTTTGTTGGTCAAAAGAGATTTTCGTTGGAAGGTCTTGAAACATTGATACCGGCTTTAGATGAAGTTATTCAATTTGGGGCTGAAATTGGTGTAGAAGAGTTTGTATTAGGAATGGCGCATAGAGGTCGTTTAAATGTATTGGCAAATATTTTAGGCAAATCGTACGAAGATATTTTTAAAGAGTTTGAAGGCAAAAGTGCAGAAGACGAAGGAATATTTGAGGGAGATGTAAAATACCATTTAGGTTTTTCATCGCACTTAATTACTAGAAAAAATAAACAAGTTAAACTAAGTTTATCGCCAAATCCATCGCACCTAGAAACTGTTAACCCAGTAGTAAAAGGTTTAACCAGAGCAAAATTAGATAAAAACCATAGTGGAAATATTGGTAAAGTAGCTCCTATATTAATACATGGGGATGCCTCAGTAGCTGGTCAAGGTGTAGTTTACGAAGTACTTCAAATGGCAGGCTTAAAAGCATATTCAGTTGGAGGTTGCATTCATATAGTAACCAATAACCAAATTGGATTTACTACTAATTATATTGATGCAAGAACATCAACTTACTGTACTGATGTAGCTAAAACTACTTTATGCCCGGTATTCCATGTAAATGCAGATGATGTTGAAGCTGTTGTTTACACTGTTAAATTAGCAATGGAATACCGTCAACAATTTAATAGTGATGTATTTATTGATTTATTAGGTTACAGAAAATATGGACATAACGAAGGTGATGAGCCAAGATTTACACAACCTTTATTATATAAAGCTATTGCAACGCACCAAAATCCAAGAGAAATTTACAATCAAAAATTGTTAAGTGCTGGAAGTGTGGAAGCTGATTTGGCTAAAGAAATGGATTCTGATTTTAGAAAAGAGTTACAAGCCAAGTTAGAAAGTGCAAAAGCATCTGAACCATCTAAGGCTAAGAACTTTTTAGCCGATAAATGGGAAGGATTTAGATCGGCTAAACGCGAAGATTTTGAAGTAAAAACAAATACTGCAGTTGGTAAAGAATTATTTTTAAGATTAGCAGATAAAATAACTGGAATTCCTGCTGGATTTAAGGCATTTAGCAAGATTGAAAAATTATTCAACGATCGTAAAAACATGATAAAAAATGATAATTACGATTGGGCAATAGGTGAGTTAATGGCTTACGCTACTTTATGCAACGAAGGTCATAATGTAAGAATGACTGGCCAAGATTGCGAACGTGGTACATTTAGCCATAGACATGCTATTATTAAACAAGAAGATAGCGAATTGGCTCATAATGTAATAGATAGCTTAGGTGAAGATAAAAAAGGAAATGTTGAGTTTTATAATTCGTTATTAAGCGAGTATGCTGTATTAGGTTTTGAATATGGATACAGTATGTTTACGCCTAATGATTTAACCATTTGGGAAGCACAATTTGGCGATTTTGCCAATGGCGCGCAAATAGTTATTGACCAATATTTGGCAAGTGCAGAAACCAAATGGAAAACCTATAGTGGCTTAACTTTAATGTTGCCTCATGGCTATGAAGGTCAAGGACCAGAGCATTCATCGGCACGTTTAGAACGTTTTTTACAATTATGTGCTAATTGGAATATGCAAGTTTGTAATATTACCAGTCCTGCTAATTATTTCCACGCATTGCGCAGACAATTGAAACGCGATTACAGATTACCATTGGTAGTGATGACTCCAAAAAGTTTATTACGCCACCCTGCTTGTGTTAGTAAGTTAGAAGAATTTACTGATGGAACATTCCAAGAAGTAATTGATGATACATTTGTAACTAAAAAATCGGTTAAACGTGTATTGCTTTGCACCGGTAAAATTTACTACGAACTACTTGAATATCAACAAAAAAATGACAGAAAAGATATTGCTATAGTTAGGGTAGAACAATTGTATCCAATGCCAGAAACTCAGTTAGCAGCTATTTACGAAAAATACAAAGGTGCAGAATTCTGCTGGGTACAAGAAGAGCCTAAAAACATGGGTGCTTGGTTATACTTGTTACGTTGGGATAACAACATGCATTTAAAACGTATAAGCCGCGAAAGCAGTGCATCGCCAGCTACAGGATTTAGCAAAGTACATGCAAAAGAACAAGCTGCTATTATAGACCAAGCTTTTGCTATTTAATGATATTTAATCAATAACGAACAACTCAAAGCCAACGTAAAACTATTTTACGTTGGCTTTATAAATTATATTATATGAAATTATTTAAAGTATTTTTAGGCTTTTGGCTATTTGTAGGTGGTATATTTTTAGCTTCTTTATTTTTCCCTCGCGAATTTAAGGTAGAAAGAAGCATAGTAATTGATAAACCTATTTATGAAACATTTGCTTATTTAAATAACATACAGAACATTGCCAAATTGAGTCCTTGGGATAAAAATGTAGATACTTCAATGGCTTGGTTTTTTTCCAAAAATATTTCAGGCTTAAATTCTAGCTATTATTTTAGAGGTAACTTATTAGGAAAAGGCTATTTAAAAATAGTAGAGTGCATTCCAAATGAAAAATTAACTACTGCCTTAGATATAAACGATGGAGGAATGACCTCTAGTAGTACATTTTACTTTGAACGTATTGGTGGAGATAAAACCAAATTAACTTGGAAAGATTATAAAGATGTGGGATATAATCCATTTCATAGGTTTCAAATTCCTACCAAAACAGAACAAACTGAGTTGCAGTTTGATGAAGGTTTGATAAAAATAAGAATTGCCATTATGAGTAGCAATTAACAGGCTCCTCTCTTATTTAAGGATTTTAAATAAAAAAAGGTTGAAACAAATGTTTCAACCTTTTTTGTTACATACAGCTGGTTACGAATAAATTACCACCCACTAGCTACAAATCTTACCTTTTCTACTTCGCCATCGTTATTATAAGTTTTTTTAACTTTAACATCACGATTAGAAACTTTATTGAAAAGTGAAAGTACATTTAAACCTATTGACTCAGCTAAGGTAATATTTTCATTTGAATCAGATGGTTTATTTACTGCAATTACTTCTGATTTAGCCGTAATTTTTAGTTGCTCTTTTACATAATCTCTTAAATCAACATTTTTATCTTTTCCAAAAGTATTAGCAACTAACACTGGCTCATTATTGTTATTTCCAATTGGAGTTTCATCTACTTTAGGTTGAACAGTAAATTCATTTTTATCTTTAGGCAAATCAGCATTTGCTAAATTAGTTGTTCCTGCGCCATTATCAGTTACTACTTTTTTAGGAGTATTGTTATTTGGCACAACTGATTGATTGTTGCCGCCATTTAATGGATTTTCTTTTATTGGTTTTTTGTTTTGTGGATTTTTATTTGCTGGTAAAACTGCTTTTTTGCTTTGTTTTTGAACACTAGCTACATTAACTCCCCCAAATGCCAACATTTTTCGTTCAGTTTCTTTTTCTAACTGATTTTGTACGTTATTTTTAGATTTAAGTATTTCACTTATAGAATCTTGTTTTGATTTGGCAATGGTAGTATCTACTTTATCGGCCATTTGCTCACCTTTATTATTGGTAAAGAAATAAACGCAAATAACCACCGCAATAAAAACTGCAGCAATGGCTGAATAACGAGCAAACAATGGAATAATGGCAAAGCTACCTTTTTTAGTTAAAACTTGTTTATTAGCAAAAACAAGTTCATTTTCAGGAACTAATTTGGTTTTCTTAAACAGCTCAAATTCAGCAGCTAATTCAGGGTAAGTTTTAATTTCTGTTTCTAATGATTTTGTTTCTTCTGGAGTTAAATCGTTTTCTAAAAGAGCTATTAACTTATCAGAATAATCGGCTACATTTATTTTTTCTTGTTTAAGCAAGCCCGAAAAATCGAAAGCTATTGGTTCAGCAGGTAAGGTAGTTTGATTAGCTTTAAGCAAATCAAACTCTGCTTTAATAGCAGGGTTTTGGTCTAAAAATACAAATAGTTTAGCCATAGTATTATCATCTAACTTTCTATCCAAAAAGTCAATTATAATCTCTTCGTAATTATTAATATTTATTTCCATGTTCCTTATTTGTTTAAAACCGCTTTATACCACATTTTCTAGCGAACCAATGTATTCTTTTAAATTTAGCCTAGCTCTATAAATATAAACTTTAACCTGGCTTTCGTTAAGCCCAGTAATTTTTCCAATTTCCTCATACGAGTAACCTTCGTAATCTCTTAACATTATTACACTTTTTTGAATTTCATTTAATTTACTAAAAGCTAAATTAATCACTTTTTTCAAATCGTTGTAATTATTATTGGTAGTTAAGTAGTCATCGTAATGTTCCTCATAGGTTGCTTTGTGTTTGTCTTTTCTTATAGAGTCAATCATGGTATTATAGGCAGCGGTAAATAAATACGATTTAGCCTTTTCAGCTATAATATTATCGACCTTTAGCCACATTTTTTCAAACGTGTCTTGCACTATATCCTTAGCCTTATCCTCATCTTTTATATTTTTATAAATGAATCGGTAAACCGCATCAGCATAATTTTTAACGCATGTATTGTACTCAGTAATAGTCATTCAATAAGCCTATTGGGTTAAAATTACAACTGAAACGATTTGTAAATAAAAAAAGTTACAGCCGTCTAAAATTATTTTTCATTTATTTTTTTTTCTAACTCATTTACAGTTTTGTACAGTTGTGGTAATTTCTTGTAAACAATAGATGCTTTAATCGATTCTGCATACTCAAAAGCAGGTGCACCGAATAATCTTTGATTTTCCTTTTTAACATTACTGTTTACGCCACTTTTAGCACCAAGTACAGTTCCATCGGCTATGGTTAAATGCCCTCCTATTCCTACTTGACCAGCCAAAATACAATATTTACCTATTTTGGTACTTCCAGCAATGGCACTTTGCCCAGCCATAACAGTATGCTCACCTATTTCCACATTATGAGCCACTTGGTTTAAATTGTCTAATTTTACACCTTTCCTTAAAATGGTGCTACCCATTGTTGCCCTGTCAATACTGCAATTACTGCCAATTTCAACATCATCTTCAATAATTACATTACCAATTTGCGGAATTTTTTTGTACGATCTATCGGCCAATGGCGCAAAACCAAAACCATCGCTACCAATTACAGTGCCCGAATGAATAATTACATTATTGCCAATTACACAATCATTGTAAATTTTCACACCTGCATAAATGATGCAATTTTCGCCAATAGTTACATTATCACCAATATAAGTTGTAGGATAAATTTGCGTACTGTTTCCAATTTTTACGCCTTTGGCAATATAAGCCAAAGCTCCTACATATAAATTTGTGCCTAATTCGGCCGATTTATTTATAACCGCACCTTCTTCAATTCCTTCTTTTTTATTGGCATAAGCTGCAAATTGTTCTAACAATAAGGTGAACGAAGCATAAGCATTTTCTACTTTTATTAAAGTAGCTTTTATTTCTTGACTAGGGATAAAATCGTTATTTACCAAAACCACACTTGATTTGGTATCGTAAATATGCGATTCATATTTCATATTAGCTAAAAACGACAAAGCTCCTTCTTTGCCATCTTCAATTTTTGCTACCGTATGAAGCAATATATCAGGGTTTCCAACTACTGTCCCGTTTAACAATTGCGCTAATTGCGCTACACTAATTTGCATTTTCTAAAATTTATGAAGTACGAATATATAAGATTGATTTACAAAATGGCAAAAAACCAATTTGCTAAAAATTAATTTATGAATATTTTAAAAATTGAACATAATTAATTGATAAATGCCACTTTACCTACAAACGATTTAGTACCATCTTTACTTGCCGAAAAAATTAAGTAAACCCCAGTTGAAACTCTTGAACCTGCAAAATTTTTACCATCCCAAGTTGCAAAACCTCCATAAGATTGCGTTTCTGCAACCAAATTTCCAGCTACATCAGTAATTTTTACATTTGCATTTGCTTCAGCTAAACCCTTAATAGAAATATTTCCAATAAAATTAGGGCGAACAGGATTTGGGTAAACTTCTACTGAACTATAATCTCCCTTAGCTTCAGTAGCATCGGCCATGAAGCTAACCATACCTTTTAATGTACTAAAAAAAACTTCACCAGTATTATCATTTACACCAATACTCAAAATATTATTATCTATTAATGAACTGTTTTTGGTAGTAAAATTATGAATTACAGTATATCCATCGCTTGAAACTAACCAAGCACCATTATTGGTTCCAATCCATTTTCTATTGGCTTTATCAACAGTTATACAAGTTACATTTTCCCCACCTAAAAAATTGGAATACACCAAGCCTGTTTTTATTACAATTTGGCGAGAATCGAATGATGTCTTATCAGAACCATCAAATACACTTTCTGGACTACTAAAAATACTCAGACCTTCGCTGGTTCCAACCCAAATTTCTCCATTTTTATCTTTTGCCAAACAATTAACCTGATTACTTGCTAATGCTCCATTTCCAATATCCTTATTCAATACTTTGTAAGCATCATCATTAGCATTATTAATATCTAATCCATTATTATATACAAGTAAGCCGCCCTCACGCGAATGAGCAACCCATTTTTGATTCATATCGTCAATGGCAATGGAAGTAACATAATTACTTCCACCAAAAACGTTACCTACTGAAAAACATTGCAACGTACCATCTGACTTTAACGCGCATAATGGTTGACCACTAGAATGATTCGTAAACCATAAATTATTATCAGCATCAAAAGCCAATGCAGGAACACGACAACTTCCGCCAAATGCCTCTTGCAAAATGCTATTGTTTTTATTGTAAACCGCTTCTACTTTGCCTGTCAAATCCATTTTAACCAAACCTGAACCATAAGATGCTGCATACAGTTTATCATTTACATTATCGTACGCTATCGACAAAATATCTCTTATAGAGTCAGGTGTAATTGCATTTCCTTGACTGGTATTAGTCCAAATATTATAATCAAAAATATACAAACCGTTGTGACTAAAACTTTCGTTAAAATAGGGTGCATAGCCACTAGCAGCATATATTTTTCCTTTTATAAATTTAAAATCAGTAGCAATTTTATTGTATGGACCATTTGGATAAATAAAGTCAGAACCATTAAACTCTCCACCGGGAAAAAGATGGATGCCAGCAAAATTATCTACACAGGCAAATCGGTTGTTCGGTAATTGGACTGCGGAGTTTTTAAGAGCTTTACCAGTTTTGGTTATTACATTATTTGCAGCAATTTCACTTACGTTTAAATAGGTAGTGACAATTAATTTATTATTACTAATCACCAAATCAAGTACATTATTCAAATCGGAATCATTACTTGCAGTCCAAGTATTATTGCTAAAGGTATTTAATACACTGTCAATTTCAGCATACAGCATTCCATTAAAAGCTTCTATTTTATTACTTTTAGTAGATGGCTTAACTAAACTCCAAAAGTTAAAATCACTTAAGTTACCACTGTTTAACTTAGCCCTATAAACACCATTATAAGTTGATGCGTATATAAAATTATCTAAAATGGCTACGTCTAAAATTTCAATATTACTGCCATTAACACCAATATTTTGGTACGAATCAACAATTTGTTTTTTATTAATATCAATTACAACAATACCAAAACTGCAAGCCAAATAAGCTTTTCCGTTGTAAAAAGTTAAATCATTAATGGATTTTTTGCCAATTACATTACGTTGAAAAATCTGTGGCATATTGGTAATTACCTCATTTTGGAGTAAATCAATATTTCCGTTTTCATAAACTATAAATAGTAAATTATTATTAGGATTGCTGCGCAATAACTTTACTTCCACATCTGAAAGTCCATTAACTTTTGAAATGCGTTCTAATTCTTTATCCGCTTCGTTGTATGAAAAAACTGAACTAGCCGATCCAACATAAACAGTGCGACCAATACTAGCTATGGTTTTATTTTGCCAATAAGGCAAGTGAACACGCCAAGTTCCTAGTCCGCCAACAGGTTGAGCTAAAATAAAAATAGGTAAAAATAGGTATAGCGCAGTGCAAAATTTTTTAATCATTATAAGGCAAATTAATAAAAACTATTTCTCAAACGTTTCATTTGAATAATTATTTTACAATTATATGAAATCAAATGGTAAGGCTCAATTATTTGTTTATTTTGCACAAGTTTTATGTGGAGCAAATTAGCTGATTTTATTTTAAGATATAGATGGCAAAGCCTTTTAGCCATTGCAATTACTACCGTATTTTTTGGATACTATGCCGGTAAAGTTCAACTCACTTACGATTTTGCTAAGATAATTCCGGCCGATGACCCCGATTATATTGACTACATCAAGTTTAAAAACACTTTTGGTGAAGATGGAAACGTTTTGGTTATTGGAGTTCAGTCAGATAAAATTTTTGAATATAATTTTTTTAATGATTGGAGTAATTTAACCAAACAAATAGAAGGAATTGACGGCATTGAAAAAGTTGTATCCTTAAGCAATATTCAAACAATTTTACGTAATGATAGCCTACAAACGCTTAGTTTACAGCCATTACTTAAAAGCAAAATAGAAAACCAAAGTCAACTTGATAGTTTTAAAAACCAAGTTGCAGATTTGAAATTTTATAATGGATTTTTATACAACCCCGAAAGTCATGTTACACTTTTAGCCATAACCTTAAAAAAGGAAAAGCTAGATAGTAAAGAACGTATTCCGTTGGTTAACAGCATAGAACAAGCTGCTGATGCATTTGGCAAAAAATATGGTTGCGAAATGCATTATTCCGGTTTGCCATACGTGCGCACCGTTATGAGTAGCAAGGTAGCCGATGAAATAAAGATTTTTATATACCTATCTATTTTGGTAACAGCCATTTTTATTTTTGTATTCTTTAGGTTTATTAGTGCGGTTATTTTATCGCTAGTTGTAGTAATAGTTGGAGTAATTTGTACAGTTGGTACCATCGCTTTGTTTGGTTATAAAATTAGTTTACTTACAGGTATTATTCCGCCTTTAATGGTAATTGTTGGGGTGCAAAATTGTATTTATTTACTCAATGTGTACCACCAAGAGTTTTTAAAACATAACGATAAAATAAAGGCCATTAAAGAGTTAATTGCCAAAAATGGCTTAGCGTTATTTTTAACCAATATTACTACGGCCATTGGTTTTTGTGTTTTTAGTTTTTCAGGAAGTGCCGTATTAGACCAATTTTCGGTAGTTTCTGGTATCAATATCATGTTGATTTATGTAATCAGTTTAGTATTTATTCCAATAGTTTACAGTTATTTACCACCTCCCAAAGTTAAACATACCAAACATTTAGAAGCTAAGCGTTTAAATAAAGTATTAGCGTTTTGTAATTATTTGGTTTATAACAAACGTAAGGCCATTTATATTTCAACTATTTTATTGGTATTAGCCAGTGTTGGCGGAGCTTTAATGGTAGATGGAACTGGTTATGTGGTAGATGATATGCCTGTAGAAAATAAGGTGTACAAAGACTTAAAGTTTTTTGAAAAGAACTTGAAAGGTATTTTACCTTATGAAATAGCCATTGATACCAAACGTCCAAATGGCATTAAGGATTATGCAACGCTTCAAAAAATTAACAGATTAGAAAAAGAATTGGCTAAAATTCCTGAGTTTAGCAAAGCTACTTCTGTAGTTGATTTCTTAAAATTTGCCAACCAAGGCATGAATAATGGCGATGTACGTTACTATCAATTGCCCGATGTATTGGCCATTAGCGAAATTGTAAATTATTTACCAAAACAACAAGCAGGTAAACCTAATTTGTTAAAATCGATGGTGGATAGCACTTTTCAAACGGCTAGGGTTAGTATTCAAATGGCCGATGTAGGTTCAACCGATATTAAGCGCATCCATCAAATGGTGCAACAAAAAGTAGATTCTATTTTTGATAAAGATAAATACTCGGTAAAACTTACAGGAACCAGCGCTATATTTCTAAAAGGAAACGATTATCTAATCAATAACTTACTTAGTTCTGTGTTTTGGGCATTGTTACTTAATTCGTTTATGATGATATTTTTATTTGCTTCATGGCGCATGATGCTAATTTCGTTATTGCCAAACATCATTCCTTTAATTGTTACTTTAGGAATTATGGGCTTTTTCCATATCAGGTTAAAACCATCAACCATTATTATTTTTAGTATTGCTTATGGAATTGTGGTTGATTTTACCATTCATTATTTGGCTAAATATAGGCATAGCCTTAAAAAACATAATTGGGATATGAGCATTGCCATTCCCGAAAGTTTAACCGAAGCTGGTCCAAGTATTATTTACACAGCTGTTGCACTTTTTGGTGGATTTATCATATTTGCGGCAAGCTCGTTTGGAGGAACCATAGCCTTGGGTGTATTAACATCATTATCATTAATTTTTGGGATGTTAATGAATTTGTTACTATTACCTTCATTATTGCTTTCGTTAGAAAAATCAATCAATAACAAAAAAGAGTTTGATACCACTTTTGTGGAAGTTGAACCAGAAGACTAGTTGATGGTTAAGGGTTGTTAGTTGATAGGTTTTAGAAATATAACCACAATTTAATGAAATACTCAAACCAATAAGAAAGCCCAAATTTTCACTTGGCTTTTTGCATTTAGGGAAAATTATTTACTTCAAATTTTATTATTCTAATATTAATTAATCTATTTTTAGTTTATTTGTATAGTTATAAGTTCAAAACATTTAACCTAAAAACATGGATTTTAAAGATTTAATTAAACAATTAGGAGACAGAGTCACTAAACTAAAAGACCAAATACAAACAGAAGAGGCTACTAAAAATGCTTTCATTATGCCATTTATACAAGCACTTGGATATGATGTTTTCAATCCAATCGAGGTTGTCCCAGAATATATAACAGATATAGGAACTAAAAAGGGTGAAAAAATAGATTATGCAATTTTTAAAGATAACAATCCAACTATTTTAATTGAATGCAAACATTGGGCACAAAACTTAAATCTTCACGATGGCCAAATCTTAAGATACTTTCATGTTTCAAAAGCAAAATTTGGTTTACTAACTAATGGAATTACATATCGCTTTTATTCAGATTTAGTTGAACCAAATAAAATGGATGAAAAACCATTTTTAGAATTCAACATTCACGAAATAAAAGATAACCAAATTGAAGAATTAAAAAAGTTCCATAAAACAATATTTGATGCTGAGAGCATTACAAATACTGCTAGTGAGTTGAAATACACTAATGAGCTAAAGCATTTGCTACAACAAGAACTTACAAATCCAAGTCCTGATTTTGTAAAGCACTTTGCAAGACAAGTTTATCCAAGTGTTGTTACTGCTAAAGTGCTAGAACAATTCACTAATTTAACAAAAAAATCTATCCATCAACATATTAGTGATTTAATAACGGAACGTTTAAAAACCGCGCTTACTAAAGAAGATGAAGCAACAAAAGAACAAGAAGCTATTCAAGCAGAACAAGCAAAAACTGAAGAAAACAAGGTTGTAACAACCGAAGAGGAATTAGAAGGATTTATGATTGTTAAGACAATTTTACGTCAAAAAATACCCGTAAATAGAATTACCTACAGAGATGCTCAATCTTATTTTGCAATTTTACTTGATGACAATAATAGAAAAACTATATGTAGACTATATTTAAATGGAAGCAAAAAGTATTTTGTAACGTTAGATGAACAAAAAAAGGAAGTAAAAACAGAAATAACATCAATTGATCAAATTTTTGACCAATCAGAAATTTTATTAAAAATAGTTGATGGATATGATAAATTTAAAGAATCAAACTAATAATTTAATTTAAATAACAGAAACTCCTTTCAAACATTATTGAGAGGAGTTTTTTTATTATTACATTTTCTACAAAACCTTTTGAATTATGGCAATTCAACTCCTTCGGAGTTGTGTGCTTAAAACTCATGATTTACCTTACATTTCATGCAGGGCTATGTATATTCAACTCCTTTGGAGTTAACATATTAATTAAATCACAAAGTGATAATTATTAGTTTTTTACTCTACCATTTTTCACAAAAAATATTCTTACAAAACTCCTAAGGAGTTGAATTTAAATAGCACCGAGTTTCACTCGGTGAAAGACAAAACAACAAACAAAAACAACTCCGAAGGAGTTGAATACCAGAATTAAATTGAAGCGTTTTTGGAAACAAATTTTTAAGATGCCCATTTCAATTGGCAATTTTTATGAACTAAACATTACAACTAATTTTGAAACTATAAAACCATTGAACAATTCAACAAATAAGCTATTTTTGAAAAGTTGATACCTCAAGCTAAAATAGACGAAATAATTCAAGCTGCCAATATTGAACAAGTAATTGGCGATTATGTGCGTTTAAAACGCAGAGGCGCCAACTTAACTGGGCTTTGCCCTTTCCATTCTGAAAAATCCCCCTCCTTTTCAGTTAGTCCAGCCAAAGGCATTTTTAAATGTTTTGGTTGCGGCAAAGCCGGCAATGTGGTAAATTTTATAATGGAGCACGATAGCTTAGGCTACATTCCTGCTTTAAAAAATTTAGCTGAAAAGTTTAACGTAGAATGGCCACAGCAAGAGTTTGTAAATGTAGATGAAGAGCGCAAACAACGCGATGAAAAGGAGAGTTTACAAATATTAAATAACTGGGCTAACGATTATTTTCAGGATATTTTATGGCAAAATGAAACAGGTCAGGCTGTTGGGTTGAGCTATTTTGAAAACCGTGGCTTTAGGCACGATACAATCAAAAAATTTAACCTTGGTTTTAGTTTAGATAGTTGGTCAGCTTTTTTCGATAAAGCAGTTGCCAATCAGTTTAGTGAAGAACTTTTATTTAGCTCAGGCCTAGTTAAACATAAAGAAGACGGCAAAAAATTTGATGCTTACCGTGGTCGTGTTATTTTTCCAATTCATAATTTAAACGGAAAAGTAATTGCTTTTGCGGGCAGGTATTTAAAAAAAGAACCCAATAGCCCAAAGTATGTAAACTCACCAGAAACCATACTTTACCATAAAAGCAACGAGCTGTACGGCTTGTATTTTGCTAAAAACGAAATTCGTAAGCAAGATTCCGTTTATTTAGTAGAAGGATATACCGATGTAATAAGCATGCACCAATCGGGTGTTGAAAATGTGGTTGCATCGAGCGGAACCTCGCTTACCGAAGGACAAATTAGGCTTATAAAAAGATTTACCGAAAATGTTACCGTACTTTTTGATGGTGATGCTGCGGGTATAAAAGCCAGTATTAGAGGCATTGACATGCTTTTGGAACAAGGTTTAAATGTTCGTGTATTAACTTTTCCTGATGGAGATGACCCTGACAGTTACAGCCAAAAAGTAGGTAGCGATGTTTATAAAGAATATTTAGAAACCAAACGACAAGACTTTATTGTATTTAAGGTAAATTTATTACTAAACGATGCGGGAAACGATCCTATTAAAAAGGCAACTGTTACCCGCGATATTGTAGAAAGTATTAGTAAAATTCCTGATAGTATAAAACGTTCGGTATTTGTAAATGAATGCGCTCGGTTAATGAGCATTGACGAACAAGTGCTTTTGGTAGAGTTAAATAAATTGCGCAAGCAGTTTTTAACCGATAAAGATAGGGAACAACAGCAGCAACAAAGAAATACTGAAAGCAATGATCCTTTTGATAGTTTTGAACCTATACCAGAACAAGGTTATGCTGACGATTTACAAGATACTTTAAACGATTCGTCTATTTTTGATGAACAAGAGCGCGATTTGATTCGTTTGATTATCAATTTTGCCAATAAAACCGTTAATGAAACTGAAACCGCTGCTAGCTATCTATTAAGGCAATTAATTGAAAAAGAAATTGAAATTGATCATCCAATAGTTACGCTAATTTTAGATGAAACATACCACGTTATAGAGCGTGGCGAGATTGTAGATGATAGGTTTTTCACCAATCATCAAAACCCACTAATAACAGCTTTAGCAGCTGATATGCTTGCACGCGAGTATATATTAAGTCCTAACTGGGAAAAGAAAGCTGCTGTAAAAATGGATTCGTTTTTTAAAGATACGAAAGCCGATATTGACTCAGCAATTTTACACTTACAAATTAAGTATATCAATAAATTGATTGTAAAAAATCAAAAGGAACTTAAACCCGAATTAAGCGAAGAAGATTTTGAACTTCATCAGCGTGTACATATGGACTTGACAAAAAAACGCAATGAACTAACCAAAAAAATTGGTACGGTTATAGTTAAGTAAGTTTTTAGTTTGAAGTTCAGAGTTCGAAGTACTAAGTACTGAGTTTGAAGTTTAATTAATAAAATTCATAATTGGTTAAGTAGCCATCGGACTAAACTTAATATTCATGTGGTCGTTGTACGAAGTCCGAAAGCTTTCGAACGAAACGATTATGATTAGAAGTAAAACTTGAATCAATTCATAATTCGTAATTCAAATGCTATCCAGGAACGCGGGCAAGGTGTTTGTCTAAGTCTTTAATTTGAGCAACTACCTGTTCGTTTTTAGCTTTGCAATTTTTAGCCCTTCTTAAAAAATCTTTCGAAGCTCTGATATCACGTTTGTTCATGTAAATTTGAACCATACCCAATAAAGCCATGGCTTGACTTTCATTGTCTAACGAACCTTTTAAGGCTTCTCTCATATACTTTTCGCCTTCCTTATAGCTACCTTTTTGTAAGGCCATCATACCTAATTGCACATCAGTTGAACCTTTATTTTCGGCTAGAGTACTACCAATAGAAGCACTTTTTTTCAATAGTTTTTCGGCAGAATCAAAATCTTTATTTGCCATAGCCAAATTACCTTTTAGGGTGTAATACGAACTACGAATAGGTTTGAATAATAAATTAGGAAACCATATAGAATTTAAAATACGCTCAACAGCTTCTACATCACCATTTTCCATTGGGTCTTGTATTAAACGCAACGGACCAATAAAAAAATGAGTAAAAATAGCTAAAACAGCTAAGGTATAAAATATAATTGCGGCCCAAATATCGCCTAAGCCAGCAAAATGAAGTAAAAGACCAATAATTAAAGAGGCTATTCCAGCCCAAAAACGGTATTTGATTAATAAATTATAAAATTTCATATAATATTTTTTGCGTTGCAAATGTATTAAAACCTAGCAAATATTAGCATGCAAGCGAAAAAATATCGCAACTTTGCAACAATTTTATCTTTACATTATCTCAATCTTGAACCATGTATGACATTATAAATGTAAATATCATTACCCTTAATTTTATAAACTATTATATATGTTTTATCAAAAACAGCGCAATAATAATTTCGTTTGGCAAATGAAACTTGCTTGCACAAACCAACTTTTTCAGGATAAATAACCAATGAATTAATAAATTTTTGCAGCTTTAAGATATATCTCAAAGCATTATCAGGATTACCCTGAGTTGATATATAATTAGCTATTTTTTGAACACTTTTGGCTGCAAACTTCGACTGATAAATCATTTAGTTTTTAATGAATTAACTATTTCGTTAAACACATCATCCGATTTTTCAAACGCCACTTCACTTTCCATTACTATCGATAATTCCTCTAATTCATTTGCAGTTAATTCCCTGCCAGGCATTGTTAAATCTAATGAATCCATTTTATTCATTTCATTTTCTACAGCAACAAATTTTACTGACTTCATATTTTTAATCAAAGCTAATAACTCTTTGGTTACTTGATTATTTTCTGTTTGTAAGATTAGTGTTTCCATAATTTTATGATTCAAATATAAAAATTTAAAACTGTTTCTTGATTATTTAGCAATAAGTCTCTTAAAATTAAAATATTGCACTTTTTATTGAATTTAAAAACCGAATCTAATAATCAAAAACCAACTTTTTGTTTATGAACTCTGCTGGTGCGAGCGTCCGCCCGTTCTTGTTACTTATTTTCATTACTCATACAATAATTTCACATCAATTAAACCTTTTCCACCAGCATAATCAATAGCACTACCATAAATCCAATCAGACGCTTTAGCTACAAAACCTACTTCAACCGGATTATTGTGTAAGTTATCGAGTTTTTGTTTTATTACTGCAAAAGTAAATAGTTCTATTGGTTTATTATGTTGTTGCCACAACTGCCAATTAATATTTTGATTATTTAATTTACCTGCCCTTTCCATCATCCAAACTATCCATTCCTTTCGGCTTTTTATTGGTTATTATTTTTTAATTGCTTCTTTTAATTCTCTAAAAGTGAACAACTTAAAATCTCTGAGTAAATCTTCTATTTTAAGCTGCTTGTTCCTATAATTAAATGCACATGATTTGTCATAATACACCATGCAAAAATTTCTAAGCCTTTTTTCTGTTGGCAAATTTTAAACTATCAATTAAAATTGTTTTATACGATTCCTTGTAAAAATATCAATCCAATGCACAGTAGCAAAACTTACAAAATATAGTTTTGATTGGTCTAAGAATTTATACTTCCTACTCATGTTACAATAATATAATTTTCAATTTATGTTATGCAACTTTTGTTGCTGTGAACGAGCGGACGCTCGCACTAGCAATGCAATTGGTATTTCAATTCCTCATTTATATCAACAACATATTCTAAATAAAAAAGGTGCGAAAGTTTTTACAACTCACGCACCTTTTCTAATTTATTAACTAATAAATTAGCTACTGCAAGTTACACAACCTTCTTCCATGGTACAAACTTGACCTGTGAAATCGGTTGTAATATCATCTATATTATTGCCGGCTGGAACCGTTGAATTGGTCACGGTATTTAAAGTAGGGGCTACTTCAATAACAGGAACTACAGGTTGCATGTCGTTATTACCTTGTTTTTCAATAGTAAACTGAACTGCCTGTGTTGCTGCTTGTGAGCGTAAGTAATACATACCCGTTTTCAATCCTTTTTTCCATGCATAAAAGTGCATTGAAGTAAGCTTAGAACTGCTTGGGCTATCTACAAATAAATTCAACGACTGTGATTGGCAGATATAAGCTCCCCTATCGGCTGCCATATCAATTAAATTACGTTGTTTAATTTCCCAAACTGTTTTGTATAGTTCTTTAATGTTTGCAGGTATTTCAGCAATATTTTGAACTGAACCATTTGCAGCAATTATTTTATTTTTCATATCATTAGTCCAAAGTCCTAATTGAACTAAATCTTTTAATAAATGCTTGTTAACCACCACAAATTCGCCACTTAAAACCCTGCGAGTATAAATATTTGAAGTATATGGTTCAAAACACTCATTATTTCCTAAAATTTGAGAAGTAGAAGCAGTTGGCATTGGTGCTACTAATAATGAATTTCTAACACCATGTTCTATTACTTCAGCTCTAAGTGCTTCCCAATTCCAATTTTCAGTAGCATTTATATCCCATAAATCAAATTGGAATTTTCCTTTTGAAAGCGGTGAACCTTTAAATGTTTCGTAAGCACCTTCTTTTTTAGCTAAATCTTTACTTGCTGTTAAAGAAGCAAAATATATTGTTTCAAAAATATTTTTATTTAACTGCTTTGCCGAATCACTTTCGAAAGGCATACGCAACAAAATAAACACATCTGCTAATCCTTGAACCCCTAATCCAATTGGGCGATGACGCATGTTAGAGTTTCTTGCCTCTTCAACTGGGTAGTAATTATAATCAATAATTTTATTAAGGTTTAAAGTCGCTTGGTAAGTTACTTCATATAATTTGTTATGATCAAATTTACCATCAATAACAAAACGAGGTAAAGCCAATGAAGCCAAATTACAAACTGCTACTTCATCAGGACTTGTGTATTCCATAATTTCGGTACACAAGTTACTGCTTTTTATAGTACCTAAGTTTTGTTGATTGCTTTTACGGTTTGCAGCATCTTTGTAAAGCATGTATGGTGTACCGGTTTCAATTTGTGATTCCATTATAGCAAACCATAAATCTTGCGCCTTAATAGTTTGACGTGCTTTACCTTGTGCTTCATAACTTGTATAAAGTGCTTCAAACTCATCTCCCCAACACTCGCTTAAGCCTGGTGCTTCATTCGGACAGAAAAGACTCCAATCACCATTTTCTTCTACACGTTTCATAAATAAATCGCATATCCAAAGCGCATAGAACAAATCACGTGCACGCATTTCTTCTTTACCATGGTTTTTACGTAAATCCAAAAATGCAAAAACATCGGCATGCCAAGGTTCTAAGTAAATTGCAAAAGCACCTTTACGTTTTCCTCCACCTTGATCTACATAGCGAGCAGTATCGTTAAATACACGCAACATTGGAACAATACCATTACTAGTTCCATTAGTTCCACCAATATAACTACCTGTAGCTCTAATGTTATGAATTGCTAATCCAATTCCACCGGCACTTTGCGAAATTTTGGCAGTTTGTTTTAAAGTATCATAAATACCATCAATACTATCTTCTTTCATGGTTAAAAGAAAACAACTACTCATTTGCGGTTTTGGAGTACCGGCATTAAATAAAGTAGGAGTAGCATGGGTAAACCAACGCTCACTCATTAAATTATAAGTGGCAATTACACTATCAATATCCTCCTTGTGAATTCCAAGAGCTACACGCATGTACATGTGTTGTGGACGTTCAGCCACTTTTCCATCTACACGGAATAAGTATGATTTTTCAATTGTTTTGAATCCAAAATAATCAAATGCAAAATCTCTATCATAAATAATAGAGCTATCTAATAATTCAGCATTCTTTTGAATTATTTCATATACATCTTCAGCTATTAATGGTGTTCTTTTCCCTGTACCTTTATCGGTATAGTTGTAAAGCTTTTCCATTGTTTCTGAAAACGACTTAATGGTATTTTTGTGTAAATTACTTACCGCAATTCTACTTGCTAATAATGCATAATCGGGATGCTTGGTAGTAAGTGAAGCAGCAGTTTCTGCAGCTAAATTATCTAACTCTGTAGTAGGAACTCCATCATAAATTCCTTGAACCACTTTTTTAGCCACATCAATAGGATCAATTAATGGACTTAAACTGTAACTAAGCTTTTCAATTCTTGCCGTTACTTTGTCAAATTTAACGCTTTCTTTTTTGCCGTTTCTTTTAATTACAAACATCTTAATAATTATGATTTAGGATTTTTGATTTAGGATTTTTAGTTATGATTTGAACATTTTACATGAACATCAATACAGAAATCTCAGATCAAAAATCATTGTTTCTTTTGTTTTACTGTTTTAACCGAAGCTACAAAAATGCTTACCAGTTCATTCGCTTCTTTTATCAAAGGTTGAGTAATAGCTTTATCTAAAAGTTTTAACTCTTCCAAAATTTCTAACCAATACATAGACTCATCAGCTTCTTCAATTACAATTTCTAATTTATAAATAAAATCTGCTGTAGATTTTGCCCTTGAACTAGCTCTGTAGTTTGCACCTACCGAACCAGCTGCTCTTATTAATTGTTTTGCCAATTCAAAGCCTGCAGCGGTTTTTGGTAAACCATCACAAGCCCTAATTACAGCTATATTGAACAATTTAGTTCTTGATTGTAAGGCAATTTTATTACTAATTTCCAAATCAAAAATCCTAAATCACAGTTCAACAATTTTTAAAAGTCCTCTTCTAAACTAAATGCATGTCCTTCTTTTCCGCCCATTACACCTGCTTTTTGGTAATCACCAACTCTTTTTTCAAAAAAGTTAGTTTTACCTTGTAACGATATCATTTCCATAAAATCAAATGGATTTGTAGCGTTGTATAATTTTGCATATCCTAATTCTGCTAACCATCTGTCAGCCACAAATTCAATATACTGTTGCATTAGCTTAGCATTCATTCCTATCAAATCAACAGGTAATGCTTCTGAAACAAATTCTTTTTCAATTGCTACTGCATCTCTAATAATGGTATGCACTTCCTCTTGGCTTAATTTATTGCTTAACATGCTATACATTAAACATGCAAACTCACAATGCATTCCTTCATCTCTGCTAATTAATTCGTTACTAAATGTTAAACCTGGCATTAAACCACGCTTTTTCATCCAAAAAATAGAACAAAAACTACCGCTAAAAAATATACCTTCTACAGCTGCAAAGGCCACCAAACGTTGAGCAAAAGTTCCATTACTAATCCAACGCAAAGCCCACTCTGCCTTCTTTTTTACAGCTGGAACGGTATCAATGGCATGAAATAACCTATCTTTTTCTTTTGGATCTTTTATGTAAGTATCAATTAAAAGCGCATAAGTTTCGCTATGTATGTTTTCCATCATAATTTGGAAACCATAGTAACATCTAGCCTCAGGTAATTGAACCTCACTCATGAAGTTAACAGCTAAATTTTCATTAACTATACCATCACTTGCTGCAAAAAATGCTAAAATATGAGAAATAAAATGACGCTCTCCATCATTTAATTTTGCCCAATCTTTTAAATCATCACTCAAATCAATTTCCTCAGCAGTCCAAAAGCTAGCTTCATGCTTTTTATACATTTCCCATACTTTTGGATAATTAATGGGTAGAATAACAAATCTGTCTTTGTTTTCCCTCAATAATAACTCATCTTGATTTTGCATTTTTTGTTTTTTTCTAAAAATAACCGTTAATAAATTAAAGTAAGTTTAGCATTCAAATCATAAATACATTTCATTGAATGTTATTTAATTTTATTTTGAATATTTAGCTTCCTACAATAATACATTGCAGGGGTTAAGTATGTTTCAAAAAGTTAATCACAGGATTGTTAATATCACTCGAAATACCAGTCTTTTCAATGCTTGCAAGTATCAGTAATTTTAGTTTTCAACAAGTAATCAAGGCGTTTATTTTATGCTTGTTTTTGTAAAAAAAGTTGTACTCATCAATGAAATAGGCATATATAAAAAAAGGAACCTTTTCGTATAAAAAAAGTTCCTTTCTAGTTGGTAAAAAATTGTTTCAGTTTAAAAGTTTATTTGTGCTTGAATTCGTAGTAATTTTCCTTCTTGAATATTATTTTGTTTTGCAAAATCTTCAAATCTCCTTTCTGAAATGGTATACATACATACTAATTCAAATTGTTTAGAAGGCTGCCATTCTATACCAAACTCATATTCATCAACTTCGTAGCTTCGCGCATCTTTTTCATGTTTTTTACCTCCTTGATAGTATTGATAACGTGTAAAAGGGATGATTAAGTGCTTTTTAAAATTTAGCTGATAATTAAATAAAATATAACCACCCTTTAAATTTTTCAGTTCTATTGAATCAGTTATTTTATTATACTGTGGCCCTTGTCCTATATTGTATTCAGCTTGTATTCCAAAAGGTTTAGGATAAAGAATAAATGATGCTGCTAATCTTTCATCTAAGTAGTTTAAATCAGTAGCCGCCTTAACTCCTGTACTTAAATTTGCCTTAGTTAAAACAAATTTACCAGTATATCCTTGAACTCCAGCTTCAATTATTTGATTCTTGATTTTGAATGGATAAGAAAATCTTGTTACAATATGTTGGTTGTTATTTAATTCAGGATTGTTTGCGGTCTGGCCATTATAAGCCCCTAAAGCAAAGACACCATAATCTCCGCTTCCTTTTAGTCCACTTTTTACTAAATCAGCAAATAATTCTCTAACTTTTTGAGGTGCCCAATAAAAGAAAATACCTAAATCTCTTTCATTGGAAACTGCACTATTTAAAGCATCATTTCTATCTAAAGCTAATCTGTTTTGACTTGATTGCATATTCTCAAATCCAAATGGAACTTTACTTTGTCCTATTCTAAATCTGAACTCGTTTTTTTCATCTAAACCTAGATCAAAATAAGCATCTCTGATTTGTCCAAAGTGCAGTCTATCAGAACTTGGACTACTTGCAAAGTCAGGTTGAATATAAAAATAAACTCTTTTGTTTATTTGTCCAAAAAAAATTAATCGTAATCGTCTAATAAAAAAACCGCCATTGTCTCCCCATGATCTGTCGCATTGCTCGCAATTTAATCTTGGGTTTGTTTCCAATATTCTATTATATCGTATTTGAGTATATCCTCTAATTGAAATTGATTCATACCATTTTTTATCGTTTGCAGAACTAGGTTTTAAGTTAAGTATTTTATCCTGCATGGTATCGGTTTGAGCAACCAATAATAGTGGAAAAAAAAGGAAAATGAAAAAGGTTCTTTTTAATGTCATGAATATTAATTTTTTGGCAAATAACGTAAACCTAATGTTACCAAATTGTTAAATAAATGTTTTTAAAGAGGGATTAAAATGTAGCTTTTTCGATACATTTTGATAAGAATACCACAAAAAAAAAGCCCAACATTTTCATGTTGGGCTTTTAAAAAGTTTTGTGGTTATTATCCAGCCATTGCTCTAAACAATAGGAATAATATTCCTGATAATAATATAGTTACAGGTAAAGTTAACACCCAAGCTATAGCTATATTTTTAATAGTTCCACCTTGTAGATTTTTAACACCTTTACTAGCTACCATACTTCCTGCAATACCTGATGATAAAACTTGTGTAGTACTTACTGGCAATCCAAATGCTGTAGCTAAGCCAATAGTACTAGCAGCTACTAATTCGCTTGAAGCACCTTGAGCATAATTTAAATGTTGTTTACCTATTTTTTCACCAATTGTTTTTACAATTCGTTTCCAACCCACCATGGTTCCTAGTCCTAATGATATTGAAATCATAAATATTACCCATTTTGGTGAATATTCAGTAATATCTTTAACTCCTGTAATTGATGATTTTAATGTTGATTTATCGGCTTCGCTAAGAGCAATGGTTTTGCTTTTTCTTAGTTTTTCTACTTCTTTACCTAATTTAATAACACCTTGACGAACTTCAAATTTTTGTTTTACGTCTAAACTATCAACCGGTTTTGAGTTTAAAACAGTTGTTACTTTGCTAGAAATAGTAATTAATTTAGCCACTTCTAAGCTATCGTCTTTAGCTAAAGGAGTACTAATGGTTTTATATAAAACTGAGTCAATAACAGCTAATTCAGTTTTTACTTTAGGTAAATCTACATCAGTTTTTAAAGCAAAATAACTAGGAGCTAAAGCAATTAATATTAACATTACCAATCCGACACCTTTTTGTCCATCATTACTACCATGGCTGTAACTAACACCTGTGCAGGTTAAAAGCAAAATCATTCTAATCCAAAATGGAGGTGGATCATTGGTTTTTGGAGCTTTAAATATGGATTTATTTTTTACAGTTATTCGTAAGATATACATTATTAATATTGACAAACTAAAACCAACAAGTGGCGAAATCAATAAACTTAAACCTATATCCCCCGCTTTACTCCAATTTACATAATTACCGCTTTTTTCAGCAATAAATGAATAAGCTAAACCAACGCCTAAAATACTTCCAACCAAAGTATGAGAGCTTGAACAAGGAATACCAAAATACCATGTACCTAAATTCCAGACAATTGCAGTTAACAATAATGACATAATTAGTGCCACACTATGATAAACGTTTTGATCTGCTAAAACCTCAACAGGCAGTAAATAACTGATACCCATAGCTACTGTAATACCTCCAGCAAATACGCCAACACTATTCCAAATACCGCTCCAAATTACTGCGACCCAAGGCTTTAATGAGTTGGTGTAAATTACTGTAGCTACTGCATTGGCTGTGTCATGAAATCCATTAATAAATTCAAATGCGCAAGCCGCTAATAAACAGGCTATTAGCAGGAATGTTAAGGTGGGGTCTAATCCAAACATAATTTTTTGTTTTAAAATTTAGTGCGAAAGTAATTTTTCATTACAATAATGCAATGTTAAGTAATTGTAAAGTGAATTTTATTATTTAAATTAATAATACCTGATTATAAATTTAGGATTTTATAATAGCAATACTATTTTTGAAGCATAATCGTTAATCAATTTGCGTAAAATAAATAACAATTAATCTTGGTTTATTATTGCTATTTATCATAACAACAAAAATTAAATGAAAAGTATAATAGTAGTATTTGTTTTTATTTCAACCACCTTAAAAGCACAATTAGGAGGAATAACGCCTTATAGGTTTTTAAATAATTATTCAAATGCAAGGATAGCTGCCTTGGGCGGAAGTGCAATTGCTACCCACGATAATGATGCTAGCTTGGTAATAAACAATCCATCACTTTTAACTGCCAATATGGATAAACAGCTTAGTTTAAATTATCAAAATTATTTGGCAAATATTGGCACAGGCTATTTTGGTTATGCTTTTAATACCAAAAGTGCGGGTCCTTTAATGTTAGGTGTTCAATATATTAATTATGGAAGTTTTGATAAAAAAGATATAGATAATACCAATTTAGGAAGTTTTGCTGCCAATGATTTTGCCGTTCATTTATCAACTTCACGCATTATTAAAAAATGGAATATTGGCGCAACTGCTAAATTTGTTTATTCTGTTATCGAATCATACTCTAGTACAGGCATGGCAGCCGACATAGCAGCATGTTATAAAAGCGATGATAGTCTTTCTGTTTTTACCGCTGTAATTAACAATTTAGGATACGAAATTTATACATATACTGGAGCTGAAAGACAACAATATCCAATGAATTTACAAATTGGTTACAGCAAAAAATTTGCCCATAATCCATTACGTATTTCAATTATAGCTCACGATTTACAAAAAATAGGTGGGTTACTTTATCAGAATAGCACAAAAAATAATAGGAGTATTGATTTGTCAACCGGATTACCAATTGAAGAGGATTTTACTTCCATAAATTATTTAATGAGTCATTTAATTATTAATACAGAACTAGTATTTGGGCAAGGATTCCAATTAAGATTTGGTTATAATGATTTACGTAGACGAGAATTGGCACTGCCCGATGCGCGTTCGTGGGCTGGTTTTAGTTGGGGTTTTGGTTTAAAAGTTCGTAAGTTTAGATTTTCTTATGGCTCATCATCTATTTATTCAGGAAATGCAACAAATCATTTCTCAATAATTACTAACTTGCAAGAGTTTTATAAAAAGAAAAATTAATGAAAGCTATTGTAATTGCTATAGATGGTTATTCTTCATGTGGTAAAAGTACCATTGCCAAAGAATTATCTAAAATTCTTAACTATAAATACGTTGATACAGGCGCAATGTACCGAGCGGTTACATTGTATTTAATTCAAAATCATATTGACTTCAACAATATTCAAGATGTTATTAATGCACTAGAAAAAATTAGCATCACATTTAAAATAGATGAGCAAACCCAAATTCAAGAGACATTTTTGAATGATGAAAATATTGAAAATGAAATTAGGGTAAATCCACGTGTAGCGGGTTTTGTAAGTAATGTAAGTTCAATAAGTGAAGTAAGACGCTTTTTGGTAAAACAACAACAAGAACTAGGAAAGCTACGAGGTATAATTATGGATGGACGCGATATTGGAACAGTTGTTTTCCCTGATGCAGAATTAAAGTTATTCATTACAGCCGATCCTAACGTGAGAGCCCAAAGAAGATTTGACGAGTTAAAAACAAAAGGAAACAACACCACATTTGAAGAAGTTTTGGCTAATTTAACCAAACGCGATTATATTGATTCCAACAGAGATGACTCTCCACTAATGAAAGCAAATGATGCCATTGAAATTGATAATAGCAACATCAATCACAAAGAGCAATTGGAATTGATTTTAAAGTTGGTAAACGAAAAGATTGGATTGAAAGCTTAGCTAAAGATACTTTTTAGTAAAATTATATGCAGCATGTTCAGAGTAGTATTGCCCATTAATACTGCTCAACGCAAACCCAACATGTCCTCCTTTTTCAGGCGTTTCTAAGTAAAAATGTTTACTGTTTTTTGCAATATTAAAAGGAAAACAGCTAGGTGCCAAAAATGGGTCATTAAGGGCATTAACTAATAAAGTAGGAATGCTTATGTTGTTTATAAATTGCAATGAACTGCATTGATGGTAATAATCTTCTGCATTTTTGAAGCCATGAATTTTTGCTGTAAATCTTGTATCCCACTCCTTAAAATTATTTATTTTGTACAAATCGGTTAAATCAATTTGATTAGGAAATTGATTTGCTTTTTGAACTAATTTTTTGTTCAATGATTTTAAGAAACGAACCATATAGGGTTTATTCCAATTTTTACTTAAAACTTTTGAACTTGCCGCTAAATCAACTGGAACTGAAAATGCGAAAGCAGTTTTGATCAGTGGGTTAATTTTTTCGGCTTGCTCTCCCAAATATTTGAGCAATACATTTCCTCCTAAACTAAAACCTCCTAATATTATCTTGGAATAATTTTTATTGGTTATTATATGGTGGATAATATATTCAATATCATCACTTTTCCCACTATGGTAACTTGTTAAAAGCCTATTATTTTCTCCACTGCAACTTCTGAAATTTACAGCACAAATATCAAAGCCTTGATTAGAAAAATATTTAGAAAACCCTTTGATATATTGTGAATTTGAATTACCCTCAAGCCCATGAAACAAGATTAGTAAATTCTTACTATTATTCATAACATAGTCCAAATCCATAAAGTCACCATCAGGCAATTCAACTCTCTCTCGTTCAAACGCAATATCAATCTTTCGAAAAAGAGCAGGAATAATGGTTTCCAAGTGTTTATTTTTATTCCATTTGTTTCCCTTGAAGCTACTTGATATAATTGGCATTTTATTGATTATTATTAAATTAGCTTTATATTTTAAATTTTAAAACTATAAAGTTATTATTGTAATGCAAATGAAAACTATTTATATAACACTATTTACTTTAATTTTGACCATTAGTGCTGTTGCACAAAAAGATTATCATAAATACTCCCTATATTTTAATGCAGGATTGCCTTTTCAAACAAATTTCGACTTTAAGCCAACAATTGGTTCATTAGGTGAGGTGGGTTTAAAAGTAAAATTAATTAAAGGTTTATCTTTATCGGCCGAGGCAAGTACTATTTTTTTTTAAAAAGGAAATTAACTTCAATTATATAGTCGCTAATTATTTTACTCAAATAAATGCCGGAGGTTTATTGTTAATGTATGAATTTAAAATTTAATAATGGGAATTGGTGCTGGATACAATATGGGTTTATTTTCAGGAAGAGTTTTTAGTCCATACGAAGCAATTTATTATGAACAAACCGGAACTTTAAACAGAAAAATTACTAGTACAGTTTCAACCATAAAAGGAGTTTTTAATATACGTAAACCTATTAGTAAATATTTTGACGCACAAATGGGTGTAAGCTACGGACAAACTAATAGTGAGCTTTTAGATATGTATAGCAATATAAAAAACAAAAAAACAGACACCTATTTTATAGGCTATTTAGGATTGGTTATTAACTTAGATGCTATAAAGTTTGGTGGAATGAGCAATAAAGGATCTCGTAGATTAGGATGTCCTAATTTTTAATTATTCAATCTCAACTTATATATTTTACATGAATAAATTTTATACTTTTTTATTACTTTTAATTTCTATTGTGTTTAATACCAATGCACAAACCATAAAAATATTGTTTGATGCAAGTAAAGCTGAAACTGCTGGCAATGCAGACTGGGTAATAGATGAAGATTTAAATAACATAAAATGGAGTCCAAATGCAACAATTGGAGGTGGAAGTGAAGGAAATGCACAGCGAATTCCTACTCCAGCCCAATCGACAGTTACAACTACTACTTCAGAAAATTATTGGAAAGGAGCACTTTCTGCTTGGGGAATTGACTGTGTAAAAAAAGGTTATGTGGTAGAAACATTACCATATAATGGCATAATTAGTTACGGAAACACATCTAACATACAAGATTTAAGTAATTACAAAGTTTTTATTATTGTAGAACCCAATATATTATTTACTACAACTGAAAAAACTGCTATTATGAATTTTGTGCAAAATGGTGGTGGATTATTTATTGTTTCCGATCATGCCATTTCTGACAGAAATAATGATGGTTTTGATTCGCAACAAATATTAAACGACTTAATTAAAAATAATTCTGTTAAACCAAACGCTTTCGGTTTTATTTTCGATTCGTTGTCTGTATCACCTAATACCACCAACATTCCATACTTACCAAATGACTCCATTTTGAATGGACCAATGGGACAAGTTACTCAGGCAGTTTGGTTTAATGGAACTACCATGACATTGAACCCTAGTGATAATGCAACGGTTAAAGGAATTGTATATACCCCAAGTGTAGGTTTTGGTAATATTGGTGTAATGGCCGCTTATGCTCGTTTTGGTAAAGGAAAAATTGTAGGTATAGGCGATAGCTCTCCTTGCGATGATGGCACTGGTGATACTGGTGATAAATTATATGATGGCTGGATTGCAGATGCAAATGGAAATCATGAAAAATTAATAATGAATGCCACAATTTGGCTAGCCACGAAAGATACTATTATCAACACCAAAGTAGTTGATTTATCAGTGGATTCATTATTATACCCAATAAATATTACTAGGGGAAATAATGCCGTTTCATTTAAAATAACAAATAATGGAAATACATTGATTGATTCGGCTGTATTTGCCTACCAAATAGATAAAAACACTCCCATTTCAGTATTGGTTAAAGGTTTGAATATTTACCCCCAAAATAGCTATTACTATACTTTTTCTAACGCATTTAATATAGCAACAGGAGGCACTTATAAACTCAAAACTTGGGTTAAGACCTTTGGCGATAATTCTGCTCAAAACGATTCTTTGAACAAAACGTTTAATCTTAATAAAATTATTGACTTAGCAATTGATTCTATAGTGAATCCAATTAACCTAGAAAGAGGAGCTAATAGCGTAAAAATAAAACTTTTTAATAATGGAGAAACAACCATTGATTCAACCATTATTTCATTACAATTAAACGCTGACTCAATTATTTCAACCAAACTTAATGGATTAAATATTGCTGCTAAATCCAGCTATTATTACACTTTTAACAAACCTTTAAATATTTCAACTGGAGGAAATTATAAACTAAACTGTTGGGTAAAAACCAATGGGGATATTAATGTAAATAACGATACAGTCATTAAAACCTACATTCTACCCAAAACAACTTCCTTGCAAATTGATTCTATTGTACTACCAATTGAACTCAAAAAAGGACCTAATACGATTAGCATTAAACTAAAAAACAATGGTGAATCTGTAATTACACGTTTTTCTGTTAGCTGTAAAATACTAGAACAAAACATAGCCCCAATTACAGATGAAGTAACACTTATTAATTTACAACCAAATTCTTTTGCAATAAAAAGTTTTTCTAACACTATAAACATTGATAAAGCAGGAGACTATAAATTATGTGCTTGGATTAATGAAATTAACGGTATTAACATCATTAATAATGATAGTATTTGTTACAATTACTCGCTAAGTAATACTTCCAATAACAACTTAAGCCAAAGCAATCAGGTAATTATTTACCCTAACCCTACCACACAAAATGAGCTAAATATTACATCGCAAAAGGAAACTATTCGTCAGGTAATTTTTTATGAATTAAATGGAAAAGAAATTCAAGTTGACAATACTGATAAGTTAGGTAAAAACATTAGAATCAATACCGAAAATTTAAAAGCAGGTATTTATTTCATTAAAATAAATACCGATCAATATTCACTAACAAAAAAATGGATTAAGCAATAATTTTAGGTAAGACATAAATTTATTTTATACCAATAAAGGAATTTTGTTATTTTATTATAATTTGCAATTTTTTAAACAATACTAATTTATATATGGAATTTAAAGTAAAAACATTAGCAGAGGTAACAGCCAATGGAGAAGAAGTAGATGTACTTTTTTGGGTAGGTTGTGCAGGAAGTTTTGATGAACGTGCTCAAAAAATAACCAAAGCGGTAGCCAAACTTTTACACCAAGCCAATGTTAAATTTGCCATATTAGGAACAGAAGAAGCATGTACTGGCGACCCTGCAAAACGTGCTGGAAATGAGTTTTTGTTTCAAATGCTTGCCATGCAAAATATTACTACCATGAATGCTTATGGGGTAAAAAAAATTGTTACAGCTTGTCCTCATTGCTTCAACACAATAAAAAACGAATATCCTCAATTAGGAGGAAGTTATGAAGTGGTGCATCATACCGAGTTAATTAACGAACTTTTAGAAAAAGGAAAATTAAGTATTCAAGGTGGTGCTTTTAAAGGCAAACGTATTACTTACCACGATAGCTGCTACTTAGGTAGAGCCAATAATATTTACGAAGCACCACGCCAAGTAATTGAAAAATTGGATGCTGAGTTAGTAGAAATGAAACGTGCTAAAGCCAATGGTTTATGCTGCGGAGCTGGTGGAGCACAAATGTTTAAAGAGGCTGAAACTGGTAAAAAAGAAGTAAACATTGAGCGTGCTGACGACATGTTAGAATCAAAAGCAAATATTGTAGCTGCTGCTTGTCCGTTTTGTATGACCATGTTGCGCGATGGCATTAAACATAATAACAAAGAAGAAGAAGTTCAAGTACTTGATGTGGCTGAACTAATAGCAAATGCTATGGATTTATAAAAGTTGGTTTAATTGAACCAACTTTTATTATAAAATCTCTAATACTTTTTCTGGTGGGCGAGCTATAATTGCTTTGTTGCCATTTACTACAATTGGCCTTTCAATTAAAATGGGATTTTGTTCAAGAACTGCAATCCATTCGTTTTCGGAAAGTTGCTTGTCTTTATAATTTTCTTTAAAAATAGCTTCGCCTTTTCGTATTAAATCAAAAGCACTGATGTTTAGCTTTTTTAAAAGAGCTTTTATTTGACTTGCCGTTAAAGGATTTTTTAAATATTCGATTACTTTAAAGTCTACATTTTTTTCGGTTAGGATAGTCAATGCATCGCGGCTTTTGCCGCAACGGTTATTATGGTGAATTTCTATCATATCAGTTTTGTTTAACAAGGGATTATCTGTGCACCAATTGCAATCAGAAAAGTCATCTAAAAAACCTCTCCCCTCGCATTGAGGACAAATATAACCGCACGTTTTAGCCATTTACTAAATTTTGAATTTGTAATAAAGAATAAATTATAGCCTAGCCAAAGCCATTTCTGCTATGGTTTTACCAATGCTTAAGCTGCTGGTAGCTGCAGGACTTGGCGCATTTAAAATATGAATGGCATTTGGTTCTTCTATTATTTTAAAATCATCTAATAAACCCCCAAACTTATCACAAGCTTGCGCACGCACACCAGCTTCTGCAGGCACCAAATCATCTTCCTGAATACTTGGAACTAATTTTTGTAAAGCCTTGGTAAATGCAGTTTTACTAAACGAACGGTAAAACTCGCCCAATCCTGTTTTCCAATATTTAATTGCAACTTTTCTAAAACCTGGCCAAGCTAAACTTTCCATTGTTTCGTTAAAATCAAAATCACTTTTATGGTAGCCTTCACGTTTAAATGCAAATACTGCATTTGGCCCTGCCTCTACTCCACCATCAATCATACGTGTAAAGTGTACACCTAAAAAAGGAAAATTAGGATCTGGAACAGGATAGATTAAGTTTTTAATCAATGCCCTTTTTTCGGGCTTTAACATATAATACTCACCCCTAAAAGGAATGATTCTGGTATCAATTTCTTTATTGGTTAAGGCTGCTATTTTATCACTGTATAATCCAGCGCAATTTATGTATTGCGAAGCTTCAAACTCTTTTTGACTAGTGCTAATAACCACAAAATTTGAATGGTTTTCAATTTTTTCCACTTTATGGCTCAAATAAATTTCAGCACCTAACTCAGCAATTTTCTCAGCTAATTTTTCACAAACTTGGCTATAATCAATGATACCAGTATAAGGAACATGAATAGCCTTTACGCCACGCAAATTAGGCTCAAACTCTTTAATCCTATCTTGCTCAATAATGGTATTTTTTACCAAACCATTTTCTAAACCGCGCTGGTAAAGCTTATCAAGTTCAGGAATTTCGCTTTCATCGCTTGCCACTACTAACTTGCCGCACAAATCGTATTTTATGTTGTTTTCATCACAAAAATCAATCATCATTTGATAGCCTTGTAAGCAATTTTTTGCTTTTAAACTACCTGGCTTATAATATAATCCTGAATGTATCACACCACTATTATTCCCAGTTTGATGGGCTGCCACATGATTTTCTTTTTCTAAAACAGCTATTTTTAAACTACTGTTTTTTTGCAATAATTGGTAAGCAGTGGCTAATCCAACTATACCACCACCTATTATTATAAAATCGTATTTAAAACTTGCTTCCATTTGATGAACGTAATTTATGTGCTATAAAAATACTTAATAAAGCCATTCCTACACTAAAATATCCTAATAAATTATAGTTAACTAATTTCCCATTAACCGTAGTAACAACCAAACCTGCCAAGAAAGCAGAAACCCCATTTGCTAACTGTTGAATGGAGCTATTAAAACTCATAAAACTTGCTCTAATTTTTGGGTCAACGGCACCAGTAACCATGGCTTGCATGGGGATAAATCTTCCAGAAAAAATAAAAAATACGCCAGTAATGGTTAAAACAAGTGGCAATGGATGAGGATCAAGGTTGGTAATTAAAAAAACAGGAATAATATATAATAAAGCCAAAACTATAAACATAACTAACTTTCCAAACTTATCGGCCAACTTTCCAATTAATGGCGAAGTAAAAATAGTTACTCCTCCCCCCACTAAATAAATTAATGGTAAATCTTCTTCCCGCATGCCTACATTGCTAACCATGTATGGGCTCAAAAATGGAATGATACAAAAGTGTCCCATCATCATAACCACACCAAAAAGCAAGGCCAAAAGATTATTTTTATTGGTAAAAATAGCCTCAATGTTTTTGCCAACATCCATTTGTTTGGCAGCCAATTGCACCGCAACTGTTTGCCTTGGCACAAACTTGCGCACCAAAAAGTAAACAGGAATACCCAAAACAGCCAAAAATAAAAAGGGTGCATGCCAACCTAAATAATCATATTTTTTGGTATGAGTAGCCATAAAAATTCCAAATGGAACCCCTAAAACTGAAGCCAAACTAAAAGCAGCCATTATTATTCCCATGGCCTGCCCTCTTCTTTCAAAAGGAACTGCATCGCTTACAATAGCTAAAATTATGGCGCCTAAAACCCCACCAAATAACCCAGTAGCAAATCTTGCAATCAATAATGTTTGGTAAGTTGGCGCTAAACCACAAGCAAAAGTTCCAATTAAAAAACCAATAAAAATGCGCATTAAATAATCTTTACGCTCAAATTTATTGATAATAAAAGTAGTGATAATGCCTGAAATAAAAGCGCTGATGGAATACGATGAAACCAGAATACCAAAATCGGAGGCAGTGATATTAAATGTTTTAATCAAATTAGGCCCTAGTGGCATCATTATCATAAAATCCATGATATTTACAAAATTGATGGCTGCCAATGTAAATAGCATGATTTTTTCAGTTTTTGTCATATTTGTTGCCTTTTGCTGCTAGCTAGTTTGAATTTATTTGTACTATTTAGCTAATGCATTTTGGTGCTATTTGCTTCCAAATCCTTGCATTTTTATTTGGGTTAATTTGCGTTTAGTATCTAGCGAAAAATCATTATCCATCATCCATTGGTAATAACCAGGTTCATTTTTAAACACGTAGCTCACCATTTTACCTTTGTGTTTTCCAAAATTAAATACCTCTTGTCCTTTATCGTTCAAAACAATTCGTCCTGCTAAATCTACCAAATTAGCTTGACCACTAATTTTATGAAGCGATTCCATATCATTACCCAAAACTTCATATCTGTCTAACTGAGCCTTAAGCACTTCATAGGTAGCAATGGTATCAGCTTCGGCACTATGCGCATTTTCCAATGTTTTATCGCAATAAAATTTATACGCAGCACTTAAAGTACGTTGCTCCATTTGATGAAAAATGCGCTGCACATCTACAAATTTTCGTCCTTCCGTTTCAAATTCCACATTTGCTCTAAGCATTTCCTCCACTAGCATAGGGAAATCAAATTTATTAGAATTAAAACCACCAAAATCGCAGCCTTTAAAATACTCGGCATACTCTTTTGCTTTTTCGGCAAAGGTGGGCATATCTTTTACATCTTCATCAAAAATACCATGTATAGCCGAAACCTCAGCTGGTATAGGCATGGTAGGATTAAATCTTTGGGTTTTTATTTCCTCAGTTCCATCTACATTTACTTTTATAGTTGCCATTTCTACTATTCTATCTGTAGAAATGCTAATTCCTGTAGTTTCTAAATCAAAAATTACAAGGGGGCGTTTTAAATTTAATTTCATTTAAGCTTTATTTTTTTACTGTTTTGCAAATAAAAAATGCAAGTTTAATTGTAAACCTGCATTTTCAATTTTAATTATTTTAAAATACTAATATTCATCAAAACCACCTGTAGGTTCAATAGCGGCATCATCCTCTCCGCTATCCGAGTCTTTCGAGAAAAGACCAAATTCATCTGCTTCGTCATCGCTAATTTCGCTTCCTACATCATCTGTTTTATCAATGTAGTTTTTTGTTATTTCATCAAATTCATTGTCATCCACCAAACCAAAACGTTGCACCTTATCATATTGTTTAGGTGCTAATCCCACTGTTTTGCCAATTCTAGGATAAGTAAATTTAGGGTTTTCTTTAATTTCAATTCCAAATAATTCTAAATGCATGGTCCACATAGCCATAAAATCATATACATAAATAATTTTTTGGTGTGGGTCGTTTACAAATTGACTCAACTTAGCAGTTTTCATCTCTGGAATTGGATTCTCAGGATCGTCAGTCATATCCTCCAAAGTAATTTCCTGTTCTCTGCGCCAAGTATCATTACTCATGTAAAAAGAAGCTAACTGCTTTTCATCAAAGCCAATTGATTCTAAAATAGTTTTATGAAATTCTAAAAAAGTTTGATTCGATTTAATTTCAATTACTCGATAAGAATCTTCGTAATCTTCAAAAGTTAGTTTAAATTTATATACTGCCATTGTATTTTTTTGCTGTGCAAATTTGCTTTATTTTATAACAAATTACAAAAGGTATTTTACTAAAGTTTTCTACTTAAAATATCGTCCATTTAAACACTATACCTTTTTATTTAGATAACAAAGTGCTTTTAATAAAAATAATTCCAATAAAACTCACTATCATTGAATTACTATAAACACAGCTTATGAAAACATTTAAAATATTAATTGGCATTTTGGTTTTAGCCACCATTTTTTCGTTTAAAACTAAACAAAAATTAAATATTAAAGCAGTGGCGGGAACTTATGGGGTATGTAGTTACCAAATTAGTGGTAAGACTATTTTAAGTTTATCATTAAACCAAGACAAAACTTTTCATTACATAGATAATACCAATACTAAAAAACCAATAGATGTAACGGGTAATTACAAGGTAATCAACAACCAAATAGTGTTGAAAAACTATAAAACAACTTATAAGTTCCATACCAAATGGAAAATAGATGACAATAACAAATGTATTAAAGCCCGAAAAGGACTTACCTTTTACCGTCTTTGTAATTTGGCTGAATGTAAATAAAACAAAAAAGCGACTCTAGAAGGGTCGCTTTTTTTAATGTATAAGATTACTTTAAAACCTTAGTAAGTATTAATAGTATTTTGTTAAAGTTATCAGCACTTTTTAGCTAACAACAATAACCTTTTAATCAATTTCCCCAACAATCATTATTGCTGGCCTGCTTTAATTATCTTTATAAGCCAAAGTATTACATGAGTTTAGTATTTCAGTTGGCACATTAAGGAAAACTGTTGACATAAAACAACAAAATACTAGGTGATACTCAAATATTATGTTGTTTACCTATTCACTGTCTTCACTAACGGCTCCTTTACTTTGCAAAAACTCGTTTAATTCATCAGCCGAGCTGCTAAATGAAAAAGAGTCATTAAGGGTAAAATAATTACCTTTATCAGTAGTTTTTTTATAACATATTTTGGCTACTTTTAATTTATTTTCTTCAAATGTAAACTCAACAACTAATTGTTTTACTTGAGCTGTACTTATACAATTGCTAGCCAAAACTTGTCTAATGATTTGAAGTTTATTATCTTCAAAACTTTGCTTTTTTAGCTGACTCGTTAGGGCATCAAAAGTACTTGAAGTCATTGGCGCACAAACTGGTTCACTAACTTTTGGGGTTGAAGTTTTAACTGGAGGTGAAACATTTTTTGTAGTTTTAGTAGTGGTGGTGGTAGTGGTAGTGGTGTTGTTTACAACTGTTTTATCAGTGGCATCTAACCCATTAATATTCATGTTTATTCCTACTCCATTTATTCCTACATTAATATTTACATTTTCATTGCTTGGAGTACTATTTGTTTTTGTAACAGTAGTAGTTGTGGTTACTTTATCGTTTGTTTCAGTTTCCAAACTGTTATTACCACCATCAACTTCCTTTGTGCTTTCAATTACTTGTGTGTTTTTTACTGTTGACTTGCTCGATAATGGTTTCATATCAAGTAATCTTACCACATAAATAATCGGTGTGGTCGATTTTCCATCTATTCTTTTAACATTATTAGCGGTTGTGTTTTTTTTACGAACATTATAAGTGTATTCTTTTCCTGCTTCGTAATATATATTTTCATTTATGGTTTGAATGGCTTTATCATCAAAAACTATTTTAAGTTTTTGTACACTGGCTGTAATATTTTCAACTTTTACATTACTCTGAGAACTTGCATTTTGTTGAACTCCGTTCAAAAAAAGTATGAATTTCTCGCTTTCCTGTGTAAATAAATTTAAGGTTGATTGCGCCCAAGCACTAAAAGTATTTAAAAGCACAAGTAATAAAATAATTCTTTTCATATCGATAATTTTTATTCGCAAATAAACCAAATTTTTAAAAATTTAAAAAACTGCTTGAAGTTCTTTTAATCCCAACTCATTGTTTTTGGTATCTAAAATAAAATTTAATTAATAAAAAACTCAGGTAAAAATTATTACCCAACGATACTCAAAAAGCGACTTTTAAAGATAGTTTTTTTATGTAAAAAATTCCTGAAAATAATTATTTTGCAGATTATAATCCATTTGTAAAATGAACATCATCAACAAATACATTTACTTTATTTTATGTATAGTAGGAAACATAATGTTTTTAGCACTCAGTTACCACGATTATGGTCGTATTCACTTCACATTAATACATTTCTTTTTTGGAATAATTCCACTTATTTTTTCCATAAAAAAACACTTTTGGCCCGAAGTAAAGTAATAGAAATATTGGAAGGTTTTAGGTGAGAAACTTCCAATTTAAATCAGTTGGCAACAGGTTAAAACCAAAAATAAAGAATAATTCAATGGCGATTTGGCAGTATAATATATATTTTTTACCTAGACAATCTTTGATAAACAAGTTCGGGAAAATTCCATTTCAATTAAAAGTTAATAACGAAGGTTGGGAAAATTATTTAAATACAACCACTGACGTTGATGATGAATTTGAAGATGCATTTACGATTAATTGGTGGGCAGACATAAAAATAAGTTTGCAAATTCTGACACCATTTCTTTTGAAATTTGGAGAAATTCAAGAATGGACAAGAAATAGTGAGGGATTAAGAAGATTTGGAAACACTTCAACAAACGACATTTGTGCATGTTTTGACGAAAAAACTGAGAATATACAAGAACTTAGTTGTAGACTTGACCTTGGTAGACTTGACACCAAAATCATTGAAATAGTTTTTGAAATTGCAGCAAAATTTAATTGCCTACTTATGGACAAACAAGCAAGACTTTTTGAACCTAATATGAAAGAACTTATAGGTAATATTGAAAAATCAAATGCTAATAAATTTGTGAATAACCCGACTCAATTTTTTGAAGACTTAACAAGCGGACAAATTAAACCTGAATAGATCTATTAACCAATTATATATGAGATTATAAGTAATGGCATTTGATAGGTTTTCAGAATGCTATTTAACAAAGGGATTAACTAAAATAAGTTTCTCCATATTTATTTTACTATTGTCAATCTCCCGCCTCAAGTGCTGAAACTTTACCATGCGTGGTTTTTGTTCCGCACTTAGTACTCTTTTTTAAACAAAATTTATTCCTACGGAACTATAATGTTTAAAAGGTTTAGAATACTTACCTCCCAATCACTTAATTAACTTAATTAACTTAATTAACTTTTCAACTTAATCAACAAATCTCCAAATCAAAAATCAACAAATACACTACCCTTTCACCTCCAATTTTCCATCGGCATGTTTGGCAAAACGGCTTTTGGTACGGTCGTGTACTTGGTCGTATTTAGGCCAAGGCCAGCCGCCAAATTGGGTTTTATGGTAATCTTCAAAAGCTTGGTTTATTTCTTCTTTGGTATTCATTACAAAAGGCCCGTATTGCATCACTTGCTCGCCAATTGGTCTGCCTTGTAAAACCAAAATGCTTACTTCAGTATCACCTGCAAAAAGTGCAACATCAACATTTGGCAGAAGCTCTACTGCGCTGTATGGGTTAATATTGGTTTCGGCTAATTTTAAAGTGGTGCCTTCGTAAAAGTAAATGGTTCGGTTTATTCCAACGGAGGCTTTAGGTAAGGTAAACACTGCACCTGCTTGCATTTTTATGTTCCAAACTGCTACTTCATTTTTGGGGTCGGCCGCCAACGAGTTTGGTGGAGGTGTTGGGGCTTTGTACTTCCCAATTTTGCCTGCTATTACTTCTACTTTGGTAGTTTTTTTATTGCCATCGGTATAAACATAATTAGGAATTGCTTCGCGCCAAAGCATTTTAAAATGAGGCTCTACCATTTTATTTTTTGCGGGTAAATTGAGCCAAATTTGAAAAAGCTCCATAGGGTTTTCTTGTTCTTTTTTTATTAACGGAAACATTTCAGAATGTTGCACCCCTTTTCCAGCTGTCATCCATTGCACATCTCCATCGCCATATCGGCCTGCTGCACCCATAGAATCGGCATGGTCAACTATACCTTTGCGCACCACAGTGATGGTTTCGAATCCTCTATGCGGATGGCCCGGAAAGCCCGGAACGGTTTTTCCATGATACATCCTAAAACCATCTTTAATAATAAAATCATCGCCCATATGGCGCCCTTGAAAAAGGGTTTTATCGGGACCCATTAACTCGTTTCCTTTCGGAAATTTATCTTCGTGGTGCACACAAAACAGAAAAGGATCGGCTGTTTCCCACTGAAAACCCAAAGGCTTAATTTTTAAAATAGGGTTTGGGTTCAAAGCATTATAAGTTTGTTTTAAAGAGTTAGAAAAACCATGAAATGGAGCAGCAAATGCAGCTGAAAAAGCCAACGATAATCGGCCTAAAAAATTTCTACGTTCTAGTTTATTGCTCATAAGTAATAAAGTATTAAACCTAAAATAAAGAATTAAGTTTATTCAAAAATAGCCAAAATAATAGTTTGAACCATTGAACTAGAACAATTATTTTTAACCAAAAGCCCTTAAATGAAGGCTTAAAAATTACATTTGACCAAACAAGGCTATTTGCTATATTTGAAACCGTTTTAAAAACAACAAAGCCTTTAATTTTATAGCTGAAAATCAGTAGAAATGAAACAAACAACAATCAAAAAAGCAGTGAGTTTAAGTGGTGTAGGTTTACACACAGGGCAAGAAGTTACCATGACTTTTAACCCAGCACCCGAAAACCACGGAATAAAATTTCAACGCATAGATTTACCCAACAAACCCATTATTGATGCCGATGTAGATAACGTTACCGACTTAAGTCGTGGTACAACTTTAGAGCAAAATGGTGGCAAAGTGAATACTGTTGAGCATGTTATGGCTTCGTTGGCAGGTTTAGAAATAGACAATTGCCTTATTCATATAAACGCTGATGAAACCCCAATTATGGACGGAAGTTCTCAGTTTTTTATAAAAGCTTTAAAAGAAACAGGAATTTTAGAACAAGAAGCAGAGCGCGAATACTTTACCTTACCTTCAAACATTTATTATACCGAAGAAGATAGACAAGTAGAAATGATAGCCATGCCTTTAGACGATTACCGTTTAACTGTAATGGTTGATTATAACTCGCCCGTTTTAGGAAGCCAACATGCTTCTATTACTAGTTTAAAAGAGTTTGAATCTGAAATTTCATCGTGCCGTACTTTTTGCTTTTTGCACGAGTTAGAAATGTTGTATAACAACAATTTAATTCGTGGTGGCGATTTAAATAACGCTATTGTAATTGTAGATAGAATTATAAAAGATGATGAACTAGATCATTTGGCTAAGATGTTTAACAAGCCAAAGGTTGAGGTAAAAAAAGAAGGTATTTTAAATAATGTAGATTTACGTTTTCATAACGAACCTGCACGTCATAAGTTACTAGATTTAGTGGGTGATTTAGCTTTGATTGGCACACCAATTAAAGCTCAAATTATGGCTGCCCGTCCGGGGCATGCGGCTAATATTGCTTTTGGTAAAAAAATAAAGGCATTGATTAAAAAAACGCGTAGCCAAGTAAATGTTCCTAAATACGACCCTAACAAACCGCCACTATATAATACACAAGATATAGCAAGAATGTTGCCTCATCGCAGTCCATTTTTGTTGGTAGATAAAGTTTTGGAAATGGGCAAAAGTTATTTAACAGCGGTAAAAAATGTAACATTTAATGAGCCATTTTTCCCAGGTCATTTCCCCGGAAATCCTGTAATGCCGGGTGTATTAATTATTGAAGCCATGGCGCAAGCAGGTGGTGTATTGGTACTTTCGCAGGTGGAAGATCCTGAAAATTACAATACCTATTTTATGAAAATAGACAATGCTAAATTTAAAGATAAGGTTGTACCTGGTGATACTCTTTTATTTAGATTAGAGTTAATAGCTCCAGTAAGAAGAGGCGTTTGCGTAATGAAAGCATCAGCATTTGTTGGCGATAAGTTAGTTTGCGAAGCAGAATTAATGGCACAAATAGCAAAAAAATAATTTTTAATTTAACAAAATAAAAATAGCCAAAAGCTAGCTGCCAAAGGCTAAAATTTTAACATGATATCAAACTTAGCTCAAATTGATAATCGCGCCAAAATTGGCAGCAATGTGGTTATAGGTGCATTTACTACCATTTACGATAATGTGGAAATAGGTGATGGAACCGAAATTGGACCTAACGTAACCATTTATCCTGGTGCTAGAATTGGCAAAAACTGTCATATTTTTCCCGGGGCAGTAATAAGTGCGGTTCCTCAAGACTTAAAATTTGTAGGTGAAGAAACTTTTGCCATTGTTGGAGATAATACCACCATTAGAGAATGTGTAACTATTAACCGTGGTACTAAAGATAAATACAAAACTGAAGTAGGTAGCAATTGTTTATTGATGGCCTATGTTCATTTAGCACACGATTGTATTGTTGGAAATAATGTAATTATAGCCAATGGCGTTCAAGTAGCTGGGCATGTAACCATTGCTGATTATGCAAGAATTGGTGGCCTTTCGGCTATTCACCAGTTTGTAAAAGTTGGCAGAAACGTAATGATAGAGGGTGGAAGTATGGTTACCAAAGATATTCCTCCTTATGTAATTGCAGGCCGTTATCCGGTAAGTTACGAAGGCGTAAACTCTGTAGGGCTAAAACGCAATGGATTTACCCAAGAAGAAGTAAATACGATACAAGATACTTACCGTGTTATTTTTATTCATAATAACAATGTAAGCAAAGGAATGGCACAGGTAGAAGATGCAATTAAGCCATCGCTTTTAAGAGATGAAATTTTAGAATTTATTCAAACTTCGGAACGCGGAGTAATGAAAGGTTTTAATAAAGGAAAATAATTATAAAAGTAATACCCATAAAAAAGGTGGTTCAAACTAATTTGAACCACCTTTTTTTATTTTCTAAAACCTGATAATTAATTAAAAACTACCACTTTATTAGTTGCAATACTTTCGCCAACTTGTGTTTGTATAAAATAAACTCCATTTGCCAACTGGCTAGTTTCTATTTGTCTATTTACTATTCCAACGGTATTTTCTTCAGCTGTTTGGTAAACTATTTTACCTTCTAAATTTATCATTTTAATAGCTACATTTTCTTTTTGATTAAGCGTAAAATTTACATTCAACAAATTACTTGCGGGATTCGGATAAGCAGAAACAGTAACTTTATTATTTTGTAAATTAACAATTGAAGCAGTTCCATTTTCTTTAACTCTCAAGGTTGAAAGTTGGGTTATATCTCCTCCTTTATGCCCATCTTGATTGGAGTTAAATGCCCCGTAAAACACCACATCGCCAGTGCCAGCTGCTGGTGCAATCCAATTAAAAGTCCATGACATAAAGTCTTGACTACTAACACTTGCAGCTCTGTATGTTACATATTTACTATTTCCAACCAATTTAGTTTTTATAGTATCGCTTATTATTAAAGTTCCAAGCAGATCGCCATTAAGTTTTTGTGGGGAAACTAAAAAACCAAATCTATTATGACCTAATGAGGTATTTTTAGCCGTAATGGTGTAGGTGTTACCTGGAATATAACCACTTGAAGGAATATTAGCAGTAATCCAACCTGCCACAGAATAGGCACTACCACCATGACATTTGGTACAATTTTTTAAACTATCGCCAGGCGAGCCTGTGAACCCTGGCTCTGTACCGTCAACCTTTCCTAAACCAGCAGTTCCAAACGATTGGAGTAATATTAATGCTGTAATACCAAATAAAATTGTAAAAATAACTTTCTTCATATTTTAAAATATCTATAAATACAAATAAAGTTAAAAATAAGTACAAAACAATTAGTGCCTTACATAAAAATTATTCCAGCATTTGCGGCACCAGTATTTATGAGTTTTACTCATAAACAAAACTTTTTTTATAAAAAACCACGTTCTACGCGCTCTGAATCAAACGACTTACAAACTTTGCAGTGGGTATGTTTTTGACTAAAAAAGTAAATAACCAATCTAATAACTAGAAAAGCTAAAATAGTTAGGGTTGCTGAAAAAATTAAGATATAACTAATCATAAAGTGTAAGCATTTCTTTAACAATAGTTATGCCAATAGCAATTAATTTTATAAAAATACATACAAGTGCAATTCAAAAGAAATTTATTAGCATTTATAAACTACAATAATACTGTCCTGAGTTATAAAATAAGTTACTTTTTTTTCTTAACATCAAATTTATCGGCTTCTTTCATTAAGGCTTTCCAATTTTTATTTCCATCGTCACTAAAGTCTAAGGTTTCAACATAAGTTTCTTTATCTACCTCTAAGCGTGGAATTTCATAACCTAAAAAAGTTTCAATATCTTTCAATAGTTTAGCTTCTTCTTTGCTGCTAAACGAAACAGCTTTACCCGATTTTACTCCCCTACCCGTTCTTCCAACTCTGTGAACATAGTTTTCGGGCAAATCAGGTAAATCGTAATTAATAACATAATCTACATTTTCAATATCAATACCACGAGCGCTTAAATCGGTGGCAATTAATATTTTTACTTTACCGTTTCTAAAGTTGGTCATTACCGCAAGGCGATCTTCTTGTTCCTTTCCACCATGCATAGTGAGTGTTTCAATACCAACACGTTGCATAGCAGTAAAAACCCTTTCAGCACGCACTTTGGTTCTTACAAAAACCAAAAACTTACTCTCGGGAGCTTCTTTTATCAATCGTTCTAAGAAAAAGCGTTTATCATCCATTTCTACAAACGCTACAGCATGGCTAACATTTTTCGAAACTGGGTTTTTAGGCGAAATTTGAATTCGAATAGGATTTGCGCCTACTACAGAATAAGCCAAAGTTTTTATTTGGCGGTTAATAGTAGCCGAAAAAAACAATGTTTGATGCACGCGAGGAATGCGCTTTATAATATCTTGAATATCTTTAATAAAACCTTTATCAAGCATTTTATCGGCTTCATCTAACACCAACATTTCTACCCTGCTTAAATCAATATAACCTTGGCTTTGCAAATCGAACATGCGACCAGGAGTGGCAATTACAATATCAGCACCAACTGTTAAATCAAAAATTTGATTATCTTGCTCCACTCCGCCCATTAAGCAAACTATTTTCAGGTTGGTGTATTTGGCTATGTTTTTAAAAACTTCGGTAATTTGAACTGCCAACTCGCGGGTTGGCAATAAAACCAAACTTTTAATATAAGTGCCTTTTTTTTTGCGTTGCAATAGCAAATGAATAATTGGAATGGCAAAAGCAGCTGTTTTTCCTGTTCCTGTTTGAGCAATACCTAATACATCTTCGCCTTTTAAAATTGGACCAATGGCCTTAAACTGAATATCAGTTGGGCGCCTAAAGCCCATTTCTGCTATACTTTTTTTAATTTCATCGGCTATATTGTATTCTTCAAACTTCATATTATATGCTTTAACTTAAGTTTACAAAAATGCATTATTTAATGCATTAAATTAACAACAACCAAATTGTTTTAAATATAAAAAAGCCCTTGTAATATAGTTACAAGGGCTTTTTTATTTATAAAATTAAGGTTACGGTTTTCTAATTAATCTGAACTCAACTTTTCTGTCTAATCCTTCAGTTTGCATTTTATATTTTTTCACAAATGCATCACGCTCACTAAATACCAATATTCTATCTTCTTTAATTTCATATATTTTGGTAAGTTGACGTTTTACAGCCAAAGCTCGCTTTTCAGCTACATTAAATTGAGTCATATCTGGCTTATTTTCGTCAGCATGACCAATAACGGCAACCATAACATTTGAATCAATAGCCATAATGCGAGCAATTTGTTGTAAAAGTGGATATTGTTCTACGTGTATGTCATATTTGTTTGGTGCAAAAGTAATTACAGGCAAACCATATCCTTCAGTTGTTAAGGTAATAAAATCGGCTTCTGGTATTGAGTCAGAAAACCTCATTACATTAACTGAAGATTTTACTTGAAAAGATTCTGCTGGATAATATACACTTAACATTTGGTTGAAGCCATATGGATCAGTATCTTCTGAATCTGGAACTCCATCCACATCACTATCTAAAGTAATACCTTTAACATCCACTTTATAACCCAATTTAGTATTAGGCTCCATATCTAGATAATCAGGAATTCCGTCTTTATCACCGTCACTTTTTGCAGCCTCAACCGACTTTTGTGCTTTTTTTGCTAAATCATCATAAATAATAGCCATCGGATTAACCCAATCCATATGCTTGGCATTTTTACCGCTGGTGAAATTATAACCAACATTTACCATCATTGAGCCAAAAAAATCAGGAAAGCCTTGATTAACGAATGGTTCATAAATATCAAACTTATCAGTTTTTGCAATATTAACAACACCCTCTAGCCCTATATCAAATTTATCATTAATTTTATATTTAGTACCTAAACCTAAAGGAATGGTGAAATCAACTCCAGAATAACTGCCAGAATTTGGAGAAATAATTTTCTGACCAGGAAGTTGTGCTAATATTTGAGATTCTTTTTTATCCCTTTTGGCATCGCTGATGGCAATAGAAGCTCCAGAGAACAAATAAACAATCGTATTTGGATTTTTTTTCCTGAAATTCAAGCCACCAACATTAACCATTAAATGTAAACCAAGCTGAGTCATATTATTTACAAAACCGTATTCACTTTTAGGAGATGTAGTTCCTTTACCAGAATAAGATGCATACATTCCTTGAAACCTTAAGCCAATTACATGACCAAAAGAATATTTAACATTCAAGGCAACTGCGGGATTTACAACATCTTGCTCTATATCAAATACGGTATATGTTCCACCAAGTCCAAGACCCATAGACCATTTACTAAAGCTAGCATTTGTAAACTTATTTTCATTATCACTAATTGTCAATTTTTTATCTTTACTTTCTGTTGCGTTTTGCTGTGCTCTAACAAATTGAGTCGCTAAACAAAGTAAAATTACAAGATATTTTTTCATGTTTTTTATTTAATATTTCGATATGCTAAAATACTATTTCCTAATAAATGAAAAAGCCCCTTTCGGGGCTTTTATCTACATATTATTGTTTATTGTATAAATAAAACCATGATTCAGAATCTATCTGCGCTTTTGATTTTTTCAAAATCTGTAGAGCAGAACCTTTATCATCTGTGCTAGTTGTCATTACTCTATAGTATTTTGAACCAATTGAGCGATATACATTCGATTTAAATCCTTTTTTACGTATAGTGTCTCTGAACTTCATTGCTAAATCAAGGTGTTTTAAACCATAACAAGCAACTACTACATTATACTTTCCGTCTGGTTCTGTTACAGCTTCTTTATTTTCAAGTATAATAGGTTCAATTGGTGCTATTACTTTAGGCTCAACTTTAGTTACAGGAACTTCAACTGGAATTACAACCTCGGGCTGAACTACAGGTATAGGTATTTCAATTATTGCTTTTACTGTATCAATTGGAGCTTGTTCAACCACTTTAGGTACATCCACAATTGCTGGTTTTTCTATAACAGGTATTTTTTCAATATCTACATCTTTTGATGCTTTAGTGTACTTATAGTTCGATGAACTCCAGTCAATTAGCTCCCTATTATTAGAGGTACTAAACTTATAAGAGATACCTGCATTTATATATAAATGATGGTTTAAGTTATCTTTATTTGCTGCGCCATCTAACCATTTTGATTGATTATAATTAAAATCAACTCCCGCTAAAAAATCCCATGTAGATGTCAAATGTTTTCTTGCTTGAGCACCAACTACAATATTCTGCGTTCCTTTGTTATAAATTATTTCATTTTTAGTGTTATTAGCATAAGTTATTTCTGTATTGTAAAATAAATAACCAGCACCAACCACAGCGTAATAATTCCATTTATTTAAATTTTCTGGCTCAGAATTTAATCTACGTAAATTAAATAAACCTCTAACAGACAATTGATTCATACTATTTGAAAAATCTTTGATATAGCTTGCATCTAAAGGTGTTCCTACTGGAGGATTAGCAACATCATGACTTCCAGAAAACTGGCCATAATGGTATGCTCCTTGCAAAGAAAAGAAATTTGAGAATGAATACCTAGCTGCTAAACCACCCATAAAAGTAGGACTGTAACCAATAGGAGTAAACATTATTGGTAATCCTAAGTTCAAATCAGCACTCCAACGAGCATAATCTTTTTTGGGGGCATCTTCTGATTCAGTATTTTTGAATTCCCAATCAATTAAATTCTTACTTGATTTTGCACCAATTTTATATGAAATACCAAATGAATTATTCAAATAAGTATCTAATTTTTTATCTGCATAAGCACCATCCATCCAATATGTTTCTACATAATTGAACTCACTAGAAACAACTAGGTCAATAGATGGATTTAAGTAATACCTTAAGCCTAAACCAAACTGGTAATTCCTCATGGGTTTATCACCAAATTCTTTCATGGCAGCTTGAGCACCATTTATGTATGTAGTATTTAATTTCCAAAATTGTAATCCTGCACCTACTATGGCATAAGGTAAAAATTTAGTTGTTGGTTTATTTAAGCCTAACAATCCACCAAGATTGTATTGAACGTATCCGTTTATATCATAAAAGGCGTTACGATAACTAATAATATCCTTTTCATAAATTCCATCAGCCGATACTACACCTGCAGCATTACCAGTTTTGGCAAAAAATGTTTTAGATGCAAATCTTCCTGAAACTGACCAATTCTTATTAAATGAATAGCGCAATCCAGCTTGATAAATTCCGGTTAAGTCAGAATTAATGGAAAAAAATGTTACCGGTATACCCATGGACAAATCAGCACTCCATTTTACATTCTTTTGGGCTGATAAATTGGCCACTATTGAGTAACACAATATAGTAAGTGTTAATTTTTTTAAAATTTTAAACATATTTTTGTTGAATTAATTGGTTATGTTATATGGTGCAAGAATAAAACAATTTAATTAAAAGATTAAATAAATAAATTATTAAATATAAAAAAATCAGTTTATTACAATATGAAATATAGAAAACTTACAACAAATGAACTTGAAAGAAATAGCATTTCAGAGTACAAAAACATCAGCCGAAATAAAATTATTGTAGTTTTAGATAACATCCGAAGCGCTCAAAATGTGGGTTCATTTTTTAGAACTTGTGATTCTTTTAATGTGGAAAAAATTTTTTTGTGTGGCATTACGTCTATTCCACCAAACAAAGAAATACTAAAAACCGCTTTAGGATCCACAGAATCAGTTTTTTGGGAATATAATAAAAGTACTTCTGACTGTATTGAGTTACTTAAGAAGGAAGGATGCATAATAAACTCAATAGAACAAGCTGAAAACAGTCTAAATTTAGTCAATTACATACCCGATTTGAATAAAAAAAATGTTTATATTTTTGGAAATGAGGTAGAAGGAGTAAGTCAAGAAGTTATAGAATTATCGAATAATTGTATTGAAATCCCCCAATTTGGAACAAAACACTCACTTAATGTTTCAGTTGCCGCGGGTATAATTATTTGGGATGCAACAAGTAAAATAATGACTCGGGACTAGAAAAGTATTTTATTAAAAGTAATATTGCAAACAATAAAAAAAAATGAAAAAAGAAAATTTAAAACGAGGATTGGCATATAGAATAAAAAAAATTATTAATTTTTTTTTAAAAGGGTTACTAGTTTGTCTTCCCATATTATTAACTTATTATGTAGTATCAAGCATTGTAATTTCTATTGACAAATTTATTCCAATTGATATTCCAGGAATAGGCTTTGTTATTGTTATTGTTGGTGTTACTTTTATTGGTTGGTTTGGATCTAGCATTATTTCAAAACCAATTTTCAACCTACTTGACGACTTCTTATCAAGCCTTCCGTTTATTAAAATTATTTATACTTCAGTAAAAGACTTAATGGAGGCATTTGTTGGTGAAAAGAAAAAATTCTCAAAACCAGTAATGGTGGAGTTAAGTGAAGGTGTTTATAAACCAGGGTTTATTACCCAAGATGATTTATTTGAAATTCATTTACCAGGATTAGTTGGTGTTTATTTTCCGCATTCTTATGCTTTTAGTGGGAATTTATTTTTTGTAGAAAAATCAAAAATAAAAACTTACGAAGGTAATTCAACAGATTTCATGAAATTTATTGTAAGCGGTGGGGTTACAGAAATTGGCAATTAATTCGTTTTTAAAATCCTTTGTCGATTTTTGGAAGCTAATTCGCTACAAAAATATTTTAATAATCTCCTTCACTCAATGCTTTAGTTATTACTTTTTATCTCCAAATATTGATTTAGAAAATATATTTTCAACTAGATTTATTCTACTCCTTTGTTCTACATTTTTATCTGCTGCATCTGGCTATATAATTAACGATTACATGGATGTAAAACTTGATATGGTTAATAAACCCCAATCAGTAATTATTGGTAAAACAATCACAAGAAGGTGGGCCATTTTTTTACATTCAGGATTTAATGTTTTGGCTTTTGTTCTTGCATGGCAAATTTCTTATAGAGTAGCAATATTAGTATTTGTTTGTTCCTTACTTTTATGGATGTATTCACAATATTTTAAAAAAAGTTACCTTTTAGGAAATCTTTTAGTAGCTGTTATGACCGCATCTACTATTTTTATTTTAATTCCTTTTGATGAGAGGGCTAATATTTTAGGCTGTTTGGCCTATTCAATTTTTGCCTTTTTTAGTAACTTAATTAGAGAGATAATAAAAGATACCGAAGATATTAAAGGTGATTCGAAATTTAATGCCAATACTTTGCCAATTAAATTGGGTATAAAACACACAAAACAAATATTGTTCTATTTACAATTGTGTTTTATTTTAATGTGCCTCTCTTTTACTATACTTTTCCCAGCAATAAGCAACGTTGGGCCTTTAGCTTCATTTGAATTTATTACCTATATTTCTTTATTGGTTATTATTCCTTCCATTTATTTATTATTCAAACTTTGGAATGCCGATACAAAAAAACATTTTACTCATCTGAGTTTTATTGCTAAAATTATTATGCTACTTGGAATTTTCAGTATGGTATTTTGGAAAACATATTAATCAACACCTAAATTTTTGATTAAACTCATTGTATGTAGCTCCATAATGAGTTGTTTAAATTTTATTCAATCCTATTTTTGCATCCAATATATTTTTTGATTAACTAAATATGTATATATTAATATTTTTTGTATCACATTGGTACTTATCATTATTCTCTCAAACGTTTTATTTGCACAGATATTCAGCTCATAAAATGTTCACTATGAATAAATTTTGGGAGAAGTTCTTTTATTTATTTACCTACCTTACTCAAGGCGCATCTTATTTAACACCCAGACCTTATGCAATAATGCACAGAATGCATCATGCCTTTAGTGACACTGAAAAGGACCCGCATTCACCACATTTTTTCAAAGAGGTAATGAGTATGATGAAATATACCTACAAAATTTTTAGTGGAATTCATAACAATAAACTACAATTTGATGCCAAATTTGACCGTAATTTTCCAGAATGGAAAACAGTAGATTGGATGGCAAATACATGGACTAGCAGATTATTATTTGGAATAGGATACGTTTTATTTTATGTTTATTTTGCCACAAGCTGGTGGATGTATTTTTTACTTCCTATTCATTTTTTAATGGGACCAGTGCATGGCGCCATTGTAAATTGGGCTGGACATAAATATGGTTATAGAAACTTTAATGAAAACGACCATTCGAAAAATACATTAATTTTTGATTTTTTAATGCTTGGCGAGTTATTTCAAAACAACCATCACCATGCTGGCTCAAGGCCTAATTTTGCAGCGAAATGGTGGGAAATTGACCCTGTTTATCCTATCATTAAAATATTAGATAAAGTAAAAATTATAAAACTAGTGCGATAATTAGTTTAAATAAAAAAAGGCGGCAAATATATTAATATTTGCCGCCTTTTTTGTTATCGTTTGGTAACTGTTAATTGTTCAATTCGTTTTTCGTAATCCGTACCTTTAAATATAAAGTTTACAAAAATTCCAGGTGTATGAATCATATCTGGCTCTAATTCTCCAACAGGAACAAGTTCCTCTACTTCAGCTATTGTTATTTTTCCAGCCATTGCCATTAAAGGATTAAAGTTACGAGAAGTAGCCCTAAAAACTAAATTTCCGTGAGCATCGCCTTTCCATGCTTTCACAATAGCATAATCCGATTTAAAAGCATGTTCTAATAAATAAGTTTTTCCATCAAAATCTCGTGCTTCTTTACCAATTGCCACTTCAGTTCCTACACCTGCAGGCGTAAAAATAGCAGGCATACCATAACCAGCAGCCAAGCAGCGCGTAGCCAAAGTTCCTTGAGGAATTAACTCCACTTCTAATTCTCCACTAAGAAGCTGACGTTCAAACTCTGCATTTTCGCCTACATAGCTAGAAATCATTTTTTTTACTTGACGCGTTTTTAACATTAATCCGATTCCGAAATCGTCAACACCAGCATTATTACTTATACAAGTAAGGTTTTTAACTCCTTTTTTTACCAAGGCATTGATTGAGTTTTCAGGAATACCACAAAGTCCAAAACCACCAAGCATTATAACTGCACCATCATTTATATCTTTAACTGCTTCATCAGCATTTGAAACTACTTTTTGTAACATGTTTTTTTATTTATTTAAAGTTTGTAAAATTAGAAGATTGAAAGTTAATCAACCGTTTAATTAATTTTTTCTTATTTATTACTCAACAACAGCAGAAAGACCCCTATCACATAAAGCTTGGCAAATACTTTTCAACTTTTCTTCCTCGCCTTTTTTCACTAATGCTTTTCCTTTAAAATGAACAAGCATAGCACATTGTTCTGCTTGCAATTCATCATGCTCACAAATATCACAAAGACACTCAATTACCCAATCAAAAGTATTTACATCATCGTTATATAGCACTACTTTCAATCCATTATCGATAGCCTCAAGCACATCTACCTCTAATTCTTTTTCTGTTTGCATACTTTTAAATATTATTTCTTAAATGCAAATTTATTTTCATTACCCGCTTTCAATCTTTTTATATTCGCTCTATGGGTATAAACTACTAAAATAGCAATTGTACAAAAAAAAGAATTTGCTATCACATTATTATAATAAAAATAAGGAAAAAAAGAAAGCAACGCTGCTAAAATTGCTGCACTCATGCTTCCTAATGAAATATATTTTGTGATCCAAACAATAGTTACAAAAGCAATGATACAAATTAATGCAATTTGCCAATTTAAAGCAATTGCCATACCTAATAAAGTTGCAATTCCTTTGCCACCTTTAAAACCTGCAAACAAAGGAAATACATGACCTATGACTGCAGTAATTCCTAACGCCATTTGAAAGTTAAAATAACTTTGACTTCCCATTTCAAAACCTGAAAAATAAGATAAACTTGTTGCAAAAAAACCTTTTAATAAATCAATAAATAAAACTACAAAACCTGCTTTATTCCCCAACACTCTTAAAGTATTAGTGGCACCAGCATTACCACTTCCATGTTCTCGTACGTCTATTTTATGAAAAGTTTTTCCGTACCAAACTGCAGTGGGGATTGACCCTAAAAGGTAGGCTAAAATTATAAGGATAGTTATGACCATTTATTACTTTTTTACAACTTCAAGATTACAAATTTTTAATATTATAAAAAAATTACTTGCCTTTTATGGCTCTCATTATTTTATTTCTGTCGCTTATACTTGCTAACCTAACAGTAAATCCATCACCACTTAGTTTGTCTAAACCTTGCTTCATGGCTTCATTAAATAATGGATCGCTACCTAAAATACTTAAATTTCCTTTTGAATATTTAAAGTAATACCAACTTCCATTATTTTGTTGTAAATAAATTACGAACTCTTCTTTGGTTCTGGTTTTAAGTATTTGAATTCTACCTTGCAATCTGCGTTCAATTGAGTACTTATCAATACTTCTAACCCCAAAATCACCTTCGCTTATAAATGACCGTGTATTGATATCATATTTAAATTTCAAGTCAGTTATAAAAAATGATTTGAATAAATCGTTTATCAATTTTCCTTCCAACTCATCGCTGGCGTCATCGCTCATTTTTTTCAAGGTTTTATCATCCACCATTTCAGGTATGGCTATATTTAAAATTTCTTTTTTAAAATAGTCGTTAGAATTAGAAGACGATTGATCGGTTATTGAGTCAACCATTAATTTTAGGGCATTAGCTGGCATTTCAAAATCAACTACTGCTGCAATATTCATGGTAAAAGTAGTATCTCTTAAGCTAAATGAACCATTTCCAGCAGTAATTAATTTAAATTTAGGAATATCGAGATTGAAATTGAACTTACCTTCGCCATAAATGGCTTTTTTGCTCTCGCTTACCGCCATAAAATTACCAAGTTTAGCTGGCTGTCCAAATACTTTGGCATAAGGACCGATTCTAAATTCGTCAAACTTATCGTTATAGGTATAGGTACCTTCTACTTTTAAAAGTTCAATATCGTTATTTGAACGTTTACGCGAGAACATAGCTGGTGAAACGTGAGTTGAATCAGCAGTAAGGATAAAACCACAATTTAAAACTGCCCTATTTAAATTAGTTAAAGGTGGCAATAAATCAATATAAACTGTATCAGGATTGATAACCGCAGCCGATTTAAACCAATCAGTTTTAGGTAAATATAATTCGTGTAATGGTTTAAAGAAACCATTGTATTCTAAATTTTTATTGAATGAATGTAAAATAGCATTACCTCTAAACGCTAGTTTTGTTCCTACATTAAAATTTATAGAATCAGGAATGTTTGATTTACCCCCTAAATACTTTTTATCCTCAGTGTATATTTCACTTAAATAAAAGCGTTGTGGTTTTTTATTTTTGTCTAAGTAAATATAATTCCCTTGTCCACGGACGTCTGTCCTACCATTAATTTTAATAGTTACTTGCTCTATTTTATGATAATTATTTATAGTATCTGCATTAATTTTTGCATTTTTCAATTCATACATTTCTGCATCTTTACCAATGTATGCTTTTCCACTGTCGGGAAATATTTTACTATCAACAACCTGAATAAATGGAATCTTACTTGCTTTCATCAAATAATCGCCTAAACCCATTTTCATGCTGGCACTTTTAAACGTTAAATTATCTTGACTTGGTCGTTTTGAACTTAAATAACTAGCATTGGAAGCATTTTGCTCAAAAGTTTTTCCAGTAAATTCCATGGTTCGTGGTTCCATTTCCCATCGCATTTTTTCAAAGCTTCCTTCATATAAATTATAGGTAAATTGATTATTAATTTCATTTGGATTTAAATAAGTAAACTCTCCAAATCGTTTTTCCAAATTTACATAGGCATTTACTTTTTGAGTTACAAAAGCTATTTTAGTAGTGTCGCCCGGCCAACGTTGACGGAAAATAGCATTTTCACTTAATATTTCAACTGGACGTAATTCATATAAATCGGCTATTAGTTCCCCATCTTCAATTGTCATACTTCCTCTAGCTTTCATGGCTTGAGGTGTTAAAATTAAAGTACCTCTTAATTCTGCTTTTTCATATGCTATTTTTATAGGTTCCCCTTTATTAAAAATGAACATCGTATCTTGATAAGGTATCCAATGATTATATACATTCTTAGAATTTATTATTGTAGGAAATAATGCTGTTCTATCATTTTTAAAATATTCACAATCTGCATTCATGCTATCCAACAATAAATTAAATTTATTACTATGCGATTTGGATGCTAAATAATATAAATCACCATCACCAATTAAGCCTTCATTACTTAATCTCAATGCAAACTTTGCAGAGCCTTTACCTTTATATAACATGTACGAATTATTCGTATCGTTAGGAATATAAAAACCTAAAGATTTATCTGGCTGTAAATATATTTCTTGTCTCATATCTGGCAGTATTCCATCACTTTCAAGTGTACCTGCCAATGCTAAGGTATAAAGGTTCAAATCATTTAAACTATCTAATTTAAATGGATCAACTGCAAAGTAAAAACGGTCTTTAACATAATTTCCACTTTGTGTAGATTGATAATCATAAAATACTTTTGAACCCACCTCACTTGTAAATTTAGGATAACCCGGATAGTTTTTTCTACTACTTTTATTATAAGGGTAATCTATTTCTAAGGTTCCATAAATATTTTGAATTACACTTTTTACATTGGCTAGATAACCCAATGTATCGTCAAGGTATAAAAATTTAAGTGAATCAACATTATTAAGCCTTACATCAAATTTGGTATAATCAAATGTAAAATTACTTCCATAAAAATCAGCTTTTCCAGCCCTAAGCTTACCATTAAATTCAATCCCTCTATTTTTTTTAATAGTTAAAATTTGTTCTCTTGGTGTTACCTCTACATTTTGCGAATCACTAAATTTAAACCTACCAACCCCTTGTACTATTAGATCATTATTTATTAAACTAATAGCTGCATTTGGAATTGCACTAATTACGGACTTGAAACTGATAGCATCATAATCAGTTCTTCCTATATGGGCGTTTACATAGTCCTTTAGTTTTGGTTTAATATTTATAATTTTAGTTTGTTCATTATAATTTAAAAACCCCCTATCATTCAAATCAATCATCATTAATTTTATATCGCTTAAATCGCTTTTATAAAACTGTGCATACGATTCAATATTAAATGATTTAATATCATACTTTTCACAATATTGCTTTACTCGTTGCAAAGGATTGTAGTCCAACATCCCTTGAATACGTTCATAAATTACATCTCTAAAATAATTAATTGATTGAAACTTAGCTGGGTCATCGCCAGCCACATTTTTCAAATCAATTTTAGGGTTATTAATATCCCATTTTAATTCATCTACATATATTTCGAGGTTATGATAATAATCTACAAAAGGGGCAGCACTAATACCAATTTTGGTATCGCGGTAAAGGCTAATTTTATCATCGTTTATTAAATAAGTAAATTTCAATTGAGGATGAAAAATAGAATCTTTATCTAAAAATATAGTTAACTCTACTTTATCATTGGTAATTTTATTATCTCGCATAAAAAACTCATTACTAGCAATGCGCAATACTGGTTTGTTTTTAAAATAAAAGTACAATTCTGCTTTTTGATTACCTGAACTTTTACCAACCACCAATGCACCTCTTAAACCAAAACCGCCTTTATATTTGGCTTTTCCGTATGTTAAACCTGTAAATGTTTGTGTGGTACTTTCAAATTGAGGATAAATTGATTTTTCGCCTTGGCTGCTTCCCAATGGTTTATCTGTTACCTTACCCATAACTGGTTCTTTAAACCTATCTTTATAAGTAAGCATGGCACTATCGGCAGTAAGTAACCCATCGCTTAAATTGATAAAATAATTATTTAGTTTAGCAAATACCTTTGATGTATCTAGCCCAACTCTGCTCCAATCTACTTTTCCGCCTTTACCTACAAATTGATTAGTACCAGCATAATACTTTCCATTTGTTTTCAAAATTTCTAATGTATCACCCGTACCATAACAAATTAAGTCAAGATTTTTAAATATAAAGGTAGCTTGTCCTTCCATTTTTAAATCTACATCTTGCGCATTGATAACCCATGTAGATAAGCCAACTCGAAGCATTACGTTTTCAGCAAAAACGTTTTTTGACACATTTAAAAACCTATTGAATTCGTCTTTATTCTTTTTTAGTGCACTAATTAAAGTTTTGTGCCAATTATCAAACTTAGCTATTTGATTATTCGCCACTAAAGCATTGGCAGTTTGCATATAATAGTAAAATTCCACACTAGGTTGCATTTGTTTTTGCAACATTTCGTTACACAATTTTACCATTTGCTGCTTTTGTGGCAAACTAAATTTTCCAGTATTGTAATTGGCTGCAAAATTTTCTGCTTCATCCTTGGCATCACTTTTACCACTGCGCATAAAACTTTCAAATTCCGTTATAAACACATTTGGGTCGTAAGAAAAACTAGTTGGACGTTGAGCTAACAAAGACCCATTAAAAACGGCTATAATTAGTACAAAAAGTAATATTTTTTTCATTGGGTGCAAGTAATTAAATTGATTGCCATTTGGCAAGTTAAACTATTAACATAGTTTTGATTTTTGAAGTGTGATTTTTGATGTATATTTTTTTAAAACTATCTTTAACTTAAAATAATTACTGTTATTCAAAATAAATTATTCTTGAGAAAAGAATACATTCCCTTTATCAAAACTAATTCTACAATCAGCTGAAAGTTTAACGCATAAGTTCAAGTTTTCGTGTCCTGCAGGAAAGCCATAAAACACAGGGAAATTATATTTACCTACCACCTCATTTATTATTTGATAACAATTTTTATTAAATGCAAATGGCGCTGCATTTTCATTCATATTACTCATTCCTCCAACCAAAAGACCTTTTAGGTTTTTGAACTTCCCAGCTCTATCAAGGCCTTGCATCATACGATCTATATGGTAATAATATTCACCGATATCTTCTATAAAAAGTATTTTACCATCTAAATTTAAATCGCTGATGCTTCCTAATAAACTAAACAATACCGACAAATTTCCACCAACTAACTCTCCTTCTATATTTTTACAAATATTAAATGGATGTTGTGCAAATTGGTAGTTTACAGCATTTCCAAACAAAACGTTTTTTAAACTTAGATTGGTTTGCTCGTTAAAATACCTCCCCTGCATGGTTATAGGCATGCAGCTATGAAGGGTTTGTATTCCAAAGTTTTGGTTAATATGTGCATGCAATACTGTAACATCGCTAAAGCCAGCGATTAATTTTGGTTTTTTTCTGAAATTAGTAAAATCAATCTTATCAATAATTCGCACAGTTCCATAACCTCCGCGTGCAAAAACTATAGCATCCAACTCGGGATTATCTAATAATTGCTGTAAACCCAAAGCGCGTATTTCATCACTACCTGCAAATGAATCTTCATGCTCAAACAAATAATTACTTAATACTACTTTTAAACCCCACCTCTCAAAAATTTGCTTAGCATTGTTAATTGAATCTTTGTCAATATGCCTTGCAGTGGCAGCTATTGCTATCGTACTATTAGGTTTTAGATACATAAAATATGTTTTGCCAAAGGTACATTATTATGGTTTTTATCAAAATCATTGCTTTTTATAAATCTAAAATTGGGTGTAATGATGTTAGGTAGCCAATATTTATAGAAAGACTAGTTTAATAAACCATTGGATTATTTGAAAAAATAAATACCTTAAAACAAAAAAGGGTAAGATTTTTGAAACCTTACCCTTTGAATAATTAAAATTAACTATTTAGTTAACTTGCTTAATTAATGAATCTAATCTATTGTAGCGCCACTCGTTAATATTAACACCATTTTTTAAAACCCAAGCACTAAAATTAGGATATGCTTTAACCATTTCAACTTTTTCGGTTGGCCAAATAAAACTAGAAGGCATTGATAAGGCCCAAGGCAAATTTTTCTTTTTACTTAAATAAGTTTTACCTGTACTTAAATTTGTATTATCCTCTCCTGTACCAAAAACTGCGGTATTGGCTTTTAAAGTTGGTTTTTCTCCAGCCACATGTATTTCCATGCTTCTATCACCATTTTGCAATAAAAAAGGATGCGAATACCTAAAAGTACATAATTTACCTTGCCAATAATCTTTGTCTATTTCTGTATTTAAATCTATGGTGAAAAATACAGTATCTCCTAATCCAAAAGCAGTTTTAGCATCAGTATTTTGATAAATAGAAGCTTTTACATCGTTGATTCGAGCAAATAAAACCAATACTACATCGCCATTAGGTAAAATTTCCAAATTTGCACCAGAATTGGCTTTACCACTGCTATTAGTAAACCTACAATTAGAAATATAATTACCTAAATTATTAATTGGAGTTATGCTACCATCTTGATTGTAATACTCTCCCAATAATTGTACTGCAAGTCCATTATTAAATCCTGCACCATTGGCTTGTACTACATAAGTTCCCTTTAATTGATTTACCACTTTATTGCCTATACCAATAGGCCTAGTAGCACCAGCAGGTTTATTACCAGCGGTTCTGAAATTTAGTGTATTTAAATTATCAACTACCATATCATTAAAATCGTAGTCGGCTGTGCTTGGCCATAAATCTTCAAATAAAGTTCTGGTATATAAATATTCATTTTTGCTCCATAACAAGGTTATATCTCCACTTTTAAATAACTGGCCGTATTCACTTTTATCAGCTAAATCATTTGATTTTTTAGTCCATAATTTATTGGCTTGTACTATACTTTTAATAACTACTTTATCATTATAATACGAAGTTGGGTTTTGGAGGTTAATAGTTTGTGCTGGGACTATTTTAGAACTGTAGGAAACCAATAATAAATATTTCACATCGCGGGGAACACGAACAGAAAATGATGTATAACCAAAATTAAATAATCCATTATAAACTAGTTTTGCATCATCGCTATATAAAGCAAATGAAACATTATCAATTAAGGTATCGGCTGTTAGGGTTATTAAATAATCTTGTAAAAACTGCCATTTAAAATTTTCAGGGGCTGTTAATCCATTTAGTGTTTCTGTATTTGGTTTGGTGGTGGTTGTAGTGGTAGGAATAGGACGCTGAACCACAATTTCTTGTCGGCAAGCAATTATTAAAACCAAAAAAGAAACAATTAGTAAAGTGTTTTTCATGTATTTGTTATTTGTTCAACTACAAAATAAAGCATTAATAAAATGCTTTCAACAAAAGATTGGACATAGAATAATTATTTTTAACAAAAAATTTGCGTTTTTAAAAACAATTTGCCGCACATAAACATTTAAATAACAGTATTTTACACCTGAAAACAACAAAAATTATAAACAAAAAAAGGTGTTAAAAGCACAAAAAAATACAAGAATTAAAATTATACGAATAGCTGAAAATTTAAAGTAAACAGCAAGTTGCTTATAATTGCATTTGTATGTTAAGAAAAATTTTATATTTACTTTTTTTCATCTACTTCAGTAATTTAGTTTTTGCCCAAAAACATGAAATTCAAATTGGAGTACAAACAGGTTTAGCACTGCCAATGGGTCAGTTTGCTAGTGGCTATGGACTTTATATTGATAATGGATATGCAGCGAATGGTTACACTTATAAAATATATGCCGATTGTAGAATAGTTGATGGATTTTGCTTAGGTATAAATTACTTAAACTTTACTAATGGAATAGAAGAAGGAAACATATATGCAGGATTTAATAACGCCTTTACCACAATAAATACTAAAACAAACAAAAAATATGAAACTGATGCTTTTATAGGAAGTATTATGTTAAAAGGCAAAGAAACACCGCTATTCATTAAAGCATATGGTGGATTTGGAAGGTCAAAATCGGCAGAAATAACTGGCTCTAACACTGTAGGTTCTCTTACTTTACAACAAAGTACTTCAAGTATTAATCTTATTTACGGATTTGGAGCAGGAATTTATGTTCCTATAGAAAACAAATTTTTTATTGAAATTGAAGGGAATTATTTGCTAAGCACTGCACGTCCAAATAATATTTTTATTACAAATAATAACACAAAAGAAACCTTTTCAGAAGGAGACATTTCTTACAACCAAACTGTTGTTAACTTAAACATTGGTGTGGGTATTTTCTTGTTTAGAGAATAGAAGTAAATTTTAGCATTATCAATTAAAAATTATATTTGCGCTCATTATGCCAAATCACATTATTGCACCTTCTATACTTTCTGCAAATTTTGCACAATTAGGAACCGACATTGAAATGATTAATAAAAGTGAGGCCGATTGGTTTCACGTTGATGTAATGGATGGTGTTTTTGTCCCAAATATTTCATTTGGATTTCCTGTAATGAAATCATTACAAAAACTAGCTACCAAAACATTAGATGTTCATTTAATGATTGTTCAACCAGAACGCTATATTACGGACTTTAAAGATGTAGGCGCCAATATTCTTTCAGTTCATTACGAAGCGTGCACTCATTTGCACCGCACTATTTATGCCATCAAAGAAGCAGGTATGAAAGCAGGTGTTGCCATTAATCCACATACTCCTATTGAATTACTCAAAGACATTATTGCGGATACTGATTTGGTGTGTATGATGAGTGTAAACCCAGGTTTTGGAGGGCAACAATTTATTGAAAATACCTATAATAAATGCGCTGATTTAAAGAATTTAATTATTCAAAAAAATAGCAATTGTTTGATAGAAATAGATGGTGGTGTAAATGAAATTACTGCACCTAAACTATTAAATGCAGGCGCCAATGTATTAGTTGCAGGCAATTACGTATTCTCATCAAATAACCCAATGGCTACCATTGCCAGTTTAAAAGCATTATAATAGTTATAAAACTTAAATTTAAATTACTAACTTCACAAAAAATCAATAAAATGAGCAAACTTCCTATTATAGGTATTACACTTGGCGACATTAACTCAATAGCACCAGAAATAGTAATTAAAACCTTAAGCGATTTAAGAATTTGCGATTACTGCACACCTATTATTTATGGTTCACCGAAGGTAATTGGCTTTTGGAAAAAAATAATTGGTATGCCTGAGTTTTTTGTAAACATTGTTAAAAGCCCAGACCAAGTTAATTCAAAAAAAATCAACTTAATAGCTTGTTGGGAAGAAGAGGTAGAAATAAAAGTTGGCGAGGCCAATGAAATTGGCGGAAAATATGCATTTAAAAGTTTAGAAACAGCTACCAAAGATTTAAAAGAAGGTAGAATTGATGGTTTAGTTACCGCACCATTAAACAAAAACTTGGTTAATAGCGAACTGCTCCCTTTCAAAGGCCATACGGAATATTTAGCTCATGAACTAAATAACCATAATTACCTGATGTTTTTAGTTTGCGAAAACTTAAAAATAGGATTGGTTACAGGACATGTTCCAATAAAAGATGTAGCTTCAAAATTAAGTACAGAACTTATTTTAAGTAAAATAAAAACAATGAATCAATCATTGAAAAACGATTTTAACTGCCCTAAACCCAAAATAGCAGTTTTAGGCTTAAATCCACATGCTGGAGATGATGGCTTAATTGGTGCTGAAGAAAAAAACATTATTACACCTGCTATAAATGCAGCACAAACAGAAGGCATAATGGCATACGGACCATATCCATCAGATGGATTTTTTGGTTCAAAACAATACGAAAAGTTTGATGGTGTATTGGCCATGTATCACGATCAAGGATTAATCCCATTCAAATATTTTGCTTTTACTGATGGTGTAAACTACACAGCTGGACTTAGTACAGTGCGCACTTCACCAGATCATGGAACAGCTTACGATATTGCTGGTAAAAATAAAGCAGATGAAAGCAGCTTAAGAAATGCGCTATATTTAGCCCTAGATATTATATCAAGAAGAACAGATAACAAAGACCTCAATGCTAGTCCGCTTGCATTTCAACAATTTAAACGCGAACGTTTTAGGATGGATTTTTAATATCAATAATGAAATCATTATAAATTAATAACATGACAATTGTTTTAGTTTGTAATGTTATTTTTACTCATATTGCAAAATATTATTTAATAAAAAATGACCAAAATAAAATTCGATAACAAAAATCCTGAATTTTTCAATGTATTAAAAAAACGCGTTGAGGAGTATTTTGAAACAAAAAATATTAAACCCACAGGCAATTACAAACTGTATTCGAAAACAGCAATATTACTAGCTGTTTTGGCAATATGTTATATTACTTTGGTTTTCTTTACACCTGAATCTAATTTAATTTGTGTACTAATTTGTATCGTCCTTGGTACTGATTTAGCAGCAATTGGTTTCAATGTAATGCACGATGGTGCACATGGTAGTTACTCTACTAAAAAATGGGTTAACGAAGCCATGAGTTATTCATTAAATATTATGGGTGGAAGTAGTTATTTATGGAAACAAAAACACAATATTAACCACCACTCATACACTAACATTGAAGGAATGGATGATGATATTGATATCAAACCCTTTATCCGAGTTCACCCAGATCAAGATGGTAAGTGGTTTCACCGTTTTCAACATATTTACAGCATTTTACTATATGGATTAACCTATATTTTTTGGGTATTTTTTAATGATTTTAAGAAATATTTTGCTAGTCGTATATCTGACTATACCCCTTTACGTAAAATGGATACAAAAGAGCATATCATTTTTTGGATTACCAAAGTTGGTTATGTTGGTATATTTTTAGTATTACCCATATTTTTTGCTGGCTTAATTCCTACTATTATAGGTTATTTAATAAGTGTTTTTGTATGTGGTTTAGTAATTGCAATTGTTTTTCAATTGGCACATATTTTAGAAGATATGGACTTTGTTGATACCAATGGTACTTCTATGAAAATAGAAACTGAATGGGCAATTCATCAAATAAATACAACTGCTAATTTTGCTACTAAAAGCAAAAGCATGACTTGGTTCATGGGAGGGTTAAACTTCCAAATAGAACATCATTTATTTCCAAGAATTAGCCATGTTCACTACCCGCAAATACATAAAATTGTAAAACAAGCTTGCGAAGAATTTGATATTAAGTATAGAGAATTCCCAACTGTAGCAAGCGCTGTTCGCTCCCATTTATTGCATTTAAAAGCAATGGGAACAGCCAAAGCAATTGCATAAATAACATTCCTTAAAAAAGCCATTCTTTAGCAAGAATGGCTTTTTTTGTATTTATTTAAATAAAAATGTACTAAGAAAAACTAATATTTAACACTTAATAAATCAAATATTTTAATTGTGTAATTAAGTATATCTACTATTTTCGTACCCATAAAAAAATAACCATCATTTAAAACAAAATGAACATACACGAATACCAAGCCAAACAAATTTTAAAATCGTTTGGAGTTGCTGTACAAGAAGGCATAGTTGCTGAAACAGCAGATGAAGCACACACAGCTGCATTAAAGTTAAAAGAACAATACGGAAGCGATTTTGTGGTTGTGAAAGCACAAATTCATGCTGGCGGACGTGGAAAAGGTAGTATTATTGGAAAGGAACAACGCGGTGTTGCAGTAGCTAAAAATGCTGATAAAGCTAAAGAAATTGCTGGTAACTTAATTGGTGGTACTTTAGTTACTATTCAAACCGGACCAAAAGGAAAATTGGTAAGCAAAGTATTAGTAGCTCAAGATGTTTATTATCCTGGTGCTAGCGAACCAAAAGAATATTACATGAGTGTAATGTTAGATAGAGGTCAAAGCAAGAACATTATAGTTTACAGCACCGAAGGTGGTATGGATATTGAGCACGTAGCTGAACACACTCCACACTTAATTCATAAAGAAACCATTGACCCTAAAGTAGGCTTACAAGGATTTCAAGCTCGTAAAATTGCGTTCAACTTAGGTTGCGAAGGTGAAGCATTTAAACAAATGGTAAAATTTGTTACTGCTTTATACAAAGCTTACACTAACTCTGACGCAGCTATGTTTGAAATCAATCCAGTTTTAAAAACTAGCGATGATAAAATTATAGCAGTAGATGGTAAGGTAGATATTGATGATAATGCTTTATATCGCCATCCAGATTACGCAGCCATGCGCGATACTGCTGAAGAAGATCCAACTGAAGTAGAAGCAAAAGAATTTAACTTAAACTATGTTAAATTAGATGGAAACGTAGGTTGTATGGTTAACGGTGCGGGTTTGGCTATGGCTACTATGGATATTATTAAATTATCGGGTGGAGATCCTGCTAATTTCCTAGATGTTGGAGGTAGTGCCAATGCTACAACAGTAGAAGCTGGTTTCCGTATTATTTTAAAAGATCCAAATGTAAAAGCTATTTTAATTAATATTTTTGGTGGTATTGTTCGTTGCGATAGAGTAGCACAAGGTGTAGTTGATGCTTACAAATCAATTGGTAATATTCCAGTTCCAATTATTGTTCGTTTACAAGGAACAAATGCTGAAGCTGCTAAAAAATTAATTGACGAAAGTGGATTAAAAGTTTACTCAGCAATTGTATTAAAAGAAGCTGCTGATTTAGTTCAAAAAGCAATAAGCGGAACTATTTAATAATTAATTTACTACTAGCAGCAATGCTTGTATAAAATACGAAAAAGACCAACACTATTCAGTTAGTTGTTGGTCTTTTTTATAAACTAAATTTTAGTTATTAATTTCTAAAAATAAAATACTACAAAATGAACAAAACAGCTCTAATAGTAGCGGGTGGAAGCGGAACGCGTATGGAAAGTAATTTACCCAAACAGTTTTTATTGTTGGCTAAAAAGCCTATTTTAATGCATACCATTGAAGCATTTTATAATAGTATTGTTGACCATATAATTTTAGTTTTACCTCAAAGCCAAATTGAATTTTGGAACCAATTATGCCAAACACATCAATTTCCCATTCAGCACCAAATAGTAACTGGTGGAGCATCTCGTTTTGAATCAGTTCAAAATGGTTTGCAGCAATGTAATGATGATGATTTAGTTGCTATACATGATGGTGTAAGACCATTTATAAGCAAAGAAATTATAATAAATAGTTTTGAAACTGCTGAACAGAAAGGAAATGCAGTAGCCGCAGTTCGTTTAAAGGATTCGATAAGAAAAGTAGAATTATTGGGAAATAAAAATGTAAACAGGGATAATTATTATCTTATTCAAACACCACAAACATTTAAAGCCCAATTAATTAAAGAAGCTTACGCTGTACAAGATCATATTAACTTTACCGATGATGCAAGTGTTTTAGAATCAAATGGACACGCCATTAACTTAATAGCTGGTGATTATAAAAACATAAAAATAACCACACCCGAAGACTTATTGGTAGGTGAAGCTTTTTTGATAAATAGACCTCTTTAACCTTTCAATAATTTTTATTTAGCTAAAACAGTAATTTGAATAAAATTTAAATAAAAAAAGGGCAACTCAAAATTTGAGTTGCCCTTTTTGCTGGTAATTATTTGACTTAGTTTTTAACTAATTTCATTACTTGTGTTTCGCCATTAATATTAATACGAACAAAATAAATTCCATTATTAAAATTGTTACAATTATCAATAACTATAGTATTTGAACCTTGCATAACAATATCATTTTTTGAAACAATAACCTTACCCTGAATATCTAAAATGTCGTAAGTGATATTACCTTCAACATTAGATACAAATGAAATATTGAATTCATTGGTAAAAGGGTTAGGGAAAACAGCAATCGAATTTTTTGATTCACCATTTAGACTGATTCTTATAATTTGAGAATAACTAATAGTTCCATCAAAATCAATTTGTTTTAAGCGATAATAAACCAATGATGATTTATTTAAAACACCTGGATCTAATGAGTTGTAGTTAATAGTTGCATTACTATTTCCAGCACCCTTAACAAATCCAATTGTTTTGAAAGTTTTAGCATCAAATGACCTTTCTACTTCAAAACCTTTATTATTAATTTCAGATACAGTTACCCATTTTAATAATACATCACTATTTTTAGTAATTCCATTAAATGATAATAATTTAACAGGCAGTGTACTATTATTATTTGAACTAACAGCGGAGAATTTGTTGTGCATATATTTTCCGTTGTATTCATATACATCAAAAGTATAATCGGTAAAATTAGCTAATCCAGTAACGTTTACTGAATTACCTGTACCTTTATAAACAATATAATTACCTGTACCAGTTAAACTTGAAGCAACTAAACTACCAAAAACAGAATTTGCTGTATACATAACTGAATCGTAAGGGGCAATTGCGGTAGTTGTTGTTAAACGTGCTACTACAATTCTTTCTTGTCCATTACCAACTGTAAATGAAACGTTCATTTCTGCTCCCGCTGGATTAGGAGTTAGAGTGATTAAGCTAGCCGTAACTGTAGGTGTTGTTAAAGTAACTACCTCAATATCATCTATAGCCCAACCTTCGTCTGTACCTGCAGCATCAGCTGCAAAATGGAAACGGAATTTAACATTTGACTGACCCGCAGCGCCTGTTAAAGAAGTGGCACTTTGAACCCAGCCATTAACTTGGCTAGCATAGGTTCCAGTTGTATTTGTAAATTTACTTCCTGATGAAATATAACCACTAGCATTTGTTAAGTTATGCCAAGAATAACTACTTAAAGTATTAAAATTAGTTCCTGTTCCAGTTTGGTTGTTTAATCTAGTCCAAGGACCATTATTTACTGATATTTCCACAACTCCACAATCCCAGCCTATATCATTGCTGGTTTTATGCTTATTTCTAAATCTTAAGATAGGATCTGATGTAACTGTAGAAAAATCAAACTGAGGAGAAACCAAAGCAGCTTCCTCATTACCCGAACCACCATAATTTCCTGTCAAATTGGTAACATAGGCATTTGGTGCAGAATAAGCACCATTAATAAAGGTTTTTGTAGGTGTTCCTAAAGCCCATGAGTTAAATCTTGAGTTTATTGATTCAGTAGTCCATCCAGTATTTCCAACTGCATCAAAATTTTGAGCATATGGTAAACTAGAAACAATTGGAGAAGTAATAAAACTATCTTGATTACTATAGGCAGTACCAACACTATTAATGGCATAAGCACGGTAATAGTATTTTGTAGAATGCGTTAAAGCAACCATATTAAAATTAAAACTACCGGTTGCTGCATTTGGAGTTGTAACTGAATCTATAACTCCTACACCGCCTATTGCAGGCAATGAAGTAGTACTTAATACCACACCACTAACTGTTATTGGGTCGCCTCCATCATTTACTATAGTACCACCAACAGTGGCGACAGTAGTACCAATGGTATTAGCAACATTACTATTTATTAAGGCTAAAGTTGCACTTGCATTGGTTGTAAATGTACTATCAGCACCGTAACTAGTACCAATACCATTTTTAGCATAAGCACGATAATAATAGGTTGTAGCGTTTGTAAGTCCAGTAATATTTTTACTAAATAATCCAGTTGTTGCTAACGGACTTGATGCTGAATCAACCACACCAATACCGCCTCTTACAGGTGATGGTGATGTGCTATATACAACACCGCTTTCAGTTATTGTTGCATTTCCATTACTAATTATATTACCCGATAAAGTTGCAATATTGGTGGTAATACTTGATTTAGTTCCAGTAACGACCGTAGGAGCTACAGGAGGGAATACCTCAATATTATCAACAGCCCAGCCCTCATCAGTTCCAAAGAAAGTAAATGTCGTACTTTCAAAACGCATTCTGACTCTAACATTAGATTGGCCTGCTGCACCAGTTAACCTAGTTGTACTTTGTATCCAGCCATTTGACTGCGATGCGTACAATGTGGCATTTCCTGTAAAAATTGGTCCACCTGTAGATGCCCAAAAATTATTTGGACCATTATACCAAGCTATACTTCCATTTGTACTATTGAAATTTGCACCTGTCCCAAAATTATCATCTAATTTAGTCCAAACTCCATTATTAATTGAAATTTCAACTACTGCTAAATCAACTCCCGATACCGTACGAAACTTATGTTGGAATCTTAATATTGGGTCAGCTGTTTGAGTAGAAAAATTAAATTGAGGAGATGTTAATGCTGCATTAGTACTGTTAGCATAATTACCCGTAATATTTGTAACCCATGCATTTGGTGCACTGAAGGCATTATTTATAACCGTTTTTGCAGGAGTTCCTAATTGCCAAGGATTAATTGTACCAGAAACAGTATTTGAACTCCATCCATTATTACCTGAAATAACATCAAAGTTTTCACTATAAGGAATAACAGAAACAATTGGAGCAGTGGTAAAACTATCTTGCGTACTGTATGCAGTTCCAATACCATTAATAGCATATGCACGATAATAATATTTAGTTGAGTGTGTTAAACCAGCTAATGCGAAATTAAATATACCAGAAGAAACATTAGGAGAGGTAACAGAATCAATAACTCCAACACCACCAATTACGGGTAAGGAAGTAGTTGAAAAAACAACTCCACTAGTTGTTATTGGGTCGCCTCCATTGTTTACTATAGTCCCACCAATAACAGCACTAGTAGGCTGAACAAGGGTAGCAGCATTTCTGTTTACTGTAGCGATGGTTGAACTTGCACTAGTTGTAAAAACGCTATCAGCACCATAAGTTGTTCCAACGGCATTTTTAGCGTAAGCACGATAATAATAAGTAGTGGCATTACTCAAACCAGTAATATTTTTAGTAAATATACCTGAACTAGCTAAAGGACTTGAAGCTGAATCAACCACACCAATACCACCACGAACTGGAGCAGGTGTTGTGCTGTAAACAACTCCACTTTCTGTAACTGCACTAAAACCATTTGATAAAATATTTCCACTTAGTGTAGCTGTATTAGAAGTAATATTAGAACTACTACTAGTTGAAACTGTAGGACTAACAGGTAAGAATACTTCAATATTATCAACTGCCCAACCTTCATCTACAAATGCATCTGCCCAAAAGCGAAATCTAAATTTAACATTAGATTGACCCATTGCACCTGTTAAAGGAGTAACAGAAGTAATCCAACCATTAACATGTGAAGAATAAGCTGTACTTAAATTATTGAACTTATTGGCACCTAATGCACCATTTGCTGCACTTGTATTATACCATGCTGTACTATTAGCTGTATTAAAATTAGATCCTGTACCTGTAGTATTATCTAATCTTGTCCAAGCACCATTATTAATTGATATTTCTACAACACCAGCATCCCAACCTATATCATTTGACTCATCAAATTTATGCTTAAAACTAACAACTGGAGTTGATGTTAATGCTGAAAAATCAAACTGAGGTGAGGTTAAACCACAATCTTCAGTTCCCAAATAATTACCTGATAATTTAGTAACAAAACAATTAGGTGCTGAAAATGCTGAATTTAAAAAAGTTTTTGTGGGTGTACCTTTTTCCCAAGAATTAGTACCGGTATTAATCGTATTTGTTGTCCAAATAGTTGTTGGAGCATCAAAATTTTCGCTGTATGGTAAAATTGAAACTATTGGGGCAGTTGTAAAACTATCCTCAGTACTATATGCAGTACCAATACTATTAATAGCATAAGCTCTGTAGTAATATTTTGTTGAATGAGTTAAACCACCTAAAACAAAGTTAAAAGGTCCACTAGAAATATTAGGAGTTGTAACTGAATCTATTACTCCAATACCACCAATTGCCGGCATAGAAGTAGTTGAAAACACAACTCCACTTACAGTAATTGGGTCACCTCCATTATTTAAAATAATACCACCAACAGTTGCAGAACTAGTAGTAACTGCACTTGGAGCATTTCTATTTATTGAAGCAATCGTTGAACCTGAGTTTGTAGTAAAACTACTATCATTACCATAAGTAGTACCAACGCTATTAATGGCATAGGCACGGTAAAAATAGGTTGTTGCATTACTTAATCCAGCAATATCTTTAATGAAATTACCAGAAGTAGCTGTGGGTGAAGTTACAGAATCTATAACACCTATTCCTCCAATTACTGGACTTGCACTGGTTCCAACGACAAAGCCACTTGTTGTAATTGCTGGAAATGTATTTCCAACTATTGAACCAGAAAGTGTAACGGTATTTGTTAAAAGATTAGTTTTAGTACCAGTTGCTACAACTGGAGCAGCGGGTGTTGGTGGAGCAAATTGATATATTTGACCAGTAGCAGGTTTAACACCAATACCAGTTGTTTCAACTGTTGAACTTACTGTAGGAGTAGCACCTGAATTATTCAATGAAAGGAATTTACCAACCCCTGTTGTTACACTTGTAATACCAATAGAGGCAGAACCAAAAGTTAAAGGAGTAATTTCTTGGCGATAAATAAATTGTATATTTCCAGAGTTTTTAAATAATTTAACTTGAAACGACATGGTAGAACCGCCCGTAAACTGCCAATCAACATCTAACCATTCAGCAGTGAAAACACTATCACTAGTAGCAGCTATGTAATCTGTTTTGTATTTAAAAGTAATCCCGGCACCATCATGATCATCCCATAATGGAGCCAATACAGGTCTTGCAAGTGCAATTCCTGAATTTAAATTATTGCCCCAGGCATTTTCAGTCATAGAACCAATTAAACTTAACCACCCATTTGTACAGCCTGCAGCCGTATTAAATGTGGCCCCATCGTAATTAAAGTTAAATCCTAATGGAATATTGTTGTAATACCCATCATCAGAAGTACCTCCTGATAAAGTCATTGTAGTACCACCAACTAGTGGTACAAAAGTTCCCGAACTTGCTGTAAAAACATAATTCGAAACCTGCGCACTTAGGTTATTATTGTATCCGCTTATAAGAAGCAAAAACAATAATGACACATAGAACTTGAAATTAAGCTTTGTAATCATTTTTTTCATGTATTTTTTAATAAATATTATTAAGACAATAATAATTAATTTATTCTTAATAAAACAAATTCTTATTTATTTTATTTTTCAATGACAAAAAATAGCCACTTAAAGGCTTTATTATAATATATTCGCACACCCTATTTTTAACTAAATCCGTGACAAAATACAACGTAATTGGCTTAATGAGTGGCACTTCTATGGATGGAGTGGATATAGCCTATTGCGAATTTTTGCACGAAAATCAAAAATGGAGCTTTACAATTAAAGAGGCCAAAACCGTTCCATACGACCAAAATTGGTTAGTACGCTTATCTCAATTGCACCAACAACCCATTCATATATTTCCTAAAACTGATGCTTTTTACGGTAGATATTTGGGTAAATTAACACATCAATTTATTGATAAGCAAAACCTTAAAGTAGATTTTGTTTCCTCTCATGGGCATACCATTTTTCACCAACCAGAAAACGGCTTTACAGCCCAAATAGGTTGCGGAGCGAGCATAAATGCTGAGTGTGGCTTACCTGTAGTAAATAATTTCAGGACCATGGATGTAGTTCTTGGCGGGCAAGGTGCACCATTGGTTCCAATAGGTGACCAATTTTTGTTTACCGATTACGATGCTTGCTTGAATTTAGGTGGTTTTGCAAACATTAGTTTTAGAAATAGTCAAAAAGCATTTGATATTTCACCATGTAATATGGCTTTTAATTTATTGGCAAATGAGCTGAATTTACCATTTGATGAGGATGGTAAAATAGCTGCAAGTGGAACCATTAATGAGACATTATTAAATGCATTAAACAATATAGATTTTTACAGAAAATACAATGCTAAATCGTTGGGAATTGAATGGTTTAAACAATCATTTTTGCCAATATTAAATCAATTTAAAAATGAATCAGTAGCTAATAAAATGGCCACAATTAACTTGCATATAGCCCAACAAATAGCCAAAGCAATAAATGTAGAAAATATTGAAAATTTATTGGTAACAGGTGGAGGAGCCTATAATAAAATTTTAATCAAAAACATACAATCATTAACTAAAACTAAAATCGAAATTCCTGATGCTTTAACTATCAATTACAAAGAAGCGTTGATATTTGCTTTTTTAGGTGTATTAAGAATAAGAAATGAAGTCAATATCTTAAAATCGGTAACGGGAGCAGTTAGTAATAGCATTGGCGGTGCTTTACACGGAAATTTTAGTAGGTTGATTGGGGAATTACGAGATTAGGAAAATTATAAAATACAAAAATAACTTAGTACTAAGTACTATAAACTAACAACTATAAACTATTATGCAATTAGATAAATTAATAAAAAAATACGAAGACAAACAACCTGAGATTGTTTTTGAATGGAAAGACACTGAAACCGAAGCTGAAGGCTGGGTAGTTATTAACACATTACGTGGAGGTGCTGCAGGCGGAGGAACGCGTATGCGCAAAGGCCTGAATAAACACGAAGTAACTTCTTTAGCCAAAACAATGGAAATTAAATTTACCATTGCAGGGCCAGCTATTGGTGGTGCTAAAAGTGGTATTAACTTCGATCCTGCTGATCCTCGTAAAAAAGGTGTTTTAGAGCGTTGGTACAAAGCAGTTATGCCATTGCTTAAAACTTACTACGGTACTGGTGGTGATTTAAACGTGGATGAAATACATGAAGTAATTCCAATTACTGAAAAATTAGGTTTGTTACATCCGCAAGAAGGTGTGGTAAATGGTCATTTTAAAGTAAATGCTGAATCAACCAAAAAACGTATAGCTAATTTAACCGAAGGAGTTTCAAAAAAACTAACCGACTTACGTTTTATTCCTGCTGATGACAAAAACTTAGTTACAGCAGATATGATCACTGGTTTTGGCGTAGCTGAAGCTGTACGTCATTATTATGGTATTTGGGGTGGGAATGTAAACATGAAACGTGCCATTATTCAAGGTTGGGGTAATGTTGGAGCTGCTGCTGCTTATTACTTAAGTTTATATGGTGTAATGATAGTTGGTATTATTGATAGAAACGGTGGTTTGATTAATAACAATGGCTTTTCGAAAGAAGAAATTAAAGACCTTTTCTTAAACAAACAAGGCAATACTTTGGTAAATCCTGATATGTTGAGTTTTGAAGAAGTAAATTCAAAAATTTGGGATATTGGAGCCGAAATATTTGTACCTGCTGCTGCATCGCGTTTATTAACGCAAGAGCAAGTAGATAGAATGGTAGAAAACGAATTAGAAGTAATAAGCTGTGGTGCTAATGTACCTTTTGCCGACCAAGAAATATTTATGGGTCCAATAGCTAACTATACTGATGATAGAGTGGCTGTAATCCCTGATTTTATTGCTAATTGTGGTATGGCTCGTGTTTTTGCCTATTGCCAAAGTAATGATGAAGTAGATACAACCGATGAAGCTATTTTTAAAGATTCATCAAAAATTATTTGGGAAGCCATGATGCGCTTACATCAATTTAATCCTAAACATACTGGCTTTTTGAAAAAAGGCTTAGAAATGGCTTTGGTGAATTTGGTGAAATAGTTGACTAGGTGATAAGGTTGATTATGTGAATTGTTAAATTGTTGGATGGTTAGATGGATGAACTGATTAATTGGTTAACTGTAAAATTGGTTAGTTGGTTAATTCTACTTATCTGATAATTTAGTGATTTCGTAATCTTTTAATTTTCACATTCAACCAATTAACTCTATTAACTTATCAACTTATAACTCTATTAACTTATAACCAATGCAAGAAACATTAGAAATAAAATTCCTAGAAAATCCGCTGCGCGAATACCTAATTTGCGCAGCCATTTTGCTTTTTGGCTTTTTGCTAAAACGTTTGTTTGCAAACATTATAAGTAAACAAACTTTTCGCATATTTAAAGGAATAACTAATAACGAATTTTACGATAAGTTTTTAGAATTAATAAGAACACCTTTTGAACAATTAATTTCATTAATTATCATTTTTATTGCCTTTAATAGGCTTAACTTTCCAGAAACTTGGAACTTTGACAAAATAGAAAAGTTTGGTGTACGTTGGGTACTAGAAGCTGTTTTTGAAATTGCATTAATTACCGTAATAACCAAACTTATTCTTAAAGCAGCAGATTATATTGCCTATGTTTTAATTGAAAGTGATATTGAACATGTTAACCTTGATTTGATTCGGTTTTTAAAAGAACTTGCAAAAATAATTGTAGTAATTTTTGCTTTCTTTATCACTTTAGGTTTGGCTTTTGAAGTAAACATTACTGCGCTAATTGCTAGTTTAGGAATTGGAGGTTTAGCAATAGCTTTGGCTGCTCAAGATACCATAGCCAACTTATTTGGTTCATTTATTATTTACCTAGACAAACCTTTCAAAGTTGGCGATCAAATTGAAATTTCGGATGTTAAAGGAGTAGTAGAACGAGTTGGATTTAGAACTACTCGTGTAAGAACTTTAGATAGAACTTTGGTAACTGTTCCTAACAAAAAAATGGTTGATTCAACACTTAATAATATTAGTTTGAGTCACGAAAGAAGGGTAAAATTTACCTTACAATTAACCTATGGCAGTCAATCAAAAAATATTTTAAAAATAATCGATGAAATAAAATCAGTGATTGAGAAAAATACCGAAACAAGTGATGAAATGACTGTTCATTTTACTGATTTCGACTCTAGCTCACTGAATATATTGGTTATTTATTTTGTAAAATCGAATAATTATGATGCAATGGCAAGAGTAAAGGAAGAAATAAATGTACAGATATTAGAAATTGTTGAACAAAATAATTGCCAATTTGCATACCCAACACAAACGGTATTTTTAGGCAAATAAAAAAAGCCTTGTAAAACTTACGTAATACAAGGCTTTTCCATTATTATAAAATCTACTAATCTACATTATCGTGTAAAAAAGAATTATTGGTTTTTATTTCTGATTTACCAGTGGTTAAATCTTCAAACAAACTTAAACGCGATATTTGTGGTTCAGAGCTATGTGGCACATCATCTAATTTTTTGTTGCGCCTTAAATATGCTGGTTCTTTCTCTAAGTCACGTAAACCTTGAGGATTATTAATTGTAATATTTAAATTTTTCAACTCCTTAATGCGTTGAATTTGACGTTCAATTTTTTTATCTTGTTCTGTATTTGAAGTTACCTCATATTCGTCATTTAATCCATACGTTTTAGTTGTAGTTGCAGGATTACTTTCAATAAAACTTGGCATTTCAAAGGCTTGTCTATCTTCAACAAAATCAATAGCATCAGTAATCATAAACGATTCATCAATTTTCAATTCAATTGAGCTGTTTTCAACAATCTCCTCTTCTTGTACTTCTTCTACTCTTAATTCAAAACGTAATTCTTCATCATTCACCTCTTCAACTTTAGGCTCTTCTTCAAGCAAATTAATTCTAATTGGCTCTTCTACCTTACGTTCAGTTTGTTTTACCTCAACAGTGTTGTTAATTGTATTATTAGGCGAGGGATTAGGATTGGTTTGCACTACTTGCACTACCTCGGGCTTAGTATCTAAAATTGTAGGTTTTACTATTACCGTATTTTGAGGAACATTCTCACTAATGGTAGAACCCACAATCACTTTATTTTCGCGTGGTTTACTATCAAATCCAGTAGCAATTAAAGTAACTGAAATTTTATTTCCTAAAGTTTCATCGAAACTAGTTCCTAATATTAACTCAGCGGTCAAACCACTTTCGTTTTGAATGTATGATGAAATTTGCTCAAACTCCTCCATTAACACTTCTTCAGTTCCTGATGAAATGTTTAATAAAATGTTTTTAGCACCTAGAATTTGATTATCGTTTAATAATGGTGAAGCCAATGCAGACTTAACAGCCACTAAAGCACGATCTTCACCTTCGGCCATGGCACTACCCATTAAGGCAACACCACTGGTTTTCATTACCGTTTTTACATCTTCAAAATCCACGTTAATATAACCTGGATGTGTTATAATTTCGGCAATACCTTTAGCGGCAGTAGTTAATATGTTATTGGCATGTCCAAACGCTTCGCGAAGTGCTAAATTGCCATACATATCTTTAATTTTATCGTTGCTAATAATTAGCAAACAATCAACAGAACGTTTTAAATTTTCTAAACCTTCGTCTGCAAAAGTTTTTCTGCGTTTACCTTCAAAATTAAATGGAGTAGTAACAATACCAACTGTTAAAATATCCATTTCTTTTGCCGTTTTAGCTATGATTGGAGCAGCACCTGTTCCAGTTCCACCACCCATACCTGCTGTAATAAAAAGCATTTTGGTATTTACCCCAAGCATATCTATAATATCCTCAATGGCTTCCATAGCAGCTTTTTTACCCACTTCAGGATTAGCACCCGCACCTAAACCTTGGGTTAAGCTTGCACCTAACTGTATTTTATTGGGAATTGCACTAGCTTCTAACGCTTGCAAATCGGTATTACAAATAATAAAATCAACTCCTTTTATTCCTTGGTCATGCATGTGATTTACAGCATTTCCTCCGCCTCCACCAACGCCAATCACCTTAATAATGGATGACTTTTCCTTAGGTAAATTAAATTTCAATCTTGTTTCCATGGTATTATATTTTTTGCCCAAAACAATTATTTAAATTAACAATTGCTAAGTGCGATTTTTACTTTCATTTATTTTAACACAAAAACTAAAAGTCTTTCATGTCTTCATCGTTAAACATCCAATTATTATATTTTTTAACCAAGCCTTTTAACAAACCACCTGTTTTAGGTTCTTTTTTATTTATTGGCTCCACATCTTCCTTAATATCTTCATCATCAAAATTTACACCCTCAAAACCTTTAATTACCAAACCAACAGCTGTGGCATACATTGGGCTTTTAATTTCTTCTATATGCGATTTTCCTAAATGCTCATTGGCGTAACCAATACGTGCATCCATGCCAGTTACTAATTCTACCAACATAGTTAAATGTTTTAATTGAGAACCCCCACCAGTTATAACGATACCAGCATTCAATTTCTTTTCTAAACCTGAAGCTTTTATTTCATATAATACCGATTCAAAAATTTCTTCTACCCTAGCTTGAATAACCAACGCTAAATTTTTTATTGAAACTTCTTTTGGCGAACGACCTCTAAAACTAGGAATAGTAACAATTTCATTATCCTTATTTTGTTCGGCCAATGCTGAACCAAATTTTGTTTTTAGTAATTCCGCTTGGTTACGCAACACTTGACAACCTTCTGTAATATCTTCAGAAATAATATTACCACCAAATGGTATAACTGCAGTATGGCGTATGATGCCATTTTTAAAAATAGCTACATCAGTTGTTCCACCACCTATATCCACCAAACAAACGCCTGCTTCCATTTCCTCATCGGCTAAAACAGCATCTGCGCTTGAAATAGGTTCTAAAATTAAACCCGCAACAGATAAATTAGCACGTACTACTGATTTATTAATGTTTTTTATGGCATCAATATGACCAGTAATGATATGAAAATTACTAGATAATCGAACACCTGTCATACCAATTGGTTCAGTTACATCTACAATATCATCTACAGTAAACTCCTGAGGTAAAACATGAATAATTTTATCACCCGGAGGTAATGCCAAATTATGAGTATCTTTAATTAAACGCTCAACGTCTTCTTTACTAATTTCATCTTCAGTATTTATACGGCTAATGCTATTGCGGTGTTGCAAACTTTTTATATGCTGACCCGCAATTCCAACGTGTACAGAAGATATCTCAATTTTAGTAATTTTTGATTGAGGGTTTTTACTTACACTTTCTTTAGCTTTTTCAATAGCCTCGTTAATAGCTTGTACCGTTTTATCAATATTTCTAACCTCACCACGGATTACACCGAAACTCTCGGCTTTACCCATGCCAAGAATGTCAATTTTGCCATGTTCATTTTTTGTACCAACAATTGCGCAAACTTTTGTGGTTCCAATATCTAACCCTACTACAATTTTTAATTCTTGAACTTGCATTTTTTTATATTTTATTGAAAAAACTTTTTTTTATTATTTACAAACAACTTGTTTATCAAACCTAACATCTATGGATTTATACTTATTCCACCCTACTCTACTTAGGCCTTCTTTATAAAAAACCATAAGCTTTTCGAACTTGGCTTCCAATTCGTTGGCACCACCAAATAAAATTTGATGGTTACCAATTTTTGGAATTAAAACAAACTCATTATCCCTTGTTACAAATATCTGTTCTATCTGTGCTTTCCAAAATATTTGTTTATCAACATAAGAGGCTATTTTATATAGTTCATTAGCTACAAAACTATACACTGTATCGCCTGGCTTACTCCTTTCAAAAATATTGCCATTAGCAATAGGTACATGAGCAGTAAATTTATCAGTTGTTTGAAATTTTACCCCAAATTTATCCATGTAAAAATTAACTCCATTATAGCGATAAAGCCTTAGTATTGGCTCTCTTTGGTGAATTTTAACATATACATTCCCACTCAAATCGTTATACACTTTAGCTTCTTGTAAAAAAGTATTTTCGGTTAATTTTTTTTCTAAATAACTGGTATTCAAATCTTGCACCTTGGCATTAGCTATATCGCTTAAATTGCCATTTTCAGTAATGGTTTTTACCACCTTTTTACGGTTAAAAAACTCAATATTTTCTGGGTAAATTTGAATAATAACCTTTTTTACAGCTAGTTCTTTTTCTTGATTATTGGTAAATGAAACCGCAAAAACCAAACCGCAGCCAAGCACAAGCCAAATAAATATCAGGCCTAACTTTTTAAACACTTTGATTTTTCTATCACTTATCCACTTCATTATTATTCTTATTTTATTTTACCACCAGTTAAAACTGGTGGCTATAAAATCCTTCGTTCATACGGAACTATTTTTATTATTCTATTTCTCTAAAATTTCTTTAATTGGTTTTATCAATAAATCAATATCGCCTGCGCCTAAAGTTAAAAACACTTTTGGCTGATTGGTTTTTAATGCTTCCAACAGTTGGGCATTATTTACCAAATGCTTTTTAGAGGTAATTTTATCAAAAATTATTTTTGAAGTAACCC
>JBIIBC010000062.1:0-7661 GCA_044239605.1 Bacteroidia bacterium | reverse complement strand
TTTGATCAAAAATACCGCCATTTGCCATGCCATCTAGTGTTTTAATAACAGCATCTAAATACAACGGATTATTACTTTGCTTGTAATATTGTAAATAAAAATCCCAATTATTGGGCATAGGGAATTTAGGCGCCCAATTATAACCACCATAAATTAAATCGAAATTTTTGCTCCAATTTTCCACCGCATTATCAATGGTTTCGAGCTTTATTTCTGCATTTTCTACAGGAATAATATGGTCTAGTTTATTGATTCCACTGGTTAATTCAGCCGCATATTGAAAAGCTTCTTCTTTTCTATCTCTATAAAAATCGGCAATGGATTGCAATGTTTTTTTCCATTGCTCTATGGGGAAATAAGTACCACCATGCAGGGGTCTGCCATCAGGTAATGCAAAACAATTTAGTGGCCAACCACCTCTGCCTGTTAGCAGTTGAACTGCATCCATATAAATTTGGTCAATATCGGGGCGTTCTTCTCTATCTACTTTTATGCAAATAAAGTGTTGGTTCATTAGCTCGGCCACTTCTTCGTTTTCAAAACTTTCGTGTTCCATTACATGACACCAATGGCAAGCCGAATAACCTATGCTTACCAATATCATTTTGTCTTCGTTTTTGGCCCTTTGCAGGGTTTCTTCACTCCACTCTACCCAATTTACTGGATTGTGTGCATGTTGCAATAAATATGGGCTTGAAGCATGAATTAGTGCATTGGTATATTTGGGTGATGTGGTCATTTGTTTTTGATAAGAATTAAATTAAGGCAAGAGCTTTATGAAAGCAATTTAGCATTAAGTTGAAGACAATATTAAATTATTTGAATAAACGTATTTTTTTTCTAGTGTTACTTTTTATTATTTAACTAGCAGTTTTATAAAAAATATGTCATAAAATACCAATAAAATACATTATAGTACAAATTATAGGATTGAAAACAAGTAATTTAATTTTAAATTAACAAAAATATTTGCTTTAAACATTAATTAGTATAAGTTTGATAAAAGCAAGGCTTACCAAAGCGCCAACTAAGGTAAGCCTTTAATAAAGTGCTGATTATGCTAATAAAACTTCACCCTATCTAGCTGCGAAAGTAGCTAAAAAATAAAATAATGCAATACTGCTTGTATTGCACAGCTGCTTGCGCTTTGGCAGCTATAGAAAGTAAAAGCACTCAATTTTTAACAATTTAAACAGAACAAGTAACATGAAAACAAACAACATAACAAATCAAAAAGTATTTTTAAAAAGTATCTTAATACTTTTATTAACAATCATTTTTAGCAATAATTCAATAATGGCACAAGTAAACCCTTGTGGCTGCAAGCCTACTTCAAGTATATTAACGACAACTGTTGAAGTTGGAGGTTCGGGCACGGGAAATTTTATAACTGTAGAGTTTACTATGGTTCAATGCGACCCAAATGTTGGAATCATTTTCAATAAAGCAACAGGTTTTAGTACTAATCCCCCATATACTTATGCAGGGCCAAATTTTATTTTGGATTATAGGGCTATACAAGAAGGTTTATTAGCACAATATGGCGCAGGTGCAAATATGGCTTTTACTTATCCTGCTGCTTGCCAAGCAGTAGCCGAAATTACTTACCCTCCAGTTACTTGTTATACATTTGCACTCGAAGGACCTTTGGCAGGACAAGGCATTCAATATCCATTAAACAGAGTACTTCAATCAGTAGATTGTGATGGGGAGTCATGCTGTATGCAAAATTGGATATTCGATCCTTCTACATATCAATATCAACTAGAAAAAAACAACCCTGTTATGTTGTGTGATGCTTCTAACCCCCCTCCAATGGGCAGCAATTATACCATGACTTGTCAAGATAGAAGTGGAGCTTGGGTAACTTATACTGGAGCATTAACCAGTATTATAGCTCCTTGCTATTCGTTTTGTGACCCAGGAACATTAAGTACAATGTTCACTACTACAAGTGCCAAAGAGTTTAAAGCTATTCAACCACAATCAGATATAAAAGTTTCTCCTATACCTGCAAACAATCACATTACTTTTTCGGAAATTAAAAACATAAAAACAATTTTAGTTTTTGATATAAATGGAAAAAAAGTTTTGGAACAAGCTATATTTGATGGTAACAAAATTGACATATCGCTTTTAACTAAAGGGATATATTTTGTAAAAGTATTTTTTAAAGATGCTAGTTTACGTACAATTAAAATAATAAAAGAATAACAAATAAAAGCAATAAGGCTTTATAAAGCCTTATTGCTTTTATAAAAACCCTTAAATATATGAAACATATTTACAAAACCTTATTGCTTCTTTTGTTAAGCATTTTAACTTTTGGTGTTCAAGCACAACATAGCAGACGAGAATTAAGAAGTGGAGTGCCTTATAGGGCCAATTATATGCGAGCTTCTACTGGCGCTGTTGCTTCACATAGCCTAGAAATTAAAGAGGGTAATATTTGGGCTTGGGGCTTAAACAATAATGGGCAATTAGGTGATGGCACTTTAATAAATAAAACCAATGCTATTCAAATTGGAAATGACAATACTTGGGTATTGGTGGCAGTTGGTAATTATCATTCATTTGGTATAAAGGCAAATGGAACATTGTGGGCATGGGGATTAAATAACGATGGGCAATTGGGTGATGGAAGCTTTATTAATAAAAACATTCCATTTCAAATAGGAGCAGATAGTAATTGGATTAGCATCAAAGCAGGTACTAATTTTAGTATTGGTTTAAAAGCAAATGGTACACTTTGGGCATGGGGTAAAAATGATTGGGGACAGTTAGGTATTGGAACTACCATGGCAAAAAGTAATATTCCCATTCAAATTAATACAGAACAAAATTGGACAAGTATAATGTGTGGTAATAACCATGCCATTGCTTTAAAATCAAATGGTACACTTTGGGCTTGGGGTAAAAATGATTTTGGGCAATTAGGCGACAGTGGTTTAGTTAATAAAAATGAGCCTATATTAATTAGCCTTGATAGCAATTGGACAAAAATAAGTGCTGGAGCAAATCATAATTTAGCATTGAGGGCAAATGGCACACTTTGGGCCTGGGGTAATAATTTAAATGGAGAGTTGGGTGATAACACTTTTATTCAAAAAAACCATCCTGTTCAAATTGGCAATGAACATAATTGGATAGCAATATCAGCAGGTACAAATCATAGTATGGGCATAAAAGTATATGGCACACTTTATACTTGGGGTGAAAATAATAATGGACAATTAGGTAACGAAAATACAGTTAGTTCAAACATCCCTGCTAAAGTTGGAATAGCCAACAATTGGGTTTATATAAGTGCGGGCAATAGTTTTTCAATGGCACTAGGTGCTAATGGTAAATTATTTACTTTTGGCAAGAATAGTTTTGGCGAACTTGGGAATAACTCTTTAATTAATCAACACAGCCCCATTTTAAAAAGCCTACCTGCTAATGAATGGCTAGTAGTATATGCAAGTAGATATTACAGTTTAGGTATAAAAACCAATGGTACACTTTGGGCTTGGGGTTATAATTTATACAGCACGTTGGGAAATGGAGTACATTGGACGCAAGGACAAATTTCTTATAACATTCCCATTCAAATAGGAAGTGATAGTAATTGGACAAGTATTGGTTTGGGAATAGGAAGTGTTTTGGCATTAAAATCAAATGGAACAATTTGGGTTTGGGGTTTGAATAGTCTTGTTTCTGGTTTAACTCAACCTACTTTAGAAAAAAGTCCAATAAGACATGGAATGGATAGCAATTGGTCGGAAATTTCACTTTATAATAGGTATATAGCCATTAAAGCCGATGGTACATTGTGGATGCATGGTATAAGCGATACTTTATTTGCCAATCAATCAAACGAATTAATAATGTATGGTACAAATTCCGATTGGGTAGGAATTTCTAATGGTCCAGAACTAATTTTAAAATCCAATGGAACAATCTGGTCATTTAGAACTAATGGTATAGGTTATAGTTCAGATGGTAGACCAGAAGGCGATAGGCCTTACTTGTTAAGAGTTGGGAATGATAATGATTGGACACAAATTCATGGCGGTTTTGGTTTTAATACCGCTATAAAATCGAATGGTACACTTTGGGTTTGGGGTAAAAATGTTAATGGAGAATTAGGTGACGGAACATTTATAGATAGAGATATTCCTACTCAAATAGGCTTACAAAATGATTGGTTATTATCAAAATGTAATGCTGTTCAATTTATTTATTATTTAGAAGGTTTTCATCGTTTTGGAATAAAAACAAATGGTACACTTTGGGCTTGGGGGCAAAATGATTTTGGGCAATTGGGAAATAATACTTTAACTAGTAGTTTAACCCCAGTAAAAATAGGAACTAATAATAATTGGATAGCTATTTCGGCAGGTTCAGACCATTCTATTGGTTTAAAGAGTGATAGAACTTCTTTTTGTGCTAGTGGAAATAATGAACATGGACAACTAGGTGATAGCACAACGATAAATAAAGCTGAATTCATTTGTAATGTAATGCCTCCTCCTTGCATCCCTCCTCGACCGCCATCTTTAACTAACTCAACAATTTGTTATAATACCAAAACAATTTTGAATACCACTGGCGATGGAATTATTTCCTGGTATTCCGATTCATTAGGAGGTAATTATTTGGCTTCGGGCAATAGTTTTAACACGCCCTTATTGAACAATATTACTACTTATTATGCACAGGATAGTACATGTGGGGCAAGTAAAAGAACTAAAGTTACTGTATCTGTGTTACCAAAATCAAAAATTGGTTTTACTTTAAATAATGGTAGTAAATGTATAAACAATACCCTGATATATACTGATACTTCAGTAGTTGGCCAAGGAAAAATTAATAGATTATGGAAATTAAACAACTTAGATACATCAACTAGTATTAATTTTACTAAAAATTTCGATAATGCTGGTAGTTACACTATTCAATTAATTATTACTGATGATTTAAATTATTGTAAGGATTCACTGTCAAAAACATTTAACATTTATCCTAAACCCCAAATAACCATTAGCGCCAATTCCACCATAATATGCCAAGGGGAAACCATTAAACTTACCGGTAATGGTGCAAAAACATATAATTGGAATAATAATATTTTAAATAATGAGCCTTTTAAACCATTGGTAAATACCAATTACAAACTAATTGGTATTGATAGTAATGGATGTATTGACTCTGCTTTTATTAATATAGTTGTTAATGCAAACCCAACTGTAAATGTACTTGCAAGCCAAAACCCTGTATGTGCCAAAACACCCGTAAAACTTACTGCCACTGGGGGTAATTTATACTTTTGGACAGATGGAATTATTAACGGACAATTATTTGTGCCTTTAAATGGTAAAACTTATAGGGTAACTGTATTAAACGAAAAGGGTTGTTCAGACACTGCAAGTATAAAATTAGATGTTACACCATTACCAAATGTAGCAATAACAAAAAATAAAACAATACTAACCGCAACTCAAGCCGAGGCAAATTACCAATGGCTAAATTGTAATACCAACTCAATTATAGCCAATGCAAATGGTCAAAATTATACTGCTAAAGTAAATGGAAATTATGCAGTAATTGTAAGTCGGTTAGGATGTAAAGATACCTCAGTTTGCCTAAATATTAATTCAGTAGGAATATTAGAAAATGAAACACTAGCATTCAACGTTTACCCTAACCCTGCTGCCAACAAACTAAACATAACTACCAATAGTAATATCAAAACTGTTTTGATTTATAATGTAACAGGTCAGTTGGTAAAAGAAATAAACTATGAAAATAATAATTTGAAAAAAATTTCTTTAACTATTGATAATTTAGCGCAAGGAATTTATTTTTTACAAATAATTGATGAAGTTAATGCTAAACAAACAAGTAGGTTTATAAAAGAATAAAAAAATTATTTATGTACAAGACAGAAACAAAGCCATTTGTTATAAACTGCCAGAAGAAGTAAAATATTAATATGAAAAATACAGTCTTAATCATTAGTTTTCTATTGGCTAATACTTTATTAGCTCAAGATTCAAGTAAGTTTATCCTCTTTATAAACCCCTATTATACCAGCGATAAAAACGACAATACCTATAAAATAACAAATATTAATTCCAATACTAACATCCCAGGATACCCTATAATAGAGGAAACAATGAAATCTACATACTATAGTGCTGGCATTGACGTTAAAGGTTATATTGTTTTACCCCATCGTTTTCTAGCCATTTTCCAGGTTGGAATAGGAAAAGACAAATACTATTCCTCTTTGCCTTATCAAAAATATATAGATAGAGATAATTGGGAGAAAAGAGAAAAAACTGAAGAAATTACTGGATTGAGATTTAATTACCAAAAGGGAATAGGTAAACTATTCTTTATAGATAAGAAAAAAAAGGTAAGTTTGACCATAGAAGGATTGGCTAATCTTAATGTTAACTTTTTCGAAAAAAAATTAGCTGATAATAAAGTAGGACAAGCAAACTATAATACTAGAGAATATGGCGGTTCTCGTTTAAATTATGGCGTTAACTGCAATCTTGCCCTCAATTATCAAATGTTTAAACATTTTGGTGTTGGAATTGCACTTAATAATTTGATTAATATTTATGGGTCAAAAATCTATGATAATGAACTCTTTTATATTGATGAAACGGAAACTATCGTCAAAATAGCTAATATGTCAAGGCCTGTATTTTCTTTGGTATTATTTCTTTAATTATTGTTCCATAAAAAGTCATTTGCACTCAACTAACTAAGTAATTAAAAACAATAATAAAAATAATGCTTTTCACTAATTTTTACTATTGGCTAAAGGTAGCTTAACTTAAAATAAAAGATAAATTTGTTAAGAAAGAGCAAATAAGATAATCTCAAAAATTTTTTATTACTTTGGTAAAAGTATAGTTCTAAATTCTTAAAAAGTTTTTTTGATAGGACCACATTCATGTAAAAAAATTAAATTGCGATACCATCAATCAAATATATTTTTTTTATTCTAGTTATAGATATGAAACAATTTATATTAACCTTAATTAGTATTTGCCTAATTTTTGGCTGCACCAAAGAAACTGTTGATTATCGTAAAAAATATACGGGCAGTTGGTTTTTTAAGGTGCATAGGTCTGAACATAATACCAAGTATATTGGCTATCACTTGTCAGATTCTTTAGAATTTGTTGGCCTCATTGAATTGGCAAGTAATACAAAAGAAGTAAGAATAAAATATACTCCAGACGATGAAATTACGGCAGAATTAGATGAAAAAGGTAACTTTATTTTCCCAAAAGATACTCGCATGAGTTCAGGAGTATTTGAAGGTGTTTTAAAAGTAAATATAATTCGTAATTCTGGCGGACAAGGAGGAGGAATATACCATGAAATTACTGGGTCTAAGTAGTAACTTTAAAATTAATCCTTCGAATAGATTTAACTAAAAAATCCCAATTGCAAATTAATACAATTGGGATTTATTTATTGTTTCTAAAAAAATTATCCTAAATAAGATTTTAAAATTTTGCTCTTAGAAGATTTACGTAATCTGCGAAGTGCTTTTTCTTTAATTTGGCGCACACGCTCACGTGTTAAACCAATTTTTTCACTAATATCTTCTAGTGTATGCGCTGGTCCACCATCTAAACCGTAATAGAATTTCA
>JBIIBC010000035.1:0-28533 GCA_044239605.1 Bacteroidia bacterium | reverse complement strand
CTGCAAAGTCAATAAACACTTTGTAAGCTTGGGTAAATGTAAATTTATTTTCGCCCGTTTTTTCAATGATATTCCTGCGATTTAAAGTAGTATAAAATTGTTTTCTACTAAACGCATCTTTCATTTGGTTATTGTTTAAAATAAGTTCCGCGTACGATGAGTTGGTAAAATATTCATCTAACTTTTCGGTTTCAAACTCAGCATACTGAATTTCTTCTAAAAAGTTTTTTCCATCTTTATCTGATTCAAAACTCAATATGGCAAAAAATAAGCAGATATCACGGCTTAATTGTTCGCCTGTTTCGTAGGAAAGTATATACGCAAAATCGGTTTTAATTTCTAATTCATAACCAAAACTTTCTTTAAAAAATGAAGTATAAAAGTCTTCTGTTTCTTTTAACGAAACAAACTTTGGGTCGCTAGCAAGAATAAACTTACCGCTCATTAAATCACTCACTATGTCTTTATGATATCTAGGAAATTCCATATTTTAATATTTTTATTTTTGGTACACGCAATGTCATTTGGCTTGTTTTAATTAGCTTTCTGTCTTTTTCAGTTTCGTCTAATTCAAGCGTTATATCATCCTCAAAAAGTAAACCTGTTAAGGCAAAAAATTTATCGGTTTCTATGTCTTTATATTCGCTTCTCAATGTTAAACCACACCAATCAAAAAAACTATCAATTGGCAGTTGTTCTAACATTTTTGACCTATAAAGTTCTTTGTTAAATACCCACTTGTCACTTTTGGCTATTGGGTCTTCTACCAATATGTTTTCTTCAGTAATAAATTGTTCTAAATACTCTTTGGCATTTAGGTACATATCATTGCTGTAAGGGTAATTTCTTTCAGGTTTAAATATTTTAGGAACAGGCGATTTATATGGTTGTTTTAAAAACTCAATCCAACCTGTAAGAATGATTGATTCGGTTCTAATACGCTCAATTAATGGCAATAACTCGTTGGTTAATAATTTTGATTGACGCAATAAATTATCGTTGGTCATTACCAAAAAAGTATAAAGTTTTTCAAACTGAACCCTTATACTTTCATCGTTAAAATTAAGCCTGCGCACGTTGGTATATTGCGAAATATCAAACAATTTATTGGTAATACTATCTACATGGTTAATATCTAAAATGTTGTTCAATGGAATTATATAATAGTCAATCCAGAAGCTAGCTTTGCGCACTTTTTCTTTGTAATCAAGTTTATCTACATTCGATTTTAGTTCGCGTGTTTCGGCCAATAAACGAATGGTGTTTTTTTCCACTGCTTCGCTAAATTCCTTAATTTCATTGTATAAATCGTCAATTCTATTACGCAAAATTAAGGTATCTCCTTTTACGCCTTCTCTAATTTTTTGAAATAACCTACCAATTGACTGCTCATATTTTTGAATGGTTTCTGGCAATAATGGTCTAAACTCATTTAAAATAAATTCAAATAGTTTAAAGTAGGTATCTCTAAATTCAAAGTCTTCGCCAATTTTTCGCAATATTTTATACTCCAATAAAGTAGCTTCAATATTGTCGTTGCGTTCGGCTAATACCTGCGCTAATCGCTCACGTTGTATTACACCATCGGCTGCTTGTATATCAAACAAATCTTTTAAGCTATCAAAATAGTTAGCTAAAAAATTGAGTATGGTTTTTGGTTCTGCTTTTAACATTTTTTATGAATGTTTATTTTATTTAAAATAGAAATTGTTGTTCTAAAATTCGGCTGTTTTTTAAAATAAAATCTCTAATCTCCATTACTTGTTTATCCGTTGTTCTTTTTAGTCTTTCTTGCATTTCTCCTTTTATTGGCATTTTCGATGCTAATAGTTTTTCTTCAAAATTATCGGGTATGTAAAGTATGGTATTATCAAAGTTTTCTTTACATACCAAATATTCTTCCAATCCTTTAAAATCATAATCAGGGCAAAACAAAATTTCGTTTATGTTCCAATTATTGAAATCATTTTTTCCTAATCTTCCATATTTATGTACAAATACATAATCATTTCCAATTATTTTTTCCGCCATTTCAAAACAATCTTTATTTTCAATCCAGCATAGTTTGGGTGTTTCAATTACTTTATTGCTACACCCAAAAAATCCAAATTTATCAGTGTAATAATTTAAGTCAATGGTTTCATTATCTATAACTACATTTTTATTTCCTCTATAAAAATAGAACGAGTTGTTATTTAAATTACTTACACTTTTACTGCTTCCAAATTTTTTTGCAGCATCGCTTTTATTATTAACCTCACCAATAGAGTTGTTTATTAAGTTACTGTATATTTTATCAAATAATTCTTCGTTTTTAATAAATATATTACCACCTCTTCCTACTTTCTCAGTGTCAATTGCATTTGCTTGAATTAATAATTTATACAATTTGGAATTTTTCACCACAGCACCCAAAAGGCTTTTAGGTAGCCGTTTTTCTAACTTTAGTTTATTGAAAAATTCGTTTACTATTTGCATATTTTATTTATTTTACCGTTGGCTAAAGCCTAACGGCTATTCATGCCTTTCAATTACCAATTGCTCATTTTTTTACCGTTGGCTATACTTCGTCCGATAGCTATCGGACTTCGCTCAGTAACCGCAAACGGCTATTTATACTTATCAATTTCCAATTTCTTATTGTCAATTGTCAATTGCCTGTTGCTTATTTTTTTACCGTTGGCTAAAGCCGAACGGCTATTCATGCCTTTCAATTGCCAATTGCATATTGTCAATTGCTCATTATCTAACACTAACAGTATTCGATTCGCCATACATGGCATTTATTTTTTCGTTTACATTTATTTTTCCAGCATTTGGATAAATGAAATAATATTTACCAAAACCAGCCACTGCATCAGGCGCAGCAAATATTGGAATGAAATAATGTTCTCTACAGAAACGCACTAACTCTGGACGATTTTGTTTATCAATAGTAGCTACCTCATCAATAAACAATACAATTCTATTTTCATCATCAGCTATAGCCAATCGGTTAATGATGTTCATTACAATCATCAAACGAATCATTTTATCGGTTCCATCGCTTTCAATTTGTTCGTTTAAATCAACTGGTTTGGTGCTTCCTTTTCGAGTTAAATGCAGGGTAATATCAAACAGATTTTCAAACTCAATGGCCTTACCCGAGTCCAAATAAGCATCTAATACTTTTAAGTTTTCTGAGTGGTCAAACTCAAACATCAATTGTCCTTTTACCTGCTGAATTTGGCTGATTTTTTTAACCTCTTCCACCAACTTTTTGTTATCCACCAATTCAATGGTTAAACTTTCAATATCCGAAATCCTGCTTTGCGAAAGTTTATGGTTAAACTTATTGTTTACAAATTCTTTAAACTCATCGTAACGTTTAAGTAGGGTATAGGCAGGGTTTGCAAACTGTGTGCTGATACTTTCTAATAACGATTGAATACTACGCTCTTTATCATCAATTAAAGCAATTTCTTCTTCTACATATTTTATAAAATCTTGCTCATCGGCAAAAGTTGATTGTAGTTTCTCTTTTAACTTTTCAAATAAATTGTCTTTGTTAATTTTTAAAGTATAACGGTCGTTTTGATTGAGTTTTATCTTATTGTATAATAAATCTAAATCTTCGCTGCTATCAAACTCATCAGGAGCAATTCCAAAAGCCTCTAACTCGCGTTTGTTTTCTTGTAATTTGCTAATTCTATCTTCTCGTTTTTTTATCTCCTCATTTATTTCAATAAGCTCATTCGATTTTTGTGCAATCTTTTTACTAATGGACTTTTGGTCTGTTTCAAACTGCTCTTTTTCGGTATTTAAAGTAGCAATTACCGCTTTCATTTTTTCAATAGATTTAACTAAAGCGGGCTTACTTTTTATTTTTTGTAGCTTAACTTTTATAACATCTATTTCGGTTAAAATGGTTTGTAATTCGCTTTGCGATTTTTCAATATCTTTAACTGTTTCAAGCAATTGTTCTTGGCTTTTTAGTTCCGTTTTTGCTTGATTTAGTTTTTCTGTTATTTCTTCAATGCTTTCAAAATCTTTTTGAATTATATTTTTTGAAATATCAATTTCACCATCAAAAATCTTTAGTGAATCACTGATTTTGTGAATGGCTTTTTTTACCTGTTCGCCCGGCAATGCTTTTACTTGTTCACTTAAAATAGCGTTTAGCAATTTGCGGTTATCTTTGTTTCCGCTAATTTTATTAATTAATAAATCGCTATAGTTTTTTATTTGGTTTTCAAAACTTGTTACCTGATTTTTTAAAGTCATAACCCTGTATTCAATTTGTTTTGAATTCAGTTTTTGAATATCTATCATGGTTAAGCGACTTTCTATTTCCTTACGTTTTTTATCGTAATTGGCTAAACTTTCGTTCAGCATTTTTTCTGGCTCAAACGAGTTGATGGTTTTTAACTCAATTTCTTTTTCGTTAACCTTTATGGCTTCGTTTTGAATTTCGGCATCTTTACCACCAATTTTTCTATCTAAATCCGATTTTTTAGGATTCAAATCTTCGTTAATTTCGGTATTTATTTTCGCCCTGGTTTGTGTTTTATCAACCAACTGTGCTTGTAAACTTGGTAAAGTATGCTCGTAGTTTTGTGTAAATGCAGCATATAATTGGCTAATTATTTTTGATTTAGCACTGTATTGACTCACAATTTCCCTAAATTCATCAAATTCATTTTTTACTGATTTTAGGTTCCTAATTTCGTTATTGATTTTGCGTAAATCGTAAATGTCTTTTTTGTTCTTTTGGCTAAAATTTAACGATTCGTTTTCTCTGTTATCGGCTATAATTAAAGCCTCTTTCAGGTTTTTATTGGTAATTAATTTGGTATTGATTAAGTACCTGTAAATTTTAGAAAAGTTATTGCTTAAACCGTCACTTTTTACATTGTCATCTAGCCAAACTACTCCATTATTTCTACGTCCACGTTGGTATACAAAGTTAAACACCTCACGTTTATCTTTAAATGCTTCTAAAGTAATGCCTTCGCTAGCCAAATTAGCTTGCACTTCATCAAATTTCATCAAGCGCTTTTCAGCATCTACATAATGACTTTCTTTATAATCGCTTTGGTATTTGTAATACTCTAAATTACCTTCACTATCGCGTTTTAGTAAAATACAGTAATATGCTTTTTTAAAAACCTCAAATACAATATAGCTTTGGTTTGGATTAGGAAAATAATGGTGAATGGTTTCTTTATCACCTCGTCTGTTTCCACTAAAAGTCATTTTATTTCCATCAATAATAAATAAAAAATTGAGGGCATAAATTAAGGTTGACTTTCCAATATTATTTGGTCCAACTAATTGTAAACTATCGCAATCGTTAAATCGTATCTCGGCTTTGCCATATACTTTCGAGTTGATAATGGTTAATGATGTAAGCATGAATTTAGTTTATAATAAAGAGGCAAAATAATATGCCAACTTTACAAGAAACTAACATGAAATACACAAAAACTATTTAAGCTTTTGTAAGGTTGAAAATCAACTGTAAATTTTATTAAAGAAGAGTATTAAGAATTTTTTGTTAAGGTTAATTTTTAATTTAATTAAATAATTATTGCATTTTTATAAATAGTTGTAACAGAATTTTTAAATAAGTATTCAATTTGTTGTTCCAATAAATAAAATGCCCTCAAATAGAAAATTTCTATTTAGGGCATTTTAATAATATACTATGTTTTAAATTTATTAATAGGTTACTTAATAGCTACAGCCATTTTTTCTACTTTGTTTTCTACTTTTTTAAGTTCGATAGTTAAAATACCATCTTCCATTTTTGCATCAATATGGGATTTGTCAATGCTTTCGCTTAAGTGGAAACTGCGTTTAAATTTACCTTCAAACGACTCAATGGTGTGGAATTTACGCGTGTCATTTTCTTTTCTAAAACTACGCTCACCGCTAATTACAAGGGTGTTTTTTAATATTTCTACATTCACATTTTCTTTTTTTACACCTGGCAATTGCACATGTAAAGTAAAGTTGTGTTCATCTTCGGTAATGTCAACTCTTGGAGTAAAACGAACATCGCGCTCAAACTTGCCCAGGTTGTGGTTAAAAATGGTATCAACAGTGTTGAAAAATTGAGATGGTACTGAGTTTTCAATAAAGAACTCGCGAGCTGGATTTAATTTTAAAAATTTCATATTGTTTGTTATTTAATTGTTTTTTTGATTGATACTTTCTAATAATCAAAAAGTTTTCCAATTGAATTTTAAAGACAATATGGCTTATTTATTGTGTTTTTGAATAAAATTGATTTAAAATAAAAGACATAATGGCTTTTATTTAGTTTTTTGTAATGTCAAATTGCTTTAGAGGCTAAATTATAGTCTTTGAACTTGTTGATCCGAAAACGAAAAAACACACGGAATTTATAATTGAAATGTATTCGATGTTACTTCATAGGAGTGGAAGATTCTTTTTTGTAAAAAGGATAAAGTGGGCAAATAATACCTGCTGAATATAAACCAAATTTACCTTCATAGTTATCATTACTTAATGGGTAATTGTAACTGTAATAAAATGTGATTGAATTCCGAATATTATAGCCCAAAACTGGAGCAATTCTTATATCGTTATTCTTATTGAAAATAATATCACTTATCCTTGCGCCTAATATTATGCAGCTTGAACTTGATTTACGAAAATAGTTAAAAAAGTTATAGGTGAAGCTTGGAATAACATAATTAATATTGTTTTGAGCTGAATAGCCAATTTCAAAATAATAACTTTTATAATACCTACCCAAATTGTTTTGTTTGTATTTAGCGTATCCAATATTGTAAATAGGATTGCTCTTTTCAAATGCAGAAAATTGAAATATAATGCCACTATTAAGTGTTTTTATTTGTGAATAACACTTTGAAAGTGAGAAAAATAAAATAATGATTGCAGTAAAGGTTTTGGTTTTCAAATTACGCTAGTTCTCCTAGAGGTAATATTACTTCAAATACTGTTCCTTCATTTTCTTTACTAGTAAAGCTAATTTTACCACCTGCCGCTTCAATCATGTTTTTTACCATTGGTAAACCTAAGCCCATACCATAAATTTTAGTACTGAAATAGGGAGTAAATATTTTATCAGCATCGGCTTTGTTTATGCCTTTTCCGTTATCGCTTATGTGTATTTTTACTTGTGTTCCATCTATGGTGGCGCTAATATCAATTAGGCCTTTTTTATCATCAGGAATGGCTTGCGATGCATTTTTTATTAAGTTGGTAAAAGTTCTATTTAAATAATTATTGTCAAAATGAACATAAAGGTCTTGGGGTATTTGATTGATAATTTTAATATTGTCATCGTTCTGATGGAGGTCAATAATGGGTTGTAAAGCATCTTTTAAAAGTATGTTTTCAAACTCAGGAGTTGGCATTTTTGCGTAATTACTAAACTCGCTTGCCAAATCGTTCAATACATCAATTTGAGTAATTATGGTTTTACTTACTTTATGAAAAGTTTCTTCTAGTTTTGGGTGTTGATCTTTCCAAGCTCGTTGCAAATGTTGTACACTTAACTTCATAGGCGTAAGTGGATTTTTTATTTCATGGGCTATTTGCCTAGCAATATCTCTCCACGCGCCTTCACGTTCACTTTGAGCGAGTTTATTTGCACTTTCCTCTAGCTTATCAATCATTAAATTATATTGCTTCACCAAGTCGCCTATTTCATCTTTTCTATTCCATAAAATAGGTTCGTTTTTCTTTCCTAAATTGGTAGTGCTTAATTGTTTTTGGATTAAAATAAGTGGATAAGAAATATTATGTGAAATAATATAAGCAATGATTCCAATTACAATAAATAAAAGTGCATATAAGTTAATAAACCCAACCACAATGCTAGAAATTTCGCTTAATAAATCGGCACGTTTACTAAAGTAAGGCAATTGCGCATAACCTATTAAATCGTTTTCGTTTTTATAAATAGGAACATAAGCGGCTATGTAACTAAAATCGGCAATGCGTTCTGCTTGGCTAAACTGCGATTCTTTTAATGAATACAAATGGTAATAAGCAGTTGGGTTAATTAAATCAGCTATAACACCTTCGTCAAAAACCTTGCTAATACTACTAGCTACCAATTTTCCATTTAAGTTATAAATACTAATATCGGTGTCGTAAAAATCGGCTAATTGGTTTAAGTAAGCCTTGGTTTCGTTTTGCTTATTTTTAATAATATAATCGCTGGCTTCGCCTTGAAGTGTGTTAACCACACTGCGTATTTTTCGACTTAGTTTTTCGTTTTGTTTGGTATTGTATTCCGATTGAATAAAACTAATGGTTACATAAGCCGTAATGCTTAAAGTAATAAATACAATTAAAATAATAGATACTTGAATTCGGGTTCTAATCAGAACCACATCAGGGTCTTTGATAAATAAAAACCTATTGATAAAATGCTTCACAAAGCGGTAAGCCTTTGATTTTATTAACTTATAACCCTTTAAAAATCTTGAATTTACCAACGCGTAAATTGATAAAGAGAAAATAAGTAATAATGTAAAAAACGTAAAAATAAGCGAGAATAATCCCAATGGCTCGTAAAAAGTATCGTCTTTTTTGCTTACAATTACTGTTAGTTGGTTGTCGTTTTTATATTGTAAATGCTCAAATCCATTTTCAATAAAATGAGTAAACTGTTCTTGTTCGGTGGTTTTACTATTGATGGTTCGGTAAGGATAGTTTCCGCTTTGACTAACTAGGGCATTGTTTTTATAAATAGCATAACTGTAATCAAATTTTTTAAACCCAATGGTATTGCTGGTTCCTTCTATTTGTAGTTCTTCAAATCGGTTTTCATCCTGAATAAGTTTTGGTTGCAATTGTATAAATACATAACCCAATTTTTCATTGCCATTTTTAACTAAAAACTTAGATAAATAGCCTTTTAAAAAGCTATTTGTTTTAAGGTATTTAAAGTTTTTATCAATGGTTTCAATTGACTGGTTGTAGTAAATTTCGTTCAGTTGGTTAAACGAAATATTGTTGCGTTCGTTCAAATGATTACCTGCTGAATCAAAATCGTAAATGGCTACTTCGTATTTACTTAAATAACCTGTAAAGTAAAGTTGGCGCAATGTTTTTTTAAACTGCGACTTAGAAGCCATTTCGTTTAAAAAGTAATATTTTACTTGTTTGTCGTTCGAAATTTTCTTTTCAATATCGCGTAAAAAATATTCTGTATTGATATCGTTTTGTGAGATTAATTTACCGGCATACAGCTTTCTGTTTTCAATATCTTTTAAGCTTGAAAAATAATTAACCGAATAACTGGTGGCAAACGAAATTAAGATAACTAAGATAAAAAAATGTTGGAAGCGATTGGCTTTGGAAACAAAATAATTAAAAGCTACAAAGGCTAAAATTAAACATGATGAACCTAAGTAAAAAATATGTTGACGTCCAAAAACAAGATTGATGATGAGCGGATGAATTACAAAGTAAATTAGTAGTAAAACACCTAATAAAATCCATTTGTTAAACGCATTTTGCCTAATGTATAAAAAAGTATTTTTAATTGAAATATGAATAACAACAAATAAAATTACGCCAATTAATAAGCCATAAAAGCTAAATTGACTCAATAGGTACACGTTTTTTAAACTGAACGAAATTTGCGAATCGAATACCAAGCTTTTAATACTATCAATACCTGAATCAATTGAAATAATGGTAATAAGTAATAAGAAAACTAGTTTGAAATATTTGAGGTAAACATTGTTTTCTGATTTATTTAAAATACGTTTGGTATCAATTAAAACCACAAACCACAAAGCCATAAGTGCCACAATTAAAAAATCGCCAAGCGATGGAATGATATCACTTGATGCATAAATAATAGGGCTGAAAAGTGGTTTGCTATATAAGTATGAAGGTAATTGGTAAATAAGCAACAATTTTTTAGCTGTAAACATTACCGCAAAATAAAATACTGTTCCAAGTGCTATGTTTAATTGCAATAAGTAATTGCAAAGCAAATGGAAACAAACACAAAATATAGTGATAGTTACAATTGATAGCAGTATAAGCCATGTATTATCTAGCCAATCCTTGCTAAAAATTTCGACTGAAAAAAGGTATTTACCGCTTACATCTTTTATATCCGAAAATCCTTTTAATGGTTGTGGGCTAATAATTCCATTATCTAAAAAGGTTAATTCATTATTGAATTTGTTGCTTAAATATTGATTTTTGTAATTGTAACCTTCATAAATATTGTAAAATAAAATAAAATGAAAACTACCACTAGCCTTGCTATAGGCAAGATAAGAACCATTATTATTTACAATAAAACTCAGGCCTTCTTTAAATTTATAATTAAACTTTTGTGCATTGATTATGTTACTAGTCCATGATATAAGTGTATCGTTTTTAAACAATTGAATAATGCAATTTTCTTTTTGTGCCAAAGAGTTCACATTGAGCCAATTTTTTTCATAATTTGTGGTATCAAGGAGTAGCTGCTGGAATGTTCTTACACATGTAAGTTCCTTTCCTCTTATAATTTGTTGTAACTGTTGATAGGTGTCTTGCTGTTGTTGAGGGGTGTTTTTTAAATAACGTTGTTCCGCTAAAAATGACAACTGTAGAAGTACAATCGAAATTAGAAACCGTATAAAATTTTTTCTTAGTTTATAATCTTTAACCACTTTTCTTAGGGCTGCTTAAACATTTACAATAGTACAAATTTTATTTTAACTATAATATTTAGGCAATTTGTAAAGTAATTTAAAGTGTATAAACTGTTTTTATATTTAATTTTAAATACTTTATTTGTATCAATAAATAATTTTGAACTACTTATCACATTACTTTATTGATAATAAGCAAGATAATAACTACTTCAATAGTGCGTTATTTTTACCCGATTTTGCGCGTAATGTTGCCCGAGGTTTTGATAGTAGAGTGCATGGTTTAACATTACCCGAAATTCAATTACAATTAGGATGTAAAGCTCATTTGCAAGCCGATAAGGTATTTCACCCGTCAACATTTTTTAAAAAGTATAGCGATATAATTAATCACGAATTACAGCAATTTGAGCCATTGGCACATATCAATAGGAAATGGTTTTTAGCTCATATTTTAATGGAAATGATGATAGATAGACTTTTAGTAAAATTTTTTCCAACAGTTTGCCATTCATTTTACCATGATTTAAACCAAATTGATACTAAAATATTGCATCAATTCGTTTTACGTTTTTCAAATAAAAGTATTGAACCATTTATTAAACAATTTGACCATTTTTGTGAAGTACGTTACTTGTTTGGATATGCTGTTGATGATAGTTTTGTATATTCAGTAGCAAGAGTTTTTAAATATGGTTCGGGTATCGAAATGACCATGAGTGATAAGTTATTTTTAAAAAAATTGGTAAATAATTTAGAACAAATTCATTTTAATGACCCAATTATTATATTAGCAGAATTAAAACAAGTGTTTAGTGAATAGTTAATAGTGAGATGTGAATGGTAAAAAGTAAAATGTGATAAACTATTTATTCAACTTTCTTTTACCATATTAAAGCTAAATTATTAATTTTTAAAAATGAATTAGGTACTAAAAACCATAAACCAAGAACTATAAATAACAAATGAAAAAAATAATTTATTTAACCCTAATTCTGGCCATTTATAAGGCTAGTTTTGCGCAGTTAAAATATAGTAATGAGTTTTTAAACATTGGAGTTGGCGCCCGTAATTTAGGTTTAGCAGGCGCTTCAGTTGCAGCTGTTAGCGATGTTACTGCGGGGTATTACAATCCTGCTGCCTTGTTAAACATGAAAGATAAATTTCAATTAATTGGAATGCGCAACAGTCAATTTGCGGGTATTTTAACCCACGATTATTTGGCAGGCGCTTTTAGGTTAAGTGAAAAATCGGTTGCTGCAATTTCTATCATCCGCTCTGGAGTTGATAATATTCCTAATACCTTATATTTGGTAAATAGCAATGGACAAGTTGATTACACTAAAATTTCAAGTTTTTCGGCTGTTGATTACGCTTTTATTGGCAGTTATGCTACTGAAACAAAATTTTTAGAACATTTGCAATTAGGCGGAAATGTTAAAATTATTCGAAGAGTTATAGGCGAATTTGCCAATGCATGGGGTTTTGGAATTGATGCAAGTGCCATGTATAAGTTAAAACGTTTTAGGTTTGGCGTTATGTTGCGCGATGTTACCACTACATTTAATGCTTGGAATTATACTTTTAGCGAAGCTGACAAAGCTCAATTATTGAGTACAGGAAATGCACTACCAACCAATAATTTAGAATTAACTTTACCCAAATTAACTGTAGGAACCAGCTATAGTTATGTAAAAAATTGGTTCTCGGTATTGGGCAGTTTGGAGTTTGATGTAAATACCGATGGGCAAAGAAATACATTTATTTCCAGCAAATATTTAAACCTTGATCCTCGTTTTGGAACAGAGTTAGGCTACAAGCAAGTAATTTTTGTAAGAGGTGGTTTAAACAATTTTCAAAAAGTTAAAAATGTAGATGGAAGCAGTTCTTATAATATGTCGCCAGCATTAGGTGTTGGTTTAAAATTGAATAAAATACAAATTGATTATGCCTTAGGCAATGCATTTAACTCAGGACTTATTGGTGCCAGCAATATAGTCTCGCTTAAGTTAATGATTAGATAAAATACTATATGAAAATACGTAATAGCAGGAAACCAAAGCTAATTGAACGCAATGCTGAAAAAAGTGATTTTGATGAAATCATTGCGCTATCAAAAATATGTTTTCCTGATAACGACCCTTGGTCGTATGAAATGCTAGAAAGCCAATACAAAATTTTTCCGGAAGGAATGCAAGTAATTACCTTTGAAGGGAAAATAGTTGGTTCGGCAACCAGTTTAATAGTAAGCTGGGATGAATACGATGATGACCATGCTTGGAAAGAAATTTGTGATAATGGTTTTATAACCAATCACGATGAAGAAGGAGATACCCTTTATGGAATTGAGGTGATGGTGCACCCAAACTACCAAGGTTTAAAAATTGGTAGAAGGCTTTACGAAATGCGCAGAAATTTATGTGAAGATAAAAACCTGATGCGTATTTTGATAGGAGGTAGGGTTCCTAATTACCACAAACACTCTGAAGAATTTGGTATAAGAGCGTATGTAAAACGTGTGGTTGAAAAGAAAATTAAAGACCCTGTGGTTACCTTTCAGTTAGCGCAAGGTTATACTATACAACGAATTATTAAAGATTATTTACCAGAAGATAAAGAAAGTGAAGGATACGGACTTTTATTTGAATGGGTAAATTTAGATTACCAAGCCGAAACACGCGAGCGAAGTGTGTTAATGAAAAAAGTACGCATTTGCTGTATTCAATACGAATTACGTAAAATAACTTCTTTTAAGCAATTTGCGCAGCAATGCGAATATTTTACAGATGTGGCAAGTAATTATAAATCGGATTTTGCATTGTTTCCAGAGTTATTTACTACACAACTTTTATCGCTACACGAATATAAAAGTATGAGCCCTGAAGACAGTATTAGAAAACTAGATGATTATACCGAAGATTATATAAACCTATTTTCACGCTTGGCTTTAGAGTACAATATCAACATCATAGCAGGTACACATTTACAGGTAGAAAACGACCATTTATATAATATTTCGTACTTGTTTAAACGTGATGGAACTTACGAAAAGCAGTACAAAATTCACATAACTTCAAATGAAGCTAAGTGGTGGGGAGTTAGGCCAGGAAACGAAATAAAAGTATTTAATACCGATTGTGGTAAAGTAGCTATTAATGTTTGTTACGATGTTGAGTTTCCTGAAATGGCTCGCATAGCATGTAATAAAGGAGCTAAAATACTTTTTGTGCCTTTTAGTACCGATGAAAAACATGGCCATTTGCGGGTAAAATTATGTGCGCAAGCACGTGCCATTGAAAACCAAATTATTGTTGCAACAGCAGGCACGGTTGGTAATATTCCTTCGGTTGATAATATGGATATCAACTATGCACAATCAGGTATTTATACACCAAGCGATTTTGCTTTTCCTCCTGATGCCATAGCTGGTGAAGCAAGCACTAATATTGAAACTGTAGTTATTGCTGATTTGGATTTGGCAGCTATTGAACGCGCTAGAAACACAGGAACAGTTCTAAATTGGAAAGATAGGCGATTGGATATGTACGAAGTGTTAGAAAAATAAAAGTAGATTATTTGCAAGTGTGGTTTTGTAAACCGCACTTTTTATTTTAAGCATTTGAAATGCAAAAATTATTGACATTGTAAAGGATAATAAATCCTTGATTAGCTGGTTCGGATTGCAAAATCTGAACCAGCTGATACAACATCTTTTTTTGATAATTTTACAATGAATAAATACCAATATTGCGTTTTATGGATATGTTATTAAACAATTAATTATAAGACAATGAACCTATTTAAAAGTACTCCATACAAAATTTTATTATTTTTATTATTTGCAAATACTTTGCCTTTGATAGCGGCAAGGCCTAGCGCATTTAATTCAGAACTTCCAATTCTTTATGGAGTTGTTGCTGGATTGTTGTTTTTAGTTGTAGAGTTTAAAAAGGCATTTAAAATTTTCAAAAGCTTGTCTTTAAAAATTATGAATTTTTTTCGGTAATTGTAAAATAAATATTCAATGTAAATCATACAAAAATAAATATTGAAAAAATTTCAATTAATTTCAATTATTCCACTTGCAAATCAACTAGTTTTTTATAAATACCGTTTTCCTTGTTAATTAATTCTAAGTGGGTTCCTTGTTCGGCTACAGTTCCTTTATCAATTACTATAATTTTGTCGGCTTTTCTAATGGTAGAAAGCCTATGAGCTATAACAAAAGTGGTTCTATTTTGCATCAAATTATCTAATGCTTCTTGCACCAAACTTTCGCTTTCGCTATCTAATGCACTGGTAGCTTCATCTAAAATTAAAATAGCAGGATTTTTTAGAATGGCTCTTGCTATGGCTATTCGTTGGCGTTGGCCACCCGAAAGTTTGATGCCTCGCTCACCTACTATGGTTTCCATTTTTTCAGGAAAAGCCATAATAAAATCAAAGGCATTGGCTTTTTTGGCAGCATCTATTACTTCATGTTCTGATGCATTTGGATTGCCATAGGCAATATTTTCAAATAAAGTTCCGCCAAAAAGCATTACATCTTGCGGCACAAAAGCCAATTGTTTACGCAGCTGACTTAAAGGAATATTGTTTACATTTTTGTCATCGTAAAAAATATTGCCTTGTGTGGTATGATAAAATTGCAATAACAAACTGGCAACAGTACTTTTACCTGCACCGCTAGTGCCTACAAGCGCTATTTGTTGGCCTTTGCTTGCTGTTAAACTAATATTATTCAATACAGTTACATCAGTTCTGCCGGGATAAGCAAAAGCTACATTTTCAAACCTTACTTCTCCTGCAATCTTATATTTTTCGTTTAATGGTGTTTCTATTAAATCAACGTCTTCACCTTTGTCTCTTAACATTTCGCGTACACGTTGCGTAGCACCTAAAGTTTTTTGTAACTGACTAAACATATCGGCAAAGCCCGCAAAAGTGCCACCCACAAAGCCTGAGATAATTACAAACATGGTTAAATCACCAATGGTTAAAGTTCCTGTTTTTATCATATTGGCACCAACCCACATTACAAATGCAATGGTTCCAAACACACTAAATATCATGAAAGACACAAAAGCTCCACGGTAACGAGCATTAGAAATGGCTGTATCAACTACCCCAAAAACGCTTTTGGTATAACGTTTAATTTCGTTGGCTTCGCTACTAAATGCTTTTACTATGGCAATACCTTGAAAAGTTTCATTTACAATGGTGCCACTTTCTGCTAATTGATCTTGCGCCTTGCGCGACATTTTTCTAATACGCATTCCAAATACCACTGCTAAAATTGCAATGATTGGAACCACGCCCAACATGGTTAAAGCCAATTTAGTTGAAATAAGAAATATAACAGAAAGACCTACAGCCAAAGTAAATAAACCACGTAAAAATTCAGCTAAAGTTAACGAAATAGCATCTTGAATTTGCGATAAATCCGATGAAATTCGACTGCTTAACTCACCCACACGCTGTTCAGTATAAAAACTCATAGGCATGGTTAATAGCTTTGAATATAAATCTTTACGCATGTTGGCTAACGATTTTTCGCCCACCTCAGTAAACAGATAAATGCGCATAAACGAAAATAATGTTTGTAACCCTAACTGAATAAAAATTAACAGTAATACAGTATTTAAACCTAAATGTAAGTTTTTTATATCAAAGCCAAATTGGTTTTGAATGGGATTGTTTGCAGCATTAGGCATAGCACTACTAGCACCAGGCGATGCAGCATCAATCATTTTGCCTAATAAAACTGGAAATGCTAAAGTTGAAATAGCCGATAAGGCAATAAAAACCAAACCGAAAATAAACTTACCTTGGTATGGTTTTATGTATTTAAAAAGTACCAAAGCTTCCTTCAAACTTTCCTTCGAAACCTTTACTTTTTCTACTTCTGCTTGTTGTTCTGTATTGCTATTAAATCCTCTTCTTGCCATGTGTTGTAATGCTTAACTGTTTAATTGCTAAATTGTTAAACTGTTGAATTGTTAGACAGTTTAATTGCTTTCACGCTTTGTGTGATTAAATTGTTTAACTGATTAAAAGATTAATTGTTGTCCCAATAAATCGGGAGTTAAATTACTAGACTGATAAATTGTTTAATTGTTTTCGAATTATTAAACTTAAAAAAAGCCAGCAGCTAGAAGCCAGTTGTTAGCAGCTAGCCGCCAAACTAAGAAACATAATCACTCAAATAACTGTACTTTTCTGTTAGTTTTCCGTTAGTAGCTATGGTTGCGTTTTTGATTATTTGCTCATTATCTTCCACCAACAAATAAGGTAAAACATGTCTTATCAATAGTTGGCCAAACTCTGTAGAGGCATCGATAGGAAGTTCGCAAGGTAAATTACCAACTGCTTGCACATCAATTGAGTTAGGTAAAAAAGCATCTACTTCTTTTTCTAAAAATGTATTGTAGCCATAAAAAGGATTTTCAATGGTGGTGCTTTTTACTGTAGATGGCAATGGACCTGGAATATCGCAAGTAATATCGCTGATAATTTTTATTCTAAAATTACTGCTTTTCATTTCTTCGTGGGTAAAAAATGGCGGAATGCCTTGTTTCCAAAATATGCCATTTAGCATAATATCAGCTCTTTGGTAATAAGGTTGAAACGAACTTACATAATCTTCTGGATGTTTGTAAAAATCGGCTTTATCCCATTCTCTTCCATCTTTGCGGGTATAATAATCCTCGCTACGCAAATGCACATAAACTGGTTTATTATAATCGTTTTCTATAAATTCTTCTTGACTTACTTGGCTTATTTTTAACTTGCGCAATAACTCTAAACAACCATGCGCAACCCTACCATCGCCACATAAAACTATTTTCATTGGCGAAAGCTGTAAATCTTGGTATTGCGAGAGCATATCAGCAAAATCGGTGCACTCGTGAGCTGGTTTTAGACTATAAAAACCATATTTTTTTCCCCACATCATAAATGCATAATGCGTTCCAACCAATCCTGCAAAACGGCCAAAACCAATAATGCGATTTCCAGCATCCCATACCAAAGTTTCGTAATCAACTAAGGTAATATTATTGGCTAAAATATATCGTAATAAATTGCGGTTATGCGATTGTTTTTTAATGGTGTGCGAAAAGAATAAATAGGTTTTATTAGCTATTAATTGGGTAGTTGGCACCTCTTTAACACCTAATAAAATATCGCAACTGCTTAAATCTTCGTTTAGTTCAATGCCTAAATTGCTGTAAGCTTCGTTGCTAAAGCATCTTTCGTTTGATGGTTGAACTATAACTTTAGTGCCCGGAAAGTTTTGCATTAATTCTACACATTGAGCAGGAGTAAGGGGAGTGCGTAAATCGGCAGGTTGTTTGCCCTCGCGAATAATTCCAATTGTTTTCATTCGGGCGCAAATGTAATTATTTTGAATTAGGAATTTTAAATAATGAATTACAATTGATTAATCATGAATTATTAATTAAATTCGTTTGATTAAGTTTTGTGCTCTTTTTTTGATATTCGTTTCAACTTAGCCCAACGACCTCGGAAATATTGCAAAGCTGAAATGTATTTTCCGTAAATAAACAACATTAAATCATGAATAAGGAAGTATGTAAGAGGAAATAAATGTTAATTTACCAAAACATTATTTTTCTTTACATCAATTTTTTTAACGATTTTAAGCCGAATTACCGAAATAAACTCAATAACAATTTTAGGAATTAATGACAAAAACCTCAAGGTTTAAATCTCCCAAAATTAAACAAGCAATTTAAGTTAATAAGCTACTAAATCTTTATAATTGATTACAAAAAGACTAAAAATTTTAAAGGCTTTTTGTATTAATATAAAAATATATTAGTTATAAAAACTTTATTTGGTTCTTATAAATACGATTATTAAACCTTAAATCATATTTTTACATAGTGTATTAATTTTACTTATTGTTGTATTAACCTTGAATAAAATATTGAATCGTTGAAATTTTAGTAATTATAAAATAAAAATACTTTTACAAATGACAACTATCAAACAACTTCTATCAACAAAAAATATATCATTGCAATACCAAAATTAAATTATGACCATAATTAAACCTTTTGCGGCATTGCGCCCTGCCAAAGATAAGGCAGCACAAGTGTCAGCTCCAAGTTATGATAGTACATTACGTGAGCTTTCAACGCATGAAATTATGCGTAATCCATACAGTTATTTGCATGTAGTAAAGCCATATTTACATTTTAAAGGTGAAAAGAAAAATCCTGAAAAACATTTTCCTTTAGGACTTGAATATTTAAATAAATTTAAAACTGAAAAGGTTTTAATAAAAGATGAGGAACCTCTTTTTTATATATACAGACTAATAAAAGGTAGTGTTGCTTATACCTCTCTTATTGCCTCTGCATCGGTTGACGATTATAATAATAATTTAATACTAAAGCATGAAAATACGCTAACAGAAAAACAAAATGAATTGGCTGAGCACATTGAGTTTTTTAGTGGACTAGGGAATCCAGTTTTATTAACATATCCTGATCATAATGATATTGATGAAGTAATAAATAGAACAATCATTAACAATTCACCTGAGTATAATTTTATTAGTCAAGATCAATTAAAACATAATCTTTGGCCTATTCATAATAAATCAGATATAGAAAAAATAGAACAGGCTTTTGAATCTATAAGCCATTTGTATATTGCAGATGGGCATCATCGCAGTGCTGGTTGTGCCACATACTGCCAAATTATGCGTAAAAAAACTCCAAATTACACTGGTCAAGAACTTTTCAACTTTTTTCCAGTTTGTTTGATTCCATTTAACAAACTGCATATATTTGAATACCATCGTTTGGTGAAAGATGAAGCCATAGTTAATAGTACTGATTTTATGACTAAAATTGGGATGTATTTTAATGTTATACCTAGTGGACATGTGCCTGTTCAGCCATTAATTAAACGTGAATTTGGTATATATTTAAACAATGATGCTTATGTACTCACCCTAAAACCCGAATTTGAGGATGAGTTAAAAGGTACTTTAGCTAACTTAGATGTAAGTATTGTTGAAGATTTTATTTTAAGAAAAATTTTCAAAATAACAGATAGTAAAACAGACAAACGTTTGAGTTTTATTGACGGAAGCCGAGGTTTATTAACTATTCAAAATGCAGTTGATAGTGGCGATTTTGATTTAGCAATTACGTTATATCCTACAAGTATATCAGAGGTAAAACAAATAGCTGATGAAAACTTAATAATGCCACCAAAATCAACTTGGATTGAACCTAAAATAAGAACAGGATTGGTTGTTTATGAAACTTTTTAATACCCAAGCTAACTTTAATTTTGTTTGTTAAAAATTATTGATCTAATAGTACTATTTTTTATAATTGATTTGTAACACGTTTAACTACTAACTGACTTATACGTTTGTTTATTTCAGTTTGGTTTTTGATGTAATAATCAATTTCACTAATGGTAAATAGTCCTATTACAAGCCCTATTATTTGCTGCTTCATAACCTGATTTTTTAATATACTATTTTGCAAAACCATTTGTTTTTCTTGTATATTTTTTGGTAGTTTCAAATTTATTAAATGGTTGGTTATTAAAGCTAAAATTAGTTCGTTTTGAAACTTTAATATAGGTCTTAATGTAATATTTTGAAAGTTTTCATTGCTTAAACTATCTTTATTTTCATCACTTATTATTAATGGCCTCAATGCTTTCACTTGCTCTGTTCTGTTCATGTTTACTAAAATTACGATATTAAATATTGGAGGTGGAACAGTTTTTTTTAAATTGTGAATTCATATTAACAAGTTTTTTCATTTTAAACACTCCAATTAGTTTTTTCGATTATTGATTTAATAATTTGGTCTAATCGAACAATTTCTGTGTTAACTGCTTTTAAAAGAATCGCTTTATCCTCATCAGAAAGATTACTATTTTCATTGTTTAATATAGAGGTAATTCCCAGTAAATTAACCACAGGACTTCTTACTTCATGTGATTGTTGCCAAGCTATTTCTTTTAATTTTTTGTTCTGTTCTAGTATCCGCAATTGATCTTTTTTATGTTGAGTGATATCTGTTATTCCATATGCTAATCCAATGGTTTTTCCGTCATCGGTTACTACTTTAAAAAGCGAAATTTGAAACCAAAAATTATTTTGTTCTTGTACAAATTGAATTTGATTTCCCTCCATTACTTTATTGTAAATGGCCTCTAATTCAATTTTTTCTTCTTCTGTTGCACAATAACTCAAAAAATTTTCTGCAGTTTTTATTTCTTGATTTAAATAGTGTTTCGCATAATTTTCCTCAGCCGATTTATTAAAATACAATACTTTAAAGTCAACATTTAAAAATATAAAACCTTCGTTGGTGCTATTCAATAATGAGTTTAGTTTTGATTGGGTTTCAAGTAGGATATTGGTTAATTTTTTTTCTTTCGTTAAGTCGTAACCTATACACAAAATCCCAATTATTTCATTTTTTGAATCGAAAAAACACGAAAACTCCCAATTGCTATAAAAATATTCGTTGTGATTGGTATGTGGTTTTCTTATTTCAACGGAATGTGTTTTGGTAGGTTCTTCAAAACATTTAGTAACAACCGCAGCACATTTCTCTATATCATTGGGGTGAATAGTATTTACGATGGATTGGCCAATAAAATTAGATGAAATAAAACCAAATTTTTCTATAAAACGATTATTTACATAAAAATAATTACCTTGCAGGTCGGTTACTATAGCGTAAATATTGGTAGAATTTATTACCCAATTAGGTAATAAATTGATGTCAAAATTGGGGGTACTCATTTAATTTTTTTATACGTAAGTAGGAATAAACTATAATATTTCTTTTATTATAAATTTGTAATTACTCAATAATTTAACGCGTGTTTTTAAAATATTTTTTAAACAAATATTATTTAATATAACATGTATTATTAATAAAAGTTTTGATTGTGTAAATTTTATGCCTTTTAATAACTTATTATTTCCATAATTGATTATTTGAGTAATCTTTGACCCCATTAAAACATAATATGCTGAAAAAAATATTAAACATTTTCATATTCACAATCATTATATTTAATGTTACAGCCCAAAACAAATATACTTTGAGTGGTGAACTCAGAGACAGTTCTAATGGCGAAACATTGATAGGTGCAGTTGTAAAAATTATTGAAACCAATAAAGCAATTTCAACCAATACTTATGGCTATTTTGCTTTAAACTTACCTTTAGGTAATTATACAGTTCAAATAACCTATTTAGGTTTTCAAACCAAAATAATAAAAGTAAATTTAGAGAAAGACATTAAGCTAAATGTAAAGCTTGTGCAAAAAATTTTTACAGGAAAAGAAGTAGTAATTAAAGGTGAAAGAGAAGATAAAAATATACGAAGTACTGAAATGAGTACGTTGGAATTATCTGGTGAAAAAGTAAAACAATTGCCTGTAATATTTGGAGAACCTGATATTTTAAAAGCCATTACTTTATTGCCTGGCATAAAAAGTGGGGGTGAGGGAGGAACAGGTTTTTATGTTAGAGGAGGTGGGCCAGATCAAAATTTAATTTTAATGGATGAAGCTGTGGTTTATAATCCATCGCATTTATTTGGCTTTCTTTCTGTATTTAATACTGATGCTGTTAAAAATTTAGAAGTAATAAAAGGTGGTATGCCAGCCAATTATGGTGGAAGACTTTCCTCTATTTTAAATGTAACTATGCGAGAAGGAAATAATCAAAAGTATGAATTTAATGGGGGTGTTGGTTTAATTGCTTCGCGATTTAGTGCTGAAGGACCCATTAAAAAAGGTAAAAGCAGTTTTTTAATTGCTGCACGCAGAACATATATTGATGTTTTGGCTAAACCATTTTTACCTAAAGCTGCACAAGGAAATGCTTATTATTTTTACGATATAAACTTAAAGATGAATTGGCAATTAGGGGCAAAAGATAAATTGTATTTTTCAGGATATTTTGGAAGAGATATTTTAGATTTTCAAAGTCCTACAAACAGTGCCGTAAATCTTAATTTTGGTTGGGGAAATGCAACTGCTACCCTGCGATGGAACCATGTTTTTAAGCCCAAATTATTCAGTAATACATCAATAATTTTTAATAGGTATGAATTGTTTAATGATTTTAAGTTTGGTTCTACTGGTGTGGCTGTGCGTTCAGGGCTTTATGATTGGAATTTAAAAAGTGATTTTACATGGTTTGCTTCAAATAAGCATTTGGTTAAATTTGGTTTCAATTACATTTTTCATACTTTTACTCCAGGAATAGCTAGTGGAAATGCGGGTACGGTTACTATTAATGAAGAAATTAGTAAACAATACGCCCATGAAACAGCAATTTATGCATTAGATGAATGGCAAATAAGCCAAAGATGGAGTGTAAATGTTGGATTAAGGGCTGTTGCATTTAATAGAGTAGGTCCATATGAGCAATCAACTTTTGATGATCAAAATATAAAAATAGGCGAATCTAAAAAATATGGAATTAATGAAAGTATTGCATTCTATCCAAGGATCGAACCACGATTAAATGCAAATTATTTAATCAATGAACAATCATCTGTAAAAGCATCATTTTCGAGAACATACCAATTTATACATTTGGCTACTACTAGTGGTGCTCAATTTCCATTTGATTTATGGGTACCAAGTTCTGATAAAGTGAAACCTCAAGAAGCCAATCAAATCGCAATTGGTTATTTTAGAAACTTCCAAAACAATAAGTATGAAGCAAGTGCAGAAACATATTATAAACGCATGGACAATCAAATTGAATTTAAGCCTTTTTCAAGATTATTTTTTAATGCAAATCTTGAAAACGAAATGGTTTTTGGACAGGGCGAAGCTTATGGTTTAGAATTGTTTTTAAAGAAAAAAGTGGGTAGGCTAAACGGGTGGATTGGTTATACTTGGAGCCGAGCTTATCGTCAGTTTGATGAATTAAATCGGGGTCAGGCATACTTTTTTAGATACGATAGAACCCATGATATGTCATTGGTTTTGAGTTATACTTTTAATAAAAAATGGACAGGCACATTTGTATTTGTTTATGGAACTGGAAATGCCGTTACACTCCCAAATTCTAGATATGCATATAGAATAGGATTTGATACAGAAAAACTTGAACCTAAATTTACTTTTATTGATGTTTATGATAAAATAAATTCATATAGACTTCCTGCATACCACAGAGCAGACATAAGCTTTACCTATACACATAAAAAAACTAAAAAATGGGAAAGCAATTGGAATTTTAGTATTTACAATATTTACAACAGAGCAAATCCATATTTTATATATTTTTTACCTGATTTGGATAAACTAGAAGTAAAGGCTTACATGGTTTATCTGTTTCCAATTTTGCCTTCAGTGGCATGGAATTATAAATTTTAAAGTTATGAGAATGATTAAATTAAAATTAGCGTTTGCAATATTTGTATTTTTATTAATTGCTTGCGAAAAAGAAATTCAAATTGATGTTGACCCTAGCACACCACAATTTGTGGTTGAAGCTAGTATAAACAATAGATTTCCATTGTTAAATTATGTTTTTATATCCACTACAATTGATTATTTTAAGCCTGATTTATCGTTGAATGGAGTTAAAAATGCTATTGTTTACATTACGCCTGGAACTATTTCTGGTAAAGACACTTTTTATAATGATGCTAATAGAATCAGGCTTTATGCAGTTGATACCATTGCCAATTTAATTCCAGCATTAGACTCAATTTTATCGCCATTTTCAGGAGTTTATATGAACCCTCTTGAGTTACTAGGACAAACCAATACAGCATATAAATTGGATATAACTATTGGCGATAAAATTATATCAGCAAAAACATATATTCCTAAATTAATTACGGTAGATAGTATTGAATATAGAATTGAACCTAAGCAAGGAAATGATACTGCTAATCGGGCATTTGTTAAATTTTGGTCGTACGATGAACCTGCACAAAACAATTATCGTTTTGCAGTAAAAATAGGTTTCGATTCTTTATTACTAGGATGGGGGGCAGCAGATTTTTACAGAACTTTTGACGATGAGTTTGTGAATAATGGGGTTTGGCCATATGAGTTTTTCAGGCCATTTAATCAAGGTGATACTTTGAATTTATATTTTTCTCATATTGGTAGAAAAGAGTTTTTGTTTTGGCAATCGTTTGGTAGAGCTGATAATAATGGTGGTCCATTTGCTACACCAGGTACAGTTAAATCAAATGTTAATGGAGCAATAGGTTCATTTACAGGTTATTCAGTAGATTTTAAACAGGTTATTTTAAAATGATAAAGTTTTGAGTAAACTTAACAATTAACTAACAATAATCTAATTAAGTTTGCGGCTGATTAAATTTTAAAAATGAATCAAAATGAAAGACAAAAAACAATACAAAATTCTTGTTGTAGATGATGAAAAAGATATTCAAGAGTTTATTGAGTATAATTTAAAAAAAGAAGGATACGAAGTTTTTTTGGCTAATAACGGTGTTGAAGCTATTGAAGAAGCAAAACGAATAAAGCCAGATTTGATTTTGATGGATGTAATGATGCCTCAAATGGATGGTATTCAAGCGTGTCAGCAAATAAAAGCTAACTCATCTTTAAATAAAATTTTCATTGTTTTTTTAACTGCAAGAGCCGAAGAATATAGTGAATTAGCTGGTTTTGATGCAGGAGCAGATGATTATATTGCAAAGCCAATTAAACCAAAATTATTATTAACACGTTTGTCTGCAATTTTACGTAGAAAAGAAAACAATAATAACGATAGTGGTGAAGTTGAAAATGTTAAACTAACTGTTAAAGGTTTAATTATAGATAGAGATACTTTTTTGGTTTATAAAGGAACAGAAAAAATTCAGTTAGCACGTAAGGAGTTTGAATTACTATATTTATTGGCTAGTAAACCCGGTAAAGTTTTTAAGCGTGAAATCATTTTAGAAAAAGTGTGGGGCGATGAGGTAATTGTAGGTGATAGAACCATTGATGTTCACATAAGAAAAATACGCGAAAAAATTGGTGAGGATTTACTTGGAACAGTAAAAGGTGTTGGTTATAAATTTGAAGATTAAACAATTGTTCTAAACGTCAAGTTTATTCTTGGTGTCATTATTTTGGTGCTTATAGGCATACTGTGCTTCCAAAATTTTTGTATCTCATTTTCCATGGTTAATAAACTTCCATTTTCAAGCTTAATAGCTATCTTCAATTTTGAATTAGTATGTTTGAATGAAAAATTTCTTTCGGCACCAAAGCTAATAGAAGCTATGGTGTCGTTTTCTTTTAGTTCTTTTTCATTATCACTATGCCAACCCATACCTTCGTTTCCATTTTGGTATAAATTTAATAGACAAGAATTAAAAGTTTGGTTAGTAATCATTTCAATTTTTTCTTTTATTTCTAATAAAACAGGAATAAAAACGGCTGTATTTTTAGTTATTTTGGAATATTTGTAGTTGATATCAGCGCTAGCAGCATAAAAAGCAACTTTTCTGCTGGTAATTATTTTTTTACCAAAAATAACTACTTCATCGTTTTGCCAATTTATTAAATCTAGTAATAAACTGTAATAATGCAATGATTCATTGGCATTGAAAATTTTACCGTAATAATAAGCATCACCCTCAAATGGCAATAAATTATCACTTTTAATTGTATCAAATAAACTCATGTGCAAATTTGGTTAAATTATTAATGATTTGATAATTGTATGTGTTAAATAAAATATTATTTTTGACGAAAAGTTAAGGAAAATATGAAAAAAATAATTTATACATTAGCAATAATTTTTATTAGCAATTACAGTTTTGGTCAATTTATCAGTATTGACAATCAATCAACAATTTACTCTGAAAATTTCAACCTATTATCAACCTCAGGAACTACTCAAACTCTTTTACCAACAGGGTGGTGGATTAATGAGAATCCTGGCAACACAACATACCGTGCTGGTGATGGGGCTGCAAATACTGGCGATACTTATAGCTTTGGAACAGGCACTAACTCAGAAAGATCTATAGGTGGCCTCGGAAGTGGAACCGTTTCGCCTAACTTTGGTGTTAAATATATTAATAATTCTGGTGCCTCATTCACTTCTTTTTCTATTAACATGTTTATGGAGCAATGGAGATCTGGTGGAAGAACAGGACTTGATTCATTGTATTTCTATTACTCAGTTAATAATGGAATAGATACTGCGGGAACTGCCAGAATAGTTACTCGTCCTTGGACTCGTGTACCTGCCTGCGATTTGGTAAGTAAAATTACGCAAGCCACTGCTGCTGCTTTGGATGGCAATTTATCGGCAAACAGAAAATACTATCAATTCACTGTTACTGGTTTAACAGTTAGTGTTGGCGACACTCTTTGGTTAAGATGGCAAGATCCTAATGTTGGTGGTAGCGATGATGGTTTGTCAATTGATGATTATAGTTTTACTGTGAATGCAACTTTACCTGTAAAATATACTCAGTTTACTGCTGACAGAAATAACGATAATATCAAGTTAAATTGGTCTACAGCATCTGAGGTAAATAACAATGGTTTTGAAATTGAAAGAAGCAGCAATGGAACTGATTTCGAAAAAATTGGATTTGTAAAAGGTGTTGGTAATTCTTCAAGATTGAATAAATATTCATTTACAGATAAAAACAATTCATTTGCATATTATCGTTTAAAGCAAGTTGATTTTGATGGTAAATATGAGTTTTCAAAAGTTTTAACTGTTAAATCTAACGAATCATCTGTAGAATTATCGCCTAATCCATTCAACGATAATTTAGTTATTAATTCAAATACTACCATAATCAATGCTGAAATTGTAGATATTACAGGCAGAGTAAAAATGTTTGAAGTTGTTAATAGCAATACTGCTAAATTAAATACTTCAGGTTTAGATAATGGCGTTTACTTTATCAGAATAAATAATGGTGAAAAAGTAATTACAAAAAGAATCATTAAAAATTAATTCAATAAACAACAATAAATAAAGCGCTTACTGTTTTTACGGTAAGCGCTTTTTTTAGTTTAAAAGGTCTATAATTTCATTTACATCAATTGTTTTTATAAAACTTTCTTCGGTGGTAATGATATTATCGGCAAGCATTTTCTTTTTGTTTTGCAGGGCAATAATCTTTTCCTCCACCGTATCTTTGGTAATAAATTTATAAATAAATACCGATTTGGTTTGACCAATCCTTTGGCTTCTATCTACCGATTGGCGCTCAATGGAAGGATTCCACCAAGGATCTATTAAAAACACATAATCGGCATTTGTTAAGTTCAAGCCCAAACCACCTGCTTTTAGCGAAATTAAAAAGTAGGATAACTCTTCTTTGGTTTGAAAATCATTCACAGCTTTCTGTCGTTCATTGCTGGTCATGCTTCCATCTAAATAACTGAATGGAACTTTGTTTTGCCTGAAATAATTTCCGTAAATGTCTAGCTGTTTTACAAACTGCGAAAACATCAAAACTTTATGTCCTTCGGCTTTAGCTGTATTGGCCCTAGCTACCACTTCATCAAATTTACCACTACCAAAATTATACTCTTTATCAGATAAAAATGGATGATTGGCTATTTGGCGCAATCGAGTTAAACCTTTTAGCCACTTGATCTTTAGTTCTGCGTAAAACAAATGGTTTAATAATGGCTTTTAATTGCTGCATTTTAAACTCATCTTTCCCTTTTTCTATTGGGTTTACAAACCTATCGGTAAATGAACTTAAATTACCAAGCAAACCAGGATTTACAAACGATAATTGACTCCAAAGTTCTTGCACACCATTTTCAATTGGCGTTCCCGTAAGTACCAACTTGTAATTAGATTTAAGCAACTTTACCGCTTTTGACGACTGAGAACCAGCAT
>JBIIBC010000061.1:0-7843 GCA_044239605.1 Bacteroidia bacterium | reverse complement strand
TCCAGATGATTTTGAACTAGAACCTTCACAAGTTTTAATAAAAAATAGTTTAGTACCATATTTAAATACTCATAAACCTAACAAAACAATAGTAATTGCTGATATTTCCGTTCCATTATTTAGTAATTTGGATCCTTTTGATAAGTCAAAAGTAAAAATGATTTATGATGTAAAAGATTTTAATTCATTGGATTCAAACACTATACTTGTTTGGGATACTTGGCTATCTTTTATGGAATTTGGTTTAACATTACAAAAGTTAAATCAATGTAATAACCTAAAAATGGATACCATTTTTCATATTACCAGCAAACAAGGAAGGGTAACAGAATACGCTATTTTTAGTAGAAGATAATAACTTATTTTATTTGTTTTTTTTGCGGTAAACTACTTATTATTACCTTCTAGTTTATTATATTATTTGTCGTATTCTGAGTTCATTTATATTGTAATTTTAAAAATAAAATATGTTACTGATTACTAACTTCCAAATTTTCAATAACAATACCATTTATTTGTTTGATATCATTAGGTATTTTTCCATCATCATTAATTAATACTGTATGACCTTTTGAAATCAATTCAATAATCAATTCTTTACTTGGAATTTTTGAATACACAGTAAGGTCGGTATAGAACATGGCTTCTATTTCATTACAATAATTAAACAATATTCCCTTAATAATTTTTCTTTCATTGAGTTTTTTTAAATCAGTAACCCATTTTGGATTTCGATTTATATTTTCAAATGGTTTTACTCTTTCAAATGTATATCTAATAGGTAATGCAATTAGTAAAAATAGAATTAACGAATAAAACCATTTTGTTTTTTTTATAATCATATACTCTGAAAGCACAAAATAAAATAATGCTGTAATAATAAATAATGCAGGGGAGGTAAAAAGTATATATCCTTGCATTTTTGTTTTAGCAATTGAGAAGAAAAGTGTCGGTACTAAAAACCATACCAATAATATCAATTGTTTTTTATTAGTTGTATTTTTATACAAATCATAAAAGAACCATAAAAGTGGTAGATAGATTAAATCTCCATAATTGATTCTAATTTTATCGAAAAAATAATAAAATGGGCCTGTTTGACCTTCTAAGGCCTCCGTAATATGTTTCATATTAAAACTTGCTTCGTATTTCGCTTCAACTGGAAAAACATTAAAAATATAAAGTTGCCAAGGTAAAAATACAATTATGCATATAGTCACTAGAATAATAAAGTTGTAAGCAATTTTTTTATAATTAAAACCTCCAAATTCTAAAACAATTAAAAGCCAAATTGGTAAAACTATTAAAGCTGGTAACCACTTGCTTAAAATAGCAGCACCTATGCTAATTCCTGCTAAAATATTATAAATTAATTTATCTTTTTGGGCAAAAACAATACTAAAATAAATTGCTAATTCAATAAAGAAAAGAAAGAAAACATCAGGATGATCTGTAGCTACTCTTCCTGCTGTTATCTCAACAATTAAACCATTAATAGAATAAAAAAATGCAGCTAAAAAGCCAACTTTTTTGTTAAAAAGTTTACTGCCTATTTCGAAAGTAATCCAGATGCCGACTGTAGTTAAAATAATAGAAGGTAATCTTAATGCAATTTCATTAAATCCAAACAGATGTAAACTAAGCGACATTACCCATAAGGGCAAAGGTTGTTTATGAACCCAAATATGATTCCCAACCCAGTTTTTATAATCATATTGTAAAATAGGATTTTCATAAAGGGTTGGGATAAGAGGATGATTAATCAAATTTTTTGCAACTAAGGCATGGTAACGTTCATCCCAAAAATGCAAGTAAAAATCGAAAGCAGTAAATAACCTAATTACTAAACCGCAAATAATCAATAATAAAACGGCTATTTGGTAGTTATCTTTTTTTTGGTAATTAAAAGAAAAATAATAACCTAATGAACATAAAACAATTGTTATTATTCCGAAGACAATATTATTCATTTTCAATAATAATTCTTTTTTGGACAAATCAAATAATAAATAAGTATAGCTACTAACTTATCAAAATAATTAAGGAATTATGTTTCATTCATAAAAACACTGTTGAACAATAAATATTGCTTTTTGTTCTTTTCTTGCTAGTAAACCTAGTTCAACAATTTAAAAATGGATACCCTTTTTCATATTAAGAGCAAACAAGGGCGAGTAACTGATTATGCTATTTTCAGTAAAAAGTAAATCCTACTTTTTATTAAAAATTACCATTAACGAAACGCCAAATGGAAGTTTTATTCTTGGTTTAAGTAAAGCATTTTCGGCAATAAATATTCCATATAATACCTTATTTAAAAAACCTAATTCAAACATACTATGGTCAGAGCCACTGCCATCGCGTTTAAATAAATTGGGGAATTTATTACTCAACCATCTAACAGCGTAAATGGGTATAAACAATATGGTGTTAAAGTAAGAACGATAGGAAATGTGTCCTTTGTTTTTATCAAATAGAGTTAGTAAAGTTTTATTTGTATAGCGTTTAAAATGATAATTTATTTCATCGTGTTTGCTCCATAAATCCATAAAAGCTGGAACCGTAACAAAAACTACACCTGCATTTTTGCAAACCCTGATCATTTCATTTATTGCAAGTTGGTCGTTTTCTACATGTTCAACCACATCAAAAGCACAAACTAAATCAAAACTATTATCGGCAAACTGTAAATCTAAAATACTACCTTGTTCTATATCAATGTTCAACTTTTGTTTAACAAAGTTATAGCAAACTTCATCGTACTCTATCGATTTTACCTTGCCAAATTGCTCCAACATAATGGAGGTAGCACCAGTAGCTACACCAATATTTAAAATATTTAAATCGGTTCTATTATTAAATGTATTTTTTATTTGAGTTTTAAGTATTTCTAAACGCGCTGTAAACCACCAATTACTGCGTTCTAATTCATAATATTCTTTGTAGTATTCCGGGGTCATGGCTTTATAATTTACTTAAATTAGTTTATTTTTATTACGACTAATTTTTAGCTGTAATAAAACTCAAAAATTGTTTTGGTAATCAAAATCAAATCTTCGTTGGTTAACTCGTAATACATGGGTAACCTCAAAAGACTATCACTATAAAAGTCTGAATATGGTAGTTCTCTTCCATCGTGTTTGCTTAAATAATATGGCGATTTATGAAGCGATAAATAATGAAAAACTGATAAAACGTTATTCTTTTTTAAAGCATTTATTAAGCCTTGTCTTTCTTCTAAATTTTTACAAACCACATAAAACATATGTGCATTATTACTAGCAAAATCAGGCAAGTAAGGTAATTTTAAATAGCCTTTTTCTTCTAAACTTTTTAAAACTTTATAATAATAGTTCCAAATTTCTTTGCGTTTGTTTTGTATGTTTTCTAAGTTTTCTAATTGAGCAAAAAGAAATGCTGCAATGATATCAGATGGTAAAAACGAACTGCCCATATCAACCCATCCGTATTTGTCAATTTCACCTCTAAAAAAAGCCGAACGATTAGTACCTTTTTCACGAATAATTTCTGCCCTTGCCATAAATTGTTCATCGTTTATTACCAACATTCCACCTTCACCAGCCATAATATTTTTGGTTTCATGAAACGAAAAAGCTGATAAATGGCCAATGCTTCCCAATGGTTTGGTATTGCCATTTTTGTCGGTATAATAACTATCTATGGCTTGAGCAGCATCTTCAATTACAAACAAATTATACTTATTAGCCAACTCCATTATTGCATCCATATTGCAAGCAATTCCGGCATAATGAACAGGCACAATAGCTTTTGTTTTATTGGTTATTAAACTTTCTAATTTTGTTACATCCAAGTTAGGATTTAGCGTATCACTGTCGGCAAAAACAATTTTTGCACCTCTTAGTACAAAAGCGTTAGATGTAGAAACAAAAGTATATGAAGGCATAATCACTTCATCGCCAGCTTCAATATTGATAAGGATTGCAGCCATTTCCAAAGCATCGGTACATGAAGTAGTTAATAAACATTTTTTGAATCCGAATTTAGTTTCAAAAAAATCGTGACATTGCTTAGTGAAAATACCATCTCCCGAAATTTTTCCAGATGCAACAGCTTGGTATATATAATGATTTTCTTTGCCGGTTAAGTATGGTTTATTAAAAGGAATCATATTTGTTTTTTCGTTAAATGGTAAGTATAATAAGCATTATAAATTAAAAAACCTTCCTTTTGCCATACTTTTTGTACAGCATAATTTTGTATTTGTGTTGAAACAAACATTTTTTCAAATTTCAAATTTTTAAAATAATTTTGAGTGAATTTTATAATGTCGGTATATACGCCACCTCCAGCATAATCAGGGTGTACGCCATACAAAACACCTTCACAAGTATTATCAATTTTATTCATAGAACAAGTTGCAAAACCTATCAATATTTCATTTTTATACACTAACCATGATTTTTTATTTTCATCTATGTTATTCACATATGCTGATGCCCATTCAACATAGCCTGCTATAATTCCTTCTTTTGGTAGATTTGGATTTGCAAAATAATGGTTCTTATAATCCTTAAATATAATTGGAATAATATGGTTAAATGCTACTGAATTTTCTTCATTTACTTCTCTAAAATCTAATGTGTTTCTCAGCTTTTTGGGTTCAATATTTTGAAGATTTATTGCATAATACACTAAAGAATCTACAAATAATACATCATAGTTTAACTCTTTTAACAAATGATGTTGTTCAATGGTTTCGGTTGCAAATCGGAGGATAAGTAAATCAGGATTATTTAGTAATAAATAATTTTTTATCTCATTTACTTGAAAGGTGTTAAAAACTCCTCGATGTACGTTTATTTTAAATCTATCAGAATCTGGTTTTGAATAGCTAATCATTTTATTTATTAAAGTTACAAATTGAAATTATCCGATTTTTTGTCAATTAAATAAAGAGGTCTTTGCTTCATACCTTCAAAAGTTTTTCCAATATAAAGACCTACAATTCCTAGAATAAAAATAATTAAGCCAGAAAGAAACCAAATGGAAATTATTAAACTCGCGTAGCCACTTACAGTGATAATGCCTGTAAGGTATGCAAAAACGTTATAAATAGCATATAAAAGTGAAAACAAAGCTATAGAAAAACCAAGTTTGATAGCTAGTTTTAAAGGCTTGTCGGAATAAGCAATCGCAATGTCTAAAGCTAAGTTGATTAATTTATTCCAGTTATAGGAAGTATTCCCTTCAAATCTTTCGGCATGAGTTACATCAATGGCAGTTTTTTTAAACCCAACCCAACGCGCCATTGGTGAAAATGCACGCATTGATTCGCGCATGGAGTTAATGGAATTGATTACCTTCCGACTATATATTCCAAAGTTTGCAATGGTTCCGTCTTGTTCAATTCCTGATAAATAACTAAACACTTTATAGAATAATTTAGATGTAAAAGTTTTTATGAATTTATCTTGTCGCTCTACCCTTCTTGCAAAAACAATGTCAAAACCTTTTTGTGCTTCATTATATAAATTTTGAATTTCTTCTGGTCTATCTTGTAAATCGCAATCCATTACAATAATCCAATCGCCTTTACTCGCATCCAAACCTGCAGTAATGGCGTGATGTTGGCCAAAGTTTCTACTCAATTTAATTCCTTTTACCCTTTGGTCATTTGCTGTTTCAATAAGAACTTTATCCCATGAATTATCAGGACCACAATCTTCTACTAAAATGATTTCAAAATCTTGTGTAATTTTTGATAATTCTACCTTTAACCTACTTACTAATTCAGGAACAATATTTTCGGCTCTATAAACAGGACTTACTACGGAAATATGCATAATAATTAGTATTGTTTTGGGGTAAAAGATGGATGATTTATTCTTGACAAAATAACAATAGAAACTACCAAGGGAACCCAGTTTAAGTAATCATAAGGAACCATTATAAATGCATAAAAAATGGTGAGCATAAACTTCAATGCTAATAATGAAAATAGGTTTGCACCAATTGTTTTTATAATTTTTGATTGTAATAAAATGATTGTCAAACTTGATAAAATACTGAATAAAAAAAGTGCATTTTTATTTAACTCAATTCTTTCTAAAAGTGAACCTGAACCAAATTGATAAAACCAACTAGCTAAGCCAATTCCTTGAAACAATTGAAATGGTCTATCTGTGGGCGCTTGCCAACTTTGACCTTTCCATTCACCTAAAATAGAGGTAGTATAATTAGCATTGAAAGTTTTTAGCATTTCAGGTATGGGCAATACAAATGGAATCACAAAAAATAATAAAATCATTACACCAAACAACACTGAAACTAAAAGGAATTTTTTGAAATTATTTCTAAGCAAATTATAAAAATAAACAGGTAACCAAAACAGAAATGAATACCTTGACAGAAATGGTAATATTAAACCAACAGCTTTTAAAATTACGTTGGAAGAAAACAATAAAGTTGCTAAAATCAAGTAATAGCCCATAATCATTATTTCAATGCTCTGAACAGCTGTTTTGCCATTTTTATAATAAATGGTAAATAATAAAATAAATGGCAAAGCACAGTTAATTAATAGCCATTTTTTTTGTTGAATATTTTTAAATAAAACAAAAGTGTAAATGGCGCAAGCCAATAAAAAAACTATCACCACCATCCATTGATAATTGATGTTTAAAACATTACTTATTACAAATGGAAACCAATGTAATGGTAAATAACCTGGAGTAAATGTTCCATAGTTAAATCCAGTATAAGGTGCATAAATCACCTCATTTTTCATAAATCGTTTCACAAAAATTTCATCTATAAATGGAATTATGTCCGATTCATTTACATTGATGGGATATTTATTTATTTTATAATTTACTATAACAATGGTTGAAACTGTAAGTGCCAAAAACAATGCTACTAATGACTTTAAATTTTCATTTGAATTGGAAATATTGTTTGTGTTTTCTTCTATAAAACTATTCTTATTTTCACTTAGTAAGAAATAAGGAAATATAGCCAAAAATGCCCCAGAACCAATTATAATAAGAGGGCTAACTATAAATTCAAAAACATTTTTTACATAGAAAATAAATAATATCTCCAAAATAAAAGCAATGTATAAATACCAAATTTTTTTATTCATATCCTACTCTTCATCTGCTTGGTTAGGTGTTTCTAATATTCCTGTTTCATCAATAATAATGCTATCGTTAATCACAGAATCATTTTTGATGATATAAGTTTTAGCTGGGCCGGTAATATTAATTTTATAGGTTAGGCCAATGGTATCTTCAGGTAAAATTAAGCTACGTGCCACCATTTTATTGGTTATAAACCTAAACGAACGCTCCATATATGCACGCATGTTTCCATCTTTTTCAAATTTGTACATAAATCCTTTTGGACTGGGAACTATGCTTGCCAAATAAAGTGCCTCATTTAGGTTTAATTCAGCAGGTGTTTTTTGGAAATAAAATCTGGTAGCTTCTCCAATTCCATACACGTTTGGTCCCCATTCTATTAGGTTTAAATATACCTCAAACATACGTTCTTTCGAAACGATGTAATTGTTCTCTAACATATAAACCAATAAAATTTCTTCTAACTTACGTGCCATGGTTTTTTCGCGTGTTAGAAACACGTTTTTAATCAATTGCATGCTAATGGTACTAGCTCCTCTGGCAAATTTTCCTGTTCTAATATTTTTAGCAATCGATTGACGAAAAGCCTCATTTACAAATCCTCTGTGATACATAAACGAAGGATCTTCGGTGGTTAAAATTGCCTTTTTTACAAATGCTGAAATGTTTTCGTAGTTAACAAAATTAGGGTTTTCGGGTCCAATTATAAACGAGCGCATGGC
>JBIIBC010000059.1:0-8149 GCA_044239605.1 Bacteroidia bacterium | reverse complement strand
TTAGCTTTATTAATTGATGATGCAATTAATTATGCGCAATTAGAAAAAATTGCAGTAAAAACAGATAGTAATTTAATAAAACAAGTAAATGTTTTTGATGTGTACAAAGGCGATAAAATAGAAAGTGGTAAAAAAAGTTACGCTTTAAGTTTTATGCTACAAGATGAAAATAAAACCTTAACCGATGAAGAAATTGATTCGGTTATGAAAAAATTAATTAAGAACTTTGAAAAAGAAGTTGGAGCTAGTTTAAGAGCATAAAATTTATCGAAAACTGAAAAATGAATCAAAATTCATTGTTAACAACTGAAATAAAACTGAAAGTTTTAAAGCTGCTAGCGCAAAATAAAAAATTGAGCATTAGCAATATGGAGTTAAAAAATGAAAACAAGGAATTAAAAAAATTTATACAAAATCAAAAAAATAGTATAGAACAGTTAGAAGATAACAATAAAATTATTAAACTTGCGAGTGAAATGCATTTATCGGATTTAGAAAAAAAACAGTTGAAAACAGAATTGACTGAAAAAATAAAACTAATAGATGAATGTATAAAAATGTTAAGCACTTAAATTACTTAACAGTTTGAACGAAATATCAATAAATATCAGTATAGCTGGGCGCAAATATCCGCTAACCATTGCCGCAAGCGATGAGCAAAATATTAGGGCTGTAAGCAAAATGATAAACGAAAAAGTGCAAGCCTATGGCGAACAGTTTTCGTTAAAAGATAACCAAGATGCATTAGCCATGTTTGCATTAGAATTGGCTGCCGAGTATCAAAAAATGAGTTTGCAATTGGAAGCAAACATGGAGCAAACTAACAAAGAACTGCTTGAAATAAAGCAACTATTGGCTTCTGTTCAACTGTAAAAGCTAGTTTTAGCTGTTTAACTTTATTAATAGTAACTATTTGTTACTGTTGGTACTATGAATTAAAATAAAAAGTTAAACCAAAAACAAATGGAAATTTATTTAGTAGTAATTATTGCTATGCTTACATTTGGAGGAGGAGCTGTTATTGCATTTATTGTAAATAATAATTTGCTAAAAAACAAAGCTAACTCCCTAATTAAAGATGCAGAAGCACAAGCCGAAATTAACAAAAAGAAAAAAGAGCTTGAAGCCAAAGAACGATTTATTCAGTTAAAATCGGAACATGAAAAAGAAGTAAACAAACGCAACAGCGAAATTGCTCAAAACGAGAACAGGCTAAAGCAAGTTGAAAACAGTTTAAAACAAAAAACGGAAGCTGCAACAAAAAAAGATGCAGAATTAGAACAAATCAAGCAAACTTTAACTAAGCAACAAGAAACGGTAAAGTTAAAACAACAAGAAGCCGAAAAAGCATTATTAAACCAACAAAAGCAATTAGAAAAAATTGCTGGTTTAACCGCTGAAGAGGCTAAAAAACAATTGGTTGAAACTTTAACAGATCAAGCAAGAACTGAAGCATTAAGTAGGGTTAAAGATATTGTTGACGAGGCTAAATTAACTGCCAACAAAGAAGCTAAAAAAATTATTTTAGGAACTATTCAACGTACTGCAGCTGAACATGCTATTGAAAATGCTATTTCGGTATTTAATATTGAAAGCGATGAATTAAAAGGCCGCATTATTGGTAGAGAAGGAAGAAATATTAGAGCATTGGAAGCAGCAACCGGTGTGGAATTTATTGTAGATGATACCCCTGAAGCAATTATTCTTTCATGTTTTGATCCAATCAGACGTGAAATTGCGCGTTTGGCTATTCACCGCTTGGTTACCGATGGACGTATTCACCCTGCGCGAATTGAAGAAGTAGTTGCTAAAACTAAAAAACAAATTGAAGATGAAATAGTAGAAATAGGCGAACGTACTTGTATTGATTTAGGAATTCATGGTTTACACCCTGAATTGATAAGAATGGTTGGTAGAATGAAATACAGAAGTAGTTATGGCCAAAACTTGTTAATGCACAGTAGAGAAGTAGCAAACTTATGTGCTACCATGGCAGCCGAATTAGGCTTAAATGTAAAATTAGCTAAACGTGCCGGTTTATTACACGATATTGGTAAAGTACCAGATGATGATGCAGAAACTCCGCATGCATTATTAGGTATGAAGTTAGCCGAAAAATACAAAGAACATCCTGAAGTAGTAAACGCTATTGGAGCCCATCATGATGAAATAGAGATGACAAGTATGTTATCGCCAATTGTTCAAGCTTGTGATGCCATAAGTGGAGCAAGACCAGGTGCAAGACGTGAAGATACTGAAAACTACATGAAGCGCTTAAAAACCTTAGAAGATATGGCTTTAAGTTTCAAAGGTGTAGAAAAAGCATTTGCAATTCAAGCAGGACGCGAATTACGTGTAATGGTTGAAAGCGAAAAAGTTACTGATGAAGAATCAGAAATGATTTCATTACAATTATCTAACCGTATTCAAACCGAAATGACTTATCCAGGTCAGATTAAAGTAACTGTTATACGCGAAAGAAGAGCAGTAAATTATGCTAAATAATAGAATGCAATTAATAATTTTTAAAAACTGTAAGCACCTAAACTTGCTTACAGTTTTTTTAGTTTTGATGCTTTTTAGTTTTAAAACAGCTAACGAAAACTTTGAGAAAATTAGTGTTACTATGCAAAGTAAAAAATCGGCCAAAGGTAAACTAATTGTAACAAATGCAGATATTTTTTACAATGTAGATGGCAAAATGGTTACCCATGTTTTATCACCAATTGAAACTATTATAATAAATAACACTAAAGGTGATTTAAGTATTTATAATCCATCAGAAAATTCTGTTTATAAAGATTTTAATTATATGCAAAGCACAGAAACATCAACTTTATACTATTTTTTAAAAGATAAAAATAATGAGTTGGGGCTTCGTAGTTTGGGTTTTACTTTAAAAGGTACAAAGTTTGAAAATGGATACATGGTTACAACTTGGATGCCTTCCACTAATTACATGAAACTTTTTAGTTCAGTTGAATTAGTTTACCAACAAGGAAAACCAGTTTTTACTAAGTTCATAAACAATAAAAATCAAGTTATTAAACGTAGTTATTATTACAATTATTCAAAAGTGTTCAATATTAATTTTCCTTTGGCAATTACTCACATTAATTATTTTGAAAATGGCGATTCGACAGTAGAAAAAACAGTTTTTTCAAATGTTAAAGTGAATGGAAATGTAAGTAATTCATACCTTGATTTTGTTATTCCATCAAATGCAAAATTGATAAAAATTGAGAAAAAATGAGATTTTTACTACTTATATGCTTGATAATTTTTACAAAAACTTCTGTTTTGGGACAAATAGCTGGTTCTGATTTGTTATTATTGAAACAAAAAAACGAAAGTATAACAAATAAAAAAAATATCAGAAAATATACCAATTTAAGTAAGAATAAATGGCAAGCATATAACCCTATAAATTTAACATTTTCGGGGCTTATGTTTTTTTATCAAAATGTGCTTTCAAGTCAAGTAAATGCTGGTTGCATTTATTCACCTTCATGCAGCGAATTTTCAAAACAATGCATAAAAAAACATGGACTTGTTAAAGGCATTTTTTTGTCAGCCGATAGGGTTCAAAGATGCAATAGAATAACAGCCTTAGGATTGAATATTAAAAATTTAAATTCTCAATTTAAGTTTCCTGACAATCCAGAAGAATATAGTTGTAAACACTGATGAACATTAGATTCAAAATATTATTCTTGTTATTTATTGTTGGTTTTTATTCCAAAGCCCAAAGCCAATTTGATTATACTTTTTATAAAAATTTAATCAATCAAAAGGAACAGGATTTAGCTCTCTTATATTTAAATAACTCATTACCTATAAATAACCTAATACAAAAAGATAGCATTCTTTATTTAAAGGGAATTCAATTTTATGAAAAAAAACAATTCGACTCATCAGTTTTTTATTTACAAAAAATAAGTAATTCATCCCCAACTTTTACTCACGCTAAATTGGTTCAAACTATAGCTTTAGGCTATACAAACCAGCCCGAAATAACTATTTCTGAAAATTTAAATACTGTTTCAAATAGCGATTCCGTGATTAAAAAAATAAAAATATTATTACTTGCTTCAAATGCAATTATTCATAAAAACTATTCAAGTTATGATTCTTTAATTGTACAAATAAATGATTCATTGTATATTTATAACTCATTACAAACTACTTTAAACAAATGGAGTTATAAAAGAAGTCAAAAAATGAAAAGTAGTTTTGTGGCAGGAATGTTTTCGGCAATTATTCCTGGTTTAGGAAAAGTATATGCAGGTAAAGGTTTTGATGGCCTTAGTACGTTTTTTACACATGTACCTTTGGTCTTTATACTTAATGAAAGTTTACAAAATTCAGGAGTAAACTCTGGTAGATTTATAACATTCGCATCTATAACATCCTTATTTTATATTGGAAATATTTTAACAAGTTATCATGATGTAAAATTAAGTAGAAAGGAGGTTGATTTTGAAAGGAAAAATGAAGTACTGCTTCAGTGTAATGTTATGTTGCGCAGCTATTTTAATTAATGCACAAAGCAATAATTTAAACAATTTACAAACTGAACTAGCATATGAGCAAAAAATTTTTAAGAACATAAATAACTTAGACAGTTTAAATATACTTTTTTTCAAAAAAGCTATTTATCTAAAGGAGCAAAAAAAATATGGTAAAGCCATACAAACATTGAATAGAATTAATGAAAACGATTTATCAGATTCAAGTAAATTTAGACTTTACTATGAGCAAGCCATATTGAATTATTTAACCAATAATTACAATGAAGTTGAATTAAATTTAAATAAAACCAAATACTTCATTAGTGATACTACTTTTCATAATAAACTAACTTTACTAGAAATACTTAATTTAAACAATTTACAAAGATGGGGGGAAAGTAAAGTTCTACTAATTTCTGAGTTAAAAAATAAAAGTGATAGTAACATAATAAATGAATGGTATAAACAAGCATTAAGCTTGAAATTAAAAAAAGTAAAAACTGCCCAAACATTACAAACCTTTTTACCAGGAACTGGCCATGTTTATGTTGGAAAAACTACGCATGGAATTATAAATGCAGGTTTAATTTTATCGGGTTTAACTTGGGGAGCTTACAACTTTTATCATGGTTATTATGTAACAGGAGTTTTTACAGGTTTCTTTATTTCGTATGTTTTTTATTCAGGTGGTATTGCTTATGCCATAAATAACGTTGGGAAATATAATACAATGAAGATTAATCAGATTAACAGTGATTTAAATAAAAAAATTATTGAAATTTTAGAACCATAAAAAAGCCCAATCAATAAATTTGATTGGGCTTTTTTATTTTGTAGTTAATTAAAACTACCACATAAAGAATTTAGTATTATCCTCGTATTTTCCAATGTCGTTTTTAATTGCTCCTACTAATAAAACAACCCAATCAACAAAAGGAACAATTCCAAAAATTCCACCACATGTTAAAATGTAACCAATACCAGTTAAAGTAGCTGTACCTAAGTAAAAACGGTGAATACCTAATTGACCAATTATGGTACATAAAGCAAATGCAACCCAAGCATTGGCACCACCTGTAACTTTAGCTTGTTCAGTTGGAACATTAGGTAAAATTGAATTTACATAATCTAATGTAACTGGGGCAGCATCGCAAGAAGCAAAAACAGCCTCTACAGCATTGTCGTTAATTACGTAATTTTCAGCTTTTACTGAAGTTGTGCCAGCAATAACCATTACTGCTAAAACACTAAAAATAGTTAAGATTTTTTTCATATTCTTTTTTATAAATGAATTTGCAAAATAAAAATTGAATTGAATAAAACAAATAACTAGAAAAAAAATATTTCAACAAATAAACTAAATGTAATATAATAAATTTAAATTACCTCGCGCTTGGTGCCACTTCCAAATCAACAAAATCATTATTTAAGTATTTGTAATGCGCTGTCATAGCAATCATAGCAGCATTATCGGTACAGTATTCAAACGCTGGAATGAAGGTTTGCCAATTGTATTTTTTCCCAGCTTCTTCAATCGCTTTTCGTAAGCCACTATTAGCCGAGACCCCACCTGCTAAAGCAATATTTTTTATTCCCGTTTGTTTACTAGCTAAAACTATTTTTTTCATTAAATGAGTAACTATACTATGTTGAATGGAAGCACATAAATCATCTCTATTCTCCTTAATAAAATTTTCGTTTTTAGCCATTTCATTTTTTAAGAAATATAAAAACGAAGTTTTTAAACCGCTAAAACTGTAGTCAAGTTCAGGAATATTGGGTTTAGCAAATTCATAAACCACATTTCCTTGTTGGGCATATTTATCAATTAATGGCCCACCAGGATAAGGTAAACTCAACATTTTCGCAGCTTTATCAAAAGCTTCGCCTGCCGCATCATCAATGGTTTTTCCAATAATTTCACTTTCGAAATAATTTTTAAAAATAGCTATTTGTGTATGTCCGCCACTTACGGTTAAGCATAAAAAAGGAAAGGCAGGTTTGGGTTCATCAATAAAATGAGCTAAAACATGGGCCTGCATGTGGTTAACAGCTATAAGCGGAATATTTAACGTTTGTGCTAACGATTTTGCAAAACTACAACCAACCATCAAAGAGCCAATCAAACCCGGATTTTGGGTGAAGGCTATGGCGTGCAAGTCTGACAGTTGAATATTTGCTTGTTTTAAAGATACCTCTAAAACCGGAACTATATTGGCTTGATGAGCCCTGCTGGCCAATTCAGGAACCACACCACCATATTGTTCATGCACCTTTTGCCCTGCAACCACATTACTCAATATTTTACCATTTTTTATAATGGAAACAGCAGTATCATCGCAGCTTGACTCGATGGCAAGTATAGTTATATTGGTTAACGACATTTTATGGTTCAAAATTTACAAGTGTAATTTATTCCAATCAGAATAAATTATTATATATTTGGCAAAACTACATTGAAAAAGCTATTAATTAAAATATCGTATACAATTATAGGAATTTTCTTTTCCCTATTGCTATTGGGCTACCTTATATTTAATAGTGGAACTTTTCAAAATTTTATAATCCAAAAAGCTGATAACTATTTAAGTAAAGCATTTAAATGCGAAATTTCTATTGGTAGATTTAACTATGATGGTTGGACAACTTTTAGTTTGGATAATATTTATTGGGGCGATCAAAAAAAAGACACATTGTTTTTTGTTGAAAATTTACAATTCGATTTAGGAGGTATTGAACTTGACTCCTCCAAATTTACGCTTTCAAAAGTAAATATTAATGGAGGAATGTGTAAAATAATTACCTATCCTGATAAAACATTTAATATTGATGTGTTATTCAATATTTTAGATCCAAATGATACCATGCCACCAGACCCCAATGCTCAAAAATTCAAACTTATTTTTGATGAGGTAAATGGAAAAAACTGTAGGTTTAAAATGATTGATTATACCGCTAAATGGGATCAGGCAGGGTTTAATCCTTTTGATGAAGATTTTTACAATATTGACATCAAAGCTTCGCATTTTAAAATTATTGAAGACTCGCTTCATTTTTTTATGAATAACTTAAGTGGAATGGAAAAAAGTGGCTTGCAAATAAAAAAGATGGCTTGCAAAACTATCATTTCGCCTACAACCATGGAGTTTGCTAACCTTGACTTACAACTAAACAAAAGTAAAATAAAGGACTATGCTTGTATGCGTTATGCTAATTACGATAGCTTGGCAAATAATTTTATAAGTAATGTTAAGCTAGAAGCCAATTTAAAACAAAGTTACGTGCACGTTTCCGATATTGCTTTTTTTGCTCCACTTTTAAATCAATATGATTATGACGCAACCATAACTGCTAAAATTAAAGGTACTATTGATAATTTAAGCATGAAAAATGCTCATTTACGATATGCTAATAATACCGAATTTAATGGCAGTGCCAGTCTAAGTGGTTTGCCAGATATTGACCAAACGTTTTTTGAAATTAAAGCCGATTATGCAACTTCAACTAAAAAAGAATTGGATAAGTTGGCGGGAATGTTATTACCTGCCGAATTAGAACGTTTTGGTTTATTAAAGTTTAAAGGAAGTTATACTGGTTTTTATAACGATTTTGTGGCTTATGGGAATTTAGAAACTCCT
>JBIIBC010000058.1:0-8280 GCA_044239605.1 Bacteroidia bacterium | reverse complement strand
CTATTTTTCCTTTTTCAAGCACTACAATTAAATCGGCATTTTTAATAGTACTTAATCTGTGTGCAACAATGATAGTGGTTCTATTTAACATGATATTACTTAATGCATCTTGCACTAAGCGCTCACTAGCAGTATCTAAAGCGGAAGTGGCTTCGTCTAAAATTAAAATATCTGGGTTGGTATTAACCGCTCTAGCTATACTAAGCCTCTGCTTTTGACCACCGCTTAATTTATTTCCTCTATCACCAATATTTGTTTCATAACTATTTTCAGTTTCAGTTATAAATTGATGTGCATTTGCAATTTTAGCCGCATTTTCAATTTGTTCCTTAGTGATGTTTTGTTTTGCAAAACCAATATTGTTTGCAATGCTATCGTTAAATAAAATACTTTCTTGGGTTACAATACCCATTAAAGCACGCAATTCAAGAATTTTGTAATCTCTTATATCTATTCCATCAATGGTAATAGAACCTTCCACAGGGTCGTAAAACCTCGGTATTAAATCTGTAAGGGTTGATTTTCCACTTCCAGAGGGACCAACTAATGCGATTGTTTGTCCTTTATTGATTTTTAAATTCAGGTTCTTAATTACCAGTTCATCCTCATATCTAAAACTTACGTTCTTAAATTCAATGGCTTCTTTAAAATTTGAAACAGAGATGGCTTTTGGCTTTTCTATAATTACTTCATGGCTATTAATTATTTCCTCTACTCGTTCAATAGATGCCAAACCTTTGTTCATAGAATTATAGGCCGTACTAAATGCTTTTGCAGGAGAAAGTAATTGTGAGAATACTGCCAAATACCCAATAAAAACAGAAGCTGTTAAGCTACCATCATTATCCAAAACCATTCCTCCCCCAATCCATAATATAATAGCAAATACCGAAACGCTAATGGTTTCACTAATGGGTGATGAACCATCGCTAGTTCTATTTGCTTTAATATTCAAATTGGTGTATAGCTTATTTTGTAAATTGAATCGTTTAAACAAAAAATCTTGTGCGTTGAAGGCCTTGATTACCCTAACTCCCATTAAAGTTTCTTCTACTAACGAAACAACTTCACCAAATTTAGCCTGACTTCTTCCAGTTTGTCGTTTTAATAGTTTTCCAATTAATGCAGTAAAAAGGGCACTAATTGGTAAGGTACAGAAAACAATAAAGGTTAAGAGTGGACTAATCCAAATAAGAGATACTAACGAAATAATAATGGCTATAGGCTCCTTGGTAAAGGCTTCTAATGAACTCATAACTGCAGCCTCTATTTGATGCATATCGCTTGTCATTCTGCTTAATAAGTCACCTTTTTTTTCATTGCTAAAATAAGATAATGGCAAAACCAAAATTCTATTATATGCCGCAACTCTGTAATCACTAACAATGTAGTTTCGCATTGGAACCATAAAAAACAATGCCAAATATCGAAACAAGTTTTTTAACGTTATCATCAATACTACAAACACACATATAAAAAGCAAAACCCTTTCTGAACCATATAAGTTTTTGTATTCCCAAATATTATCTTTTAATAAATCAAAGTATTTATTAAAGCTAAATCCAACCTTAACCGTTCGAATGGTTTTAGGGCCCTGTTGCGTACTAAATAACACCTCCAATATAGGCATTATGGTGGCAATAGAAAATAAACCGAAAATGCTTGATAAAATATTACACAGAATATTCATTAAAGCATAATATTTGTATTTAAAAGTAAATTTTATAAATTTCCAGTATCCTTTCATTTCGTATCAATAAAAAGCAAATATGTTTATTTTTTTTGAGGTTTAAGCTGTTTAAATTAACCTAATTTAAAAACAACTGATTATTAAATATTAACTAAAGCAACTTCATTGCTGTAATGCTCTTCTACTTGGCTTATTACTGCTAAAACCTCTTCTAGTTTATTTAAAGTAACCAATTTGGTTCTAAATTCTTTAAAATGATTTAAGCCTTTAAAATACGAAGTATAATGCCTGCGCATTTCTAAAACTCCTAAGCCTTGGCCTTTCCATTCTACACTCTTATTTAAATGTTTGCGGCAAACTTCTACTCTCTGAGCAATTGTAGGTACTGGCAATAATTGACCTGTGGCCATGTAATGTTTTATTTCATTAAAAATCCAAGGATAACCAATGGCAGCTCGGCCAATCATAACACCATCAACACCATAGCGGTTTTTATATTCAACTGCTTTTTCTGGGCTATCAATATCGCCATTACCAAAAATTGGAATTTTAATATTGGGGTTATTTTTAATTTTTCCAATCAAAGTCCAATCGGCTTCGCCTTTATACATTTGAGCGCGCGTTCTACCATGAATACTCAATGCGGCAATGCCTACATCTTGCAAACGTTTGGCTACATCTTCTACATTTTTTGAGTTTTCGTCCCAACCTAAGCGAGTTTTTACTGTAACTGGCAATTTGGTAGATTTTACAACTGCTTCAGTTAAACGAACCATGAGTTCAATATCTTTTAAAACACCTGCTCCGGCTCCTTTACAAACCACTTTTTTTACAGGACAACCAAAGTTAATATCCACTAAATCAGGATTTACAGTATCTACAATTTGGGTAGCCATAGCCATTGCATCTTCATCGCCACCAAATATTTGAATGCCTATTGGTCTTTCATAATCAAAAATATCGAGTTTTTTTCTGCTTTTAATAGCATCTCTTATTAATCCTTCTGATGAAATAAACTCTGTGTACATCAGGTCTGCACCGTTATCTTTGCACACAGCTCTAAAAGGAGGGTCACTTACATCTTCCATTGGGGCAAGCAAAAGTGGAAAATCGCCTAATTCTATATTACCTATTTTAACCAATTATTTATTTTAAAATTATATTGCGCTCACAAAAATAACAAAATGTTTAAGATACCCTCATTTGCATCCAACCCAATTGTGTTCTTTTTATGGCACTTGCTCATACTGATTGGTATGATTATTACCTTTTATATAGTTGGGGGGGTATTAGCAATTGGAATTACCAAAACATTTTTTGGCATTGATTTACAAAGTTCATTTTTTGATATCATTAATCACCCTAGTGAATATCCACAAGGGGTTTTGGCCTTAAAGCTGAATCAGGGAATTATTTCAATTGCTATTTTTATAGTTCCAGCTATTTTATTTAGCAGGTCAATTAATCAAAATCCAGTTCATTTTTTACACTTAAAACATAATACCCGTATTTATAATTATTTGTTTATAATCATATTAATTATTTCGGCTATTCCTGTTTCCTCTTGGCTTTTGGAACTTAACCAAAATTTACATTTGCCAGATAGTTTAAAAGAGTTTGAAACTTACTTACGCGGTGACGAAGCTTTTAGCAAACTCCAATCTGAAGCTTTTGTTAGAGCCAATGGAATAGGTCAATTGGTATTGAATATTTTTATTGTAGCTGTAATTCCTGCCATTGCCGAGGAAATATTTTTTAGAGGTTGTTTACAAAATTTTGTGCGCATGTGTTTTTATAATTTACATGTTTCAGTATTCTTTACCGCCATAATTTTCAGCGCTATTCATGGCGATTATTTTGGCTTTTTACCACGATTTATGTTTGGTGTGGTATTAGGTTATGCTTTTGCTTACTGTGGCAATATTTGGGTAACAGTGTTAGGTCACTTTTTAAATAATACCATAACCATTTTGGCATTTTATATTTCCGAAAAACATCCTGAAATTGAATATTTTAAAGATGATTATAATTTTCCAATTTATTTAACAACAATAGCGGCTTTTGGAGTGGTAATTGTTTTATTTGCAATGAGCAAATTAAGGTTTAACCAAATATTTATAAAACATACAAATGATTGATTGGGTAAAAGTTACAGAGGTAAAAGATATTTTCACTTCACAAAACATCATTACATTTTTGGCTGAAAATAGCATTGAGGCATCAGAAATTAACAAAACCGATAGCAGCTATGCAGGCGCTTTTGGAAAAATTGAAATATATTGCCACCAAGAAGATGCAATTACTGCTATGCATTTAATTGAAAAAAATAAAATTTAACGTAAAACTATATCATGAGTAATTTTTGGCAAAGAGCCATTACGGGTTTCTTTTTTGTATTAGCCATTGTGCTTTGCACAGTAATGAACGAATGGGCTTTTTATATTTTGCTATTTGCAATAAATTTTTTGTGCTTGCGCGAATTTTACCAATTGATGCTGCCCGATAAAAACTGGATTGAGCAATATTTAGGTGTAATAGCTGGAAGTATTATAAATATTATGTTTGCCTTAATTATTAGAAATGATTGGGATTTTAGTTGGTTTTACCATTTAATTCCGGTGTTTTTGTTAATGATAATTATTAAACTTTTTGAAAAAACTAAACGTGAGTTTGATACCTTGGCTTATCAAGTTTTAGGTATTATTTATATCTGCTTTCCATTAAGCATGTTGGCCGATTTTGGTCGTTTTAATAGTTTAACTTACGATGGGGCTTTGCCAATAGGTTTCTTCATTATGCTTTGGACTTGCGATACTGGTGCATACCTTGTTGGCCGAAAACTTGGAAAACGTAAATTATTTGAACGCATTAGCCCTAAAAAGACTTGGGAAGGCAGCATGGGTGCAGCTTTATTTGTAATTTTAGTAGCATTTGTTTTTACCCAATTCGATTATTTTGATATACTAGAACTACATGAATGGATTATTTTCGGTATTTTAACTTTGATATTTGGCACCTTTGGCGATTTAACTGAATCACTTTTAAAACGCAATATTGATGTAAAAGATTCAGGAAACTTACTACCTGGACATGGTGGTGTTCTAGATAGATTTGACGGCTTATTTTTAGCTGTTCCTGCAGTGTATTTTTATTTAATTTTTACTACATAATAGCTTTAGTAAATGATAAAAAATTTGGTAAGTAAAGTTTACCACGATACTGAAAACAACAAAATAGAAAACATAAAATTGCAAGCTTTTATAGTTTGTATAACTTCGGCAGTTTGTATCAGTTTAGATGAGTATTTTGGTCAAGCTAACTTTACTTTTGATTTTTTACACCAAGTAGGTTTACATAAAATAGCCGATGCCTATGCCAATATAGTGAACGATAAATTATATGCCTTGGCTTGTTGGGTTGGCGTAATAGTTTTGTTTTATGGCTTGGTGCCTTTGGCAATTATCAAATTTGTTTTTAAAGATAAATTTTCGAACTATGGTTTAGGAATAAAAGGCGCTTTAAAAGATTACAAAATTTACCTTTTAATGATTGCTATTATGATGCCTTTGGTGTTTACAGCTTCATTTACTGAAAGTTTTCAGCATAAATATCCTTTTTACAAATTGCAAGCTGGCGAAGGATTGTATCCACGGTTTTTAGCTTGGGAATTGCTTTATTTAATTCAGTTTTTTGCAGTTGAGTTTTTCTTTCGAGGGTTTATGGTGCATGGCAATAAAAAGCGTTTTGGCTTTTATAGCATTTTAGTAATGACTATTCCATATTGTATGATTCATTTTGGAAAACCATTACCTGAAACCTTAGCCGCAATTATTGCAGGATTGGTACTTGGCGTACTGAGTTTAAAAAGCAACAGCATTTGGTTGGGTGTAGCCATCCATTTTTCGGTAGCCATCACCATGGATTTTTGCTCACTTTGGCAAAATGGATTATTGTTTAAATAATTGTAAAAATTCAAAAAATGGGAAAGAAAATAATCAAACTAGATAATGAGGTTACGGCCTTTTTAGATAAACAAAACCATCCATTTAGAAAAGAAATTGAGTATTTAAGGAATTGCATTTTGTCGGTAAGTAATAATCTGACAGAAAATATTAAATGGAATGGCCCAAATTATGGTATTAAAGGAAACGATAGAATAACAATGAGAATTAATCCTCCAAAACAAATACAGCTGGTATTTCATACTGGGGCAAAGGTTATAAATGAGCCAACAGAAAAAATACTTAATGATGATTTTGGTATTTTAACATGGAGAGATAATCACAGAGCATTAGTAACATTTAACAGCATGGAAGATATTGAAAAATGTGAACTAAATTTAAAGGTTATTATTGAAAAATGGATAGCACTTTAACAAGGTGAGTTTAGCGTAATTCAAATTCACTTTGTTAAATTTAATGTAATTATAAAATTCCTGTTAGCCTACTTGTGAGGTTTTGCAAACTATACTTGTATTAAGAGCATTTATAATGCGAAAACAATTATGAATTTAAAGGAAATACCTTTTTAAAAGTCGGATTGCAAATCCTTGTATTAAATGTTTTGAATTGCAAATTCAAACCAGCGGAATTGAAGAAAATGCAAAAAATAAACAACAATAAGCCAAAGGCTGAATAATAAACTCACTAGCTAGAAGCTAGCGAGTGCCAATAGTGCTAAACGTGTTAGATCCTTTATTCCCCTAGCAAAATAATGGTAAGCCTTACAAAATCTTGAACTGATAATTCTTCAGCTCTTTTATCGGCAAATTCGGTTATTAAACTTTTATCTTGCACCAACGAATTAATGGCGTTGCTTAATTTTTTTCTGCGTTGGTTAAATGCTAATTTTACTACTTGTTTAAACTTTTTAGGATCGCAGCCCAGCTCCGTATTTTTGCGCATTAGTCTTACCACTCCCGATTTAACTTTGGGTGGTGGAATAAATACAGTTTCATTAACAGTGAATAGATATTCTACATCAAAATAAGCTTGTGTTATCACACTTAAAATACCATAATCTTTAGTACGTGGTTTTGCGCCAAGGCGCTCTGCTACTTCTTTTTGAAACATACCCACCATAAGCGGAATTTTGTGACGTTTATCAATTAAAGTAAAAACAATTTGACTCGATATATTGTAAGGAAAATTCCCTACTAAACTAAATTCGTCTTTAAAATAATTATCAAAATTAAGTGCTAGAAAATCTGCTTCTAACAGCCTATTTTCTAATTGAGGATAATGTGTTTGCAAATACGCAATCGACTCTTTATCTAAATCAATAGCCCAGGTTTTAAAGTTGGTGTTTTGTAATAAATATTTTGTTAAAACACCCATCCCAGGTCCTACTTCTAACACATCTGGTGTTTGGCATTGGTCTGCAAAGGCTTTAACAATATTAAATGCAATACTTTCATCATTCAAAAAGTGCTGCCCTAAGTGTTTTTTTGCCCTTACATCGCTGCTTTTTTTGGCTGATAGATAAAATTTTTCCATATATATGCTCCAAAGCTAAAAATAATTTGCATTTATAGTCACTAAAGTTATTTTTGAGGTGAACAATTAATAAAAAAAATAGAATGAAAAATTTAATGAAAGTATTAGCACTACTCATGCTAGTGGCATTTACAACTCCAACATTTGCTCAAACTAAGCCTAAAAAAGAGGAAGCTAAAAAAGAAGAAGTAAAGTTAAAAAAAGATGGTACTCCCGATAAACGTTTTAAGGAAAACAAAAAAGCAGAAGTAAAATTAAAAAAAGACGGTACACCCGATAAAAGATTTAAAGCCAATAAATAATTGGCTTTTTTTTATACTAAAAATACACGCTTGTTTGTTTAGACTATTCTAATGAAAAAAATAATTGTTTATCTTGGCTTAACTGCAATGCTTTTAGCTTGTGGGAAAGATAGAATTGTAGATATTACTCCTGTAATTAATTTATCGACAGGTTTAGTTATTGATATTCCTTTCGACAGCAATACATTGGAGTTGGTTAATAACCAAACTGGGCTAAATAATAAAGCTACTTTTTGTCCAGATAGAAAAAACATTGCTAATAAAGCTATTCATTTTAATCATTTGGATTCAGCACAGATTGATTTTGGTGATTTAGAAAATGCTTCCTTTGTCAATGGAATTTTTAGCATTAGCTGCTGGATTTTATTAGAAGATACAACTTCACCATGCGCTGTTTTAAGTAAACGAAGTGCTAATGGTGGTTTTGAATATTCTGTAGATAATCATTTTAGAAACAAACAGTATTTCAACTTTGACAATTGGGTTGAAAATGGTACTAATACAGTGTATGGAATTGACCCACTAAACGCTTCTGCTGCAATTGATTTGAACAAATGGCAACATTTGGTATATGTAGCAGATGGAACCACTTTAAAAGTGTATGTAAATGGTATTTTACAAACGGGAACTGATTTAAAAAATAGTGGTCAACCGTTTACAAATACTGATAAACCATTTGTGGTTGGTAATGGAGGCGGTTATGGCAAAAACTATTATTTTCAAGGAGCAATTGATGATATAAAAATGTATAACCGTGTTTTAAATGCAGATGAAATCAAAGCATTGCTTACTC
>JBIIBC010000003.1:0-263187 GCA_044239605.1 Bacteroidia bacterium | reverse complement strand
GAAAACGCATTAGCTAGAGTAAAAAAAGGCTTGGAGAAAAAGCAACAAAAGTACATTGGGTTATTTCTGACGTAATTGATTTTGTTCCTACAGTTCAATATGATTTTTGGCATGATCGTGCAGCCTTTCATTTTCTAACAACAGATGAAAATATAAATAGATATGTTTCTATTGCTGAAAAAGGAATCAAAACTAATGGAGTCTTGATTTTAGGAACGTTTTCTGAAACTGGCCCAACGAAATGTAGTGGTTTAGAAATAAAACAATACTCTGAAACCTCTATGACATCAAGGTTTGAGTTATCATTTGATAGAATAAAGTGTATAACTGAAGAGCACCAAACACCATTCAATACAATACAAAATTTTTTATTTTGTAGTTTTAAATCTGTAAGAAATCCCTAATGCGATATAGTTCTTTTGGGCATTTTCTGTTAGTCCTAAACCTCCTGAAATGTCAATTATAAAATCATTGTTAATTAAATAGGTAAAACCGCCGTCAAATCTATGATCAGCTTTATTTTCGGTTGGAATAAATCCGTATAATTCTGTATAAAAACCAATTTTTTCTGTAAAACTAAAACCTGTTGTTAGTGTATAGATATAACTATGATTGGCATTTTCACCATTCCATTCTGCACCTAAATTATAAGCAAGTGTGATTTTATTCGTCAATGAATGTTGCATTAAAAATCTAAAAGATGGTTTTATATACTTTGTCTGAAACTCTTTACTTCCAAATTTTGACGAGGTAATATGTCCTATAAATGAAGTTTTTGGAATAAGACCTTTTTCTTCAAAAAGAGCAGTTTTAAACCCAAATGAAATAGGTAAAAAACCTGTAGTTGTAGTTCTATTTATTTTTTCTGAAATCAATCCTGTAATTAGCCTAAGTTCAAATTTTTCATTTACTCCAAATTTCCATAACGAGGAAGGATAATAAAAAGTTTTTTGGTTTTTATCTTTATTTTCAAGTGTAAACCCGTTTTCAATTTGAATATAATTTTTAGGTGTTATAAATGGACACTCAGTTTGGTCTGGCCTGTCAAGTTGGATAGAAGGCAACTCTTGTCCGAATAATTTGCAGGTAATGGCTCCTAAGCATATTATTAAAAGTGTTAAATATTTTGCCATTTATTATTTTCTATTTGTCTAATCTTTGAAGCTATTGATATTATTGTTAAATAGTAAAAAATATTAACAATTAGTGTAGTATATTTAAAATATTGCATGCTTTTGTTCTATCCTACACCAGCAATTCACACTTTTGACTATCAAATAACACAAAACTCTTTGGAAATCTACAGTTTTTAAATATTCAATTTTGTTCAATTTTTAGTAGGTACTTGTGTTTTTCCTCTGCGTGAGGAAAACACCCCCTCAAATCGGTCCAAATCGGTCGATTTCGGTTTTGTGAAAACATAACCCTTTACAAAACAACGTCTTCATTTTCTCAAAAAATCTTCATAACCCTGAGGTCCCGGGTTCAAATCCCGGTCTCGCTACATGTAAATCAAGGACTTACGTTAAATCGTGGGTCCTTTGTTATTTCTGCGTGAGGTTTGCGTGAGGTTTTGCGTGAGGTTTTTATCATTTCTTAGTTCAAGCTCAGTAAGGGGAGCAAATAAAAAGATAAAAGGGTTATACTTTGATAGTGTAACCCTTTTTCATTTTAGGGAAAATCACTTTCGGAAAACTTTAAGTTAATTTATGAAATATTTTCTTCTTTTTTTTGGAATTTTAGGGATGGAAATGAATTTACACGCTCAAAAAATAAACCAAGTTGCTAAAGTAGAACCTATCATCATTGATTATAATGGCAGTAAGGTGAGGGCAAAAAAACTAACAGTCCATTCGGAGATTTCTATTGGGATTGATACCGCTTGGGAGAATGTAAAAACCCCAGCCTTATTAGAGTTTGTAGCAAAGGGTATGATAAAATTCAAATCGGTTAATGGTGGTTTTCCAAAACAATGGGAAGTCGGTCAAATATATGGATTCGAGTCGCGTGTATTTGGAATCATTCCTTTCGGAGGAATTCACTACCTCTTTGTAGAGAAAATAGACGATAGCAATTATATGCTATCTACCAAAGAATGGGATAGTGGAGTAAAAGTTTGGAATCACCTTATAACAATAAGAAAGTTGGATGATGGAAAAATCTACTATGAAGATTCCATTACTATTTATGCGGGAATAATGACTGGATTTATTACTTCTTTTGCTAAGAGGTTTTATAAACATCGTCAAAAACGATGGCAGATAGTCGCTAAAGAGAATCTTAATTTTGGGTAATAATCAGAAATAACTTTTTAAATACTCAATAGGTAGATATGAAAATACATACAACAATGCCTGAAAGGCTAAGCACCTTTTTCTTAAAAGAATTAGAAATTGCGGATAAATATTTCTCAATGAAAGATTTCAGGTCAAGCTGGTACCATCTTGAACGTGCTCATATTCTTGGCCAACCTTATCCATATCATCACACGCTGGTTCATTGGAAAATGTTACTCTTTGGTATCAAAATAAAGGATGTAAGGGAAATTATTGGTCAAATTCCCCGCTTATTAGCAGGTGGTGTAAAATCTTTTGTTGGCGAAATTCCAGTTGGAAATACTGGTGGAGCAAATGTGCCACCACTTAAAAGCATGGAGATACCAGAAGAATTGAAAAAAATTATTGAGGAGAATAAGTAAATAAAAATACTACCTACTGCAAATTAATAGGAAGTTCAACCCCTAATTTCCTTATAGTAACATACTCAATTAACGAATTATAGCTGCAACTTTCTTCAATAAGGGGAGCAAAAGCCAATCGTTTATTCGGTTGGCTTTTTTTATTTTTATGTTTTTCGTGTACATACTTTTTTCAAAGAAACTTAATCGTTTTTATATTGGTTCGTCTGATAATTTTTTAAAAAGATTAGAAGAACATAACGATATTAAATATGAAGATGCCTTTACCGCTAAAGGTATTCCTTGGGAATTATTCTTCGTAATTAATTGCAATTCAAGTACACAAGCATATCAAATCGAAAAGCACATCAAAAACATGAAATCAGCTAATTATATCCGTAACTTTTTAAAGTATCCTGAAATTGCTGACAAACTTATAGAAAAATACAAGTAACTGGTTCGACCCCGAAAGCTTTCGGGGCAGCCCGGGGAGCAAAAAAAGCCTTATAGAAATGTAAGGCTTTTTTGTTTTACAAAGTTTTTTTATTGTTTTATAATATATAATTACGGCATGAATAGAATTTGTAAATTAGCCATAATGCTAGTAGGAACAATACTTATAACTATAGGTTGTTCAAAAGAAGAAACTAGTAATAATACCTCACAGCAACCAACAAATTTAACAGGAAGAGAACAAGCAGTAAAAGATTACAAAGAAATGTATTTGACTACTGCAGTTACTGATGCCGAATTGGCTTGGACAGGTAATAGTGCTAATTGTAATGAGGGCACTATTTCAAAATTGGCTTTGGATAGGTCGTTGGTTAGATTGAATTATTTTAGAAAAATTTGTGGTTTACCTTATAACATGGTATGGAACGAAAGTTGGTTTAGCGGATGTCAAAAAGCGGCACTAATGATGTATGCCAATAACTCGTTAAGTCATTTTCCACCAAATACTTGGAAATGTTTTTCACAAGAAGGTTATACTGCAGCTGGTATTAGTAATATTGCGCTTGGTTCACCTAGTTATCATTCTTCTAACACCATAACAGGTTGGGTTGAAGATGAAAGTAATTAAAGTGTTGAACATAGGAGATGGATTTTTTTTTCAATGGATTGAATATCTAAATCTTCCATACATTTAAAATGTTTTTTAGGGCAACTATGGTGCCCAATTTTGCTGCATGGTCTGCATGATAAATTATTGTTTTCAAACAAGGCTTGTTTTACTTCATTATTTCCATAATAAGGGTTCATGCCAAGTAGGGGAGTGGTGTTACCCCAAAGCGAAATAATGCGTTTCTGATAAGCTGCACCAATATGCATTAAGCCTGTATCGTTGGTGATTAAAAGGCTGCAATTTTTTACCACATAAGCCGATTGATGCAGGCTTAACTTACCACATAAATTTACTACTTGGTTATGTGTTTGTTTGGCTATTTGGTTTCCATTTTCTTCATCTACTTTTCCTCCTAATAAATAAATAGGCATGTTCAGATTATTGCAAATGCTTATAATTTTATGAATGGGAAAACGTTTAGTAAAATGTTGTGCACCAATAGCCCATGCTAAGTAAGGTTTATATAAATCAATGGGATAATCAAAGTTAAAATTAGTTGGTAAAAAATAATCTAATCCTTTGCCATCGTTTAATATTCCTAATACTTCCGCAGGTTTAAAATACCTTTCTACTATATGAATATGGGGCATTTTGTTTATTTTAAAATTAACCAAAAGCCATTTTTCAAAGTTTAATTTAGGGAAGGCATAAGCAGTTACACCTAGCGTAGTTTTAAAAATAAGCGTTCTTAAATTATTGTGTAAATCAATTACATAATCATATTTTTCAGATTGCAATTCCTTGGCTTTAGCTATTAAACTTTTATCTAACACATGCAGTTTATCAATGTATGGATTGGTGTTTAATATGCTAGCAAAATTAGGCTTGGTTAAATAATGTATTTCAGCATTCAGTTGCTGTTTTAAACACCTAATAACTGGAGTAGTAAGCACTATATCGCCAATGGAACTAAAACGGATAATTAATATTTTCATTTGGCAATAATTTTAGTTTTTGTATAAAATATATTTTGTACGCATAGCTTTAAACTTAACTAAGTTTGGTTGCCAGCTCTTTTCAATTTCAGCAGCCGAAAGTCCTTTAATTATTTGAGTTCTCAGTTCACTACTGCCAGCTAATTTGTCAAAAAAAGGAATAAAAAAATGGGCAGTTTCGTTGCTGGCTTGGTAAAAATCAATCAACCATTTTAAATTAAGTTTACTAATATTTTCGGCTTCATTGCTTAGTAAAAAACCTTTACATAACTTATCTTTTTGCGGAGGATTATCGGCCACTCCAGGAATAGATTTTGGAGTAAACTGATAAGTGCCAATGGTGCTATTAGGAAAGCCTATGCATTCAAAAGGTTTATCGGTTCCTCGGCCTAAACTAATATTGGTTCCTTCAAAAAAACACAAACTTGCGTAAAGCCTGATGGCATTGTAAGTTCTTAAATTGGGAGATGGAAATATCGGAGGCATGTACTTACTCTTGTGCGTATACTTACTCATACTGATAACTTTTAAGTTACATTTTACTTTGTTTTTTAACCAACCTTGCCCGTTAATCATTTGAGCATATTCGCCCATGGTCATGCCGTGTAAAACTGGTATTGGATGCATACCAACAAACGATTTAAAATTGGTATCTAACATGGGTCCATCAATAATATCTCCATTTGGGTTTGGTCTATCTAAAACTATTAAAGTTTTTTTGTTTTCGGCCAAAGCTTCCATTACATAATGTAAAGTACTGATATAGGTATAAAATCTTGCACCTACATCTTGTAAATCAAATACTAAAATGTCTATGTTTTTTAGCTGAGCAGCAGTCGGTTTTTTATTGTTTCCGTAAAGCGATACAATGGGTAAGCCAGTTTTATCATCCACCCCACTTTTAATTTTTTCACCAGCTGAGTAATTACCGCGTAATCCATGTTCAGGTGAATAAAGTGTTGTAACATTTACTTTCAGGCTAATTAAAGTATCAATTAAGTGGGTGTTTTTAACCAAACTACTTTGGTTTACTACCAAGCCTACTTTTTTATTTTTTAGCAATGGCAAATAGCTGTTTAGCCTAGCCGAACCTAATATTATTTGTGCATTGGCCGAAATATTTATAAGTAAAAACAACAAAAGGCAAATAGTTGGTTTATACCAGTTGAAACCATTGTTACGTTGCAATAATGGTAATAATAACTTGGTTTTTAAAAGCTGTTTGTGCAAAAAACTAACTTCATTTGGTATATATTTGGACATTCTATTTTTCATTTCAATTGCAATTAAGTTTTTTTATATCAAAACGGTTAAGCCAAAGCAAACAAACTTCGTTTAGCAAGCTAATAGTTCGTATCGCTACATTGGCGGTTGCCATCAGTGTTACTGTTATGCTTTTGGCTATTGCTATTTCTCGTGGTTACAAGCAGCAGGTAAGCCAAAAACTTTCTAGTTTTCAATCTGATATTGTAATCAATAATCTAGATTTAAATTTATCATATCAAAGTGCACCCATTCAAAGTAATAATGATGTTGAACAATTTTTAAATACTAAAAATGGATTTAAACATTTTCAAAAATATGCAATAAAGGCGGGTATAATAAAAACTGAAAATGATTTTCAAGGAATTGTATTAAAAGGTGTTGATAATCAGTTTGATTTTAACTTTTTAAGAGAAAGTATTGTTTCGGGAAGTATTCCTAAATTTGATTCAAATCAAATGTCGAATGAAATAATGCTTTCGGCTTCACTTGCCAATAAACTTGGTTTTAAAGTGGGGGATGGTATTTTTGTTTATTTTATTCAAGATCCTCCGAGAGTTAGAAAATTTAAAATATGCGGAATATACGATACAAATCTCGGAGAAATGGATGATTTGTATATAATTGTCGATATAAAACAAATTCAAAAATTGAACAATTGGCCTTCGGAATACATTACGGGGTACGAAGTTTTTGTAAATAATTTTGATTCGTTACAAAACACGGTTGATTTATTAGCCACCATTACACCATACACAATGGGAATAACACCTATTAACTTAATTTATCCTGAAATATTTAATTGGTTAAATATGCTTGATGTGAATGTAACGATTATATTAATATTAATGGCTGCAGTTTCCATTATTAATATGATTACAGCATTACTAATCTTAATTGTAGAACGCAGTAATATGATAGGTATGTTAAAGGCTTTGGGAATGAAAAATAAACATATCATAAAAATATTTCTAAATTTAGCAGCATTTATTATTCTAAGGGGTTTGATCTTGGGTAATGTCATTGCTTTAACCTTAGGGTTTATTCAACAAAAATTTCATTTAATTAAACTGTCGGAAAAAGATTATTATGTTAGTGCTGTACCTGTTTTTTTTAATACGTATGATTTTATATTTGTAAATGCAGCATGTTTTGTTATTTGCCTAATTTTGTTGCTAGTTCCTGTTAATTCAGTTAGTAAAATAAGCCCAATTAAAGCTATTAGATTTGATTAATTAAAATATTCATTTTATATAATTTTTTATAAATAAAATCGCAATTTGTTAAATATGAATAATCCTTTAGTTAGCATTATTACCCCAAGTTATAACCAAGCTCAATTTTTGGAACAAACTATTTTATCGGTAATTAACCAAACGTACAATAATATAGAGTATTTTGTAATGGATGGTGGTTCTACAGATGGTAGTTTAGATATTATAAAAAAGTATGATTCAAAAATAACTTATTGGCAATGCCAAGCAGATTTAGGTCAGGCTGATGCAATAAATCAAGCATTTGAAAAATGTAAGGGTGAAATTGTTTGCTTCATTAATTCTGATGATATTTTAATGCCTAATGCAGTTCAAACTGCTGTAACCTGTTTTGAAATTAATAGTGAAATCGCCATGGTACATGGAAATTGTTCTACCATTGATGAAAATGACAATGAAATCAAACCTAAAATTGGAAATCCAGTAAATTTTAAAGAGGTTTTAAAAATTGGTATGTTGCCTCATATTTACCAACCATCGTGTTTTTTTAATATAAGCCAATTAAACCGAAACTATTTTTTAGATACTAAATTTCATTACGCTTTTGACTATGAATTAATTTTACATATTTTAAAAAACTGTACTTCCCTTTATATTAATATTCACATGGCCGCCTACCGGGTCCATGCCAAGGCAAAGAGTCAAAATATAAATGATGCTTTTAGGGAAAAACTCCAAGTTCAGTGGATGTATATGAATGGAATTAGTTTAAAATGGATTTGGCGTAAAATAAAAACCATTATAAAAAAGTGAGTAGCACGATTTTTCATATAAAAAAATTGATACCTAATGGCATTAAGTATCCGTTTTACTATTTGCTAAAAGCACCTCAACGTGGTTTTTCTTCCAATAGTGTTTATCGCGACTTGAAAGGAATTGGTGTTTACATTTGGTATAATTTGTTTCCATTTAAAACACTTAAGCCAATCACAATTTGTACAGGTATTTATAATCGCAGTGATAATTATTTAAACTATTTATTACAAAGTATCAATGAATCTAAAAATAAGGATTTAATAACGCTTTCTGTTTTTGATTGCAACTCGAATGATATTGAAAACCTTGAATTGGAAATTAGAAAACTTTGGAATGGAAAACTTGTTTTTGATAGCGAAAATATTGACTTTAGTCGGTCGTACACCTTTAACAAAGCAGTACAGCAAAGTGAAACAGAAATTATTTTTATTTGTGATGCTGATTTGTCATTACCAAACAATATCGTTTCATATTGTAACTTTTTTGTAAGTTACAAACGTGTTTGGTATCCAATATTTTTCTTTTTGTATAAAAATAAACCCAAAACCTTATCGAATACAAATGGCGAATGGGAACTTTACGGAAGTAAAGGAATGCTTGCCTGCCTAAAAAAAGATTGGGATTTAATAGGTGGATTAAACGAAACGTATGTTAATTGGGGAAATGAGGATACTGAACTTTGGGAACGTTTTCACAAAAGCCAATTTACGATAGTAAGAAATAAAGCTAAAATATTTCATCATTGGCATCAAACTCACAATCCTAAATATGAGTTTATGAATAAAGGTTAATAAAAAGGGCAAGCTTACTGCATCGCACCGCTACAACTTTACGCCCTTGCTACATTCCTGTCCTGGGGGATTAAAAGGAGCTGGTCGTACAGGGCTCACCCAAACGCAAAAGTAACTTTTTTTATGTTTTATGCAAACCATTATTTAAAATAACTTTTTGTTTGCCTTTTCACCCTGATTACTAATGATAAAATAGTTACATTTTAAACTAAAATATATTTTGAAAATCCTTTAACTATAATAGTTTTGTGGCAGTAGTTGTAAGTTGTCAATTAATTGTTGACAGGAATAATTTCTAACAACTAGCAACCATCAACAATCAACTAAAAAAATGCAAGAACTAGTAAATCAATTAAACGAAAATTTAGCTAAAGTATATTTAGGTGGAGGAGCAAAAGCAGCTGCCAAACAAAAAGAAAAAGGCAAAATGCTTGCTCGCGAACGTGTGGAGTATTTATTAGATAAAGATAAACCTCAAATAGAAATTGGTGCGTTTGTGGGGCAAGATATGTATGCTGAACATGGCGGTTGCCCTAGTGGTGGTGTAGTTGTAGTTATGGGTTACATCAGCGGTAAACAATGCATTGTGGTAGCAAATGATGCTACTGTAAAAGCAGGTGCTTGGTTTCCAATTACTGGTAAAAAGAATTTAAGAGCGCAAGAAATTTCGATTGAAAATAAATTACCTATTATTTATTTGGTAGATAGTGCTGGAGTTTATTTGCCTATGCAAGACGAAATTTTTCCTGATAAAGAACATTTTGGACGAATTTTCAGAAACAATGCGGTAATGAGTAGCATGGGCATTACCCAAATAGCTGCGGTTATGGGAAGTTGTGTTGCTGGTGGCGCTTATTTACCTATCATGAGCGATGAAGCTATGATTGTAGATAAAACTGGTTCTATTTTCCTAGCAGGAAGTTATTTGGTTAAAGCAGCAATTGGCGAAGATGTTGACAATGAAACATTAGGTGGTGCTTCTACCCATTGCGAAATTAGTGGCGTAACAGATTATAAATTTGCCAATGACGCAGATTGTTTGGATAGAATAAAAAGCATTATTAGCAAAATAGGCGATTTTGATAAAGCTGGATTTAACCGCATTGCACCTGTTGCTCCAGCAAAAAGCATGGATAATGTGTACGATGCAGTAGCAAATTTTACCAAACCATTTGATGTGATGGAAATTATAGAACGCTTGGTAGATGCAGGTAGTTTTGATGCTTACAAAGAATTATATGGCAAAACCATTACTTGCGGTTATGCCAGAATAGATGGTTGGGCAGTTGGAATTGTAGCCAATAATCGCCAAGTGGTTAAAGCTAAAAAACCTAAACAAAGTGCAGCCGATAATCCAGTAGAAATGCAAATTGGTGGGGTAATTTATAGCGATAGTGCCGATAAAGCAGCACACTTTATTATGAATTGTAACCAAAAGAAAATTCCTTTATTGTTTTTGCAAGATGTAACCGGTTTTATGGTAGGCAGCCGCAGTGAACATGGCGGAATTATAAAAGATGGCGCAAAATTGGTAAATGCACAAGCAAATTCTGTTGTTCCTAAATTTACCATTATTACAGGAAATAGTTATGGTGCTGGAAATTATGCCATGTGTGGCAAAGCCTATGATCCACGTTTAATTGCTGCTTGGCCAAATGCTAACATAGCAGTTATGGGAGGTGCACAAGCCGCAAAAGTTTTATTACAAATAGAAGAAGCCAGCTTAAAAGCCAAAGGTGAAGTAATTACCGATGAGAAAAAGGAAGAATTGCTTAAAACCATAACCGATAGATATACCAAACAAACTTCTCCTTATTATGCAGCAGCTCGTTTATGGATTGATGCCATTATTAATCCGGTTGATACACGCAAATGGGTAAGTATGGGAATTGAAGCCGCTAATCATGCGCCTATTACCAAGGAGTTTAGACCGGGAGTAATCAGGGCATAAACTTCCGTCAGACGATTGTGTGTTGGCATTTGGGGAGCTAGGCGTCAGACGGATAATATACAGTAATTCTGTCAAACGATTGCGAGTTGGTATCAGAAATGGAAGGCATTAAACGGATAATTTACAGAACTTCCGTCAGTCGATTGCATGTTGGTATCAGAAAGGGAAGGCGATTGAAAATATAAAATAATATTTATGCAATTTGAAATAGACAATATTTACCATATTTATAATCAAGGAAATAATAAACAAAAAATCTTCCATTCAGATGAAAATTATCTTTACTTCATAAAATTATATAGAAAATTTGTTTTACCTCACTCTGATTTATTAGTATATTGTTTAATGCCAAATCATTTTCATTTTTTAGTAAATACCAATTCACAATCAACAAAAATTAGAAAAGTTGGTTCGTTAAACTTAAGCGATTTATCTAATGGAATAAGAATGTTATTGAGTTCATATTCCTTGGCAATAAATAAACAAGAGAAAAGCACTGGGTCTCAATTCAGGCAAAAAACCCAAGCAAAATTATTGAAAATCGAAGAAGTGAATTATCCTTATATGTGTTTTCAATATATTCATCAAAATCCTCTTAAGGCCGGGTTGGTTAAACAAATGGAAGATTGGAAATATTCCTCTTTCAACGATTATATAAAAATCAGAAATGGTAGTTTATGTAATCAAATGTTAGCTAAAAACTTAATAGGATTTGATGAATCAAATTTTTTAAAGGAATCGTATTCAGTAATTGATAATGAGAAAATATCAAAAATATTTAACAATTGAAATTAAATTGTCTGACGCTAGCCCTGCAATAGCCATTTATGCGTCTGACAATAGTATAAAATTAGTAAAAATAATCTATGATGAAATTTCAACCACCATATTTAAATACAGAGTTTGTTTTTAAAACAAGTAGGAGTGGTGGCGCAGGCGGACAACACGTAAATAAAGTGGCTACCAAAGTTCAAATTGATTTTGATATAAAGAATTCATTGCAACTTTCTGAGTCTGACAAAGCCATTTTATTGGAAAAATTGGCGAATAAATTGAATAACGTGGGTATTTTACAGGTAATTGCACAAACGGAAAGAAGTCAGTTAGCGAATAAAATAATTGCCCTTAAAAAAATTTATTCAATTATAAATAAGTGTTTTGTTGTTGTTAAACATAGAAAAGCCTCAAAGCCTACAAAATCTAGTATTGAGAAACGATTGGTTGGAAAGAAACTATTATCTAACATAAAAAAATTAAGAAATAAAAAAATAGAAGGCTCTAATTTTTAATTTTAAACTCAATAATAAATTCGCAACCTTTTCCTTTTTCTGAAATTACAGAAATATTTCCACCCAATAAATCAGCTAGTTGTTTAACAATAAATAAACCTAAGCCGCTTGAAGCCTCATTTCCTGTTGGTCGTGCCGATAATTTTTTAAATCGAATATAAAGTTGTTTTTGATCAGCTTCAGTTAAGCCGGGCCCATTATCCTTGATACTAAATACTACATTATTGTTAATTTGAGAACAACTCAATATAACTTTAGAGTTTACAGGTGAAAATTTGATAGCATTGCTAATCAGATTATCTAGAATCCTTCTTACATACTCCTTTGAACTTAAGAAAATAAGATTATCTGAATTATTATTTACAACAATATCGATAGATTTTTCTTTTGCTATTGCTATAAATCCTGCTGCCGTTTCTTCGATTATTTGGGTAGAATTAATTGGTTGAACTTTGGCTTGCAAACTTTCAGCATCCTCATTATAGATTTGACTAATATTAACTGTATCCTGAATTAGTTGTAGCGCATCTTTACTAATGGTTTTGATATAATTTAAATAAGCAAGACCTTCTGCTTTTTCATCTTCGTCTTCTAAAATATTTGCCAAACCAAGTATTTTACTAAATGGGGAACGTAAGTCATGTGCCAATACACCCATAATAGTTTGGTTTTCGGCAATTAAATTTTCTAAGTTTGTATTTTGATAAAAAGCTTCCCTATTATTTGCCTCAATTAGTTGATTTTTTTGAATTAATTCTTTTCTGGTTTGTTTGACTTCCTTCAAATAAAATAAAAGAATTGTTAAGGTAACAAGTAATAAAAAAGCACCAATTGCTAAGAAGGAATTATATTTTGATTGTTGTTCCAAAATCTTGTTTTGAGACTTCAAAAGTTCCAATTCTTGCTGTTTTTCTGCCGCTTTATACTTGGCCTCAATTTCATCAAAAGACAATTTAGTTTTTACTTGTGCTAACGAATCCATTAAGCTATTTTTAAGTGAATTGTAATACACAGACGTTTTGAAATCACCCAATTTTTCAAACAATTCTGCTTGCTTTATATAGTTATCTGCTAATTCATCATACAGGTTATTTCGTTTTAATATATTTTCACTTATTGTCAAGTATTTTTTTGCTTCGTCATAACGTTTAAGTTTAATTAAAGTACCTCCCGCTAGTTGATATGAACTACCGTTGTTATCATTTTCGGCTCCTCTACCTGTATTTTTTATAGCTAAGTTATAATATTCCAAAGCTTTGTTGTATTCACCCTTTAAAGCGTATGTTGTAGCTAAATTATGGTATGATTGCCCTTGTCCAATATAATCTTTAAGTCTATTTTTTATTAAAATAACAGATTGTAAATAATAAATAGCCGAATCTAAATGCCCTAAATTATTGTATGCAGCACCAATATTTGATTGTACGTCTGCAATCGAGTTTTCATTTTTTTCAACTAAGTAAAATGCTAAAGACCTTTGATAATAAAGAATGGCTTTTTTAATTTGTCCTGTATAGTGAAATATTATACCAATTGAAGCATTACATTCGGCAATTCCCTTGTTATCATTAAGTTTTATTCTTAAATTTAAACTTTTAAAAAAGAAATCTAGTGCCTTTTCATATTCTTCTTTTCTTTCGTAATAGGTGCCAATTAATCTATAAGTTTGTGCTAGCACTCTATCGTTTTTTAAATTTTTTGTTAACACATAAGCCTCAAAAATGTATTTTTGAGCGAGATTGTACTTGCCATAATTTAGAAATAAATACCCTTTAAGTTGAATGGCTGAAACAAATCCTCCTTGATAATTTATTGATTTTGATTGACTAATTAATTTTTCAATTGAAGAAAATGCAAAAATTGAATCATTTTTGCGTGAATATACTTCATATATTTTTTTATCTATAGAAATACTGTCGACAGTTTCACTTTGAACAAAAATATTAAAAAGAACAAATAGAAGTGTTAGAAGTAATTTTTGCTTCATGAGGATAATTTAAAAAAATTATTTAAAAAATTTTATGATTGACATAATAGTTTGTGAAAGTAATAAATTTACATTTATATCTGCAATAATTTTTTAAGCAAAATAATTGAATCAATCACTCCAAAAACATATTGCTAAAACTAATTTAAACCTTTAATCTTGCGCTTCTTAAAACGGATGGAAAACTCAGTATTTTTAAAAGCCTTTAAACTAATGAGCACTGCGCGTGCTATGGCCGATATTTACGATGCTAATCGTAACATTACCAAGTATGTACACTCAACAAGTAAAGGCCATGAAGCAGTGCAATTGGCATTAGCATTCCAATTAAAATCTTACGATTTTGTGTCGCCATACTACAGAGATGAAAGTATGCTTTTAGGAATGGGCTTAACTCCATACGAATTAATGTTGCAATTATTGGCCAAAGCTGATGATCCATTTTCGGGAGGAAGAACCTATTATTCTCATCCATCATTACGCAGAGAAGGTATTCCGGTAATGCCGCACCAAAGCAGTGCTACAGGTATGCAAGCAATTCCTGCTACAGGCATGGCGCATGGAGTAGCTTATAAAGAAAGTCAAGGATTAAACAATCCAAACGAAAAACCTGTGGTAATTTGTAGTTTGGGCGATGGTTCAGTAACCGAAGGCGAAATTGCGGAAGCATTACAAATGGCCATTTTAAAAAAATTACCTATTATATTTTTTGTACAAGATAATAACTGGGGAATTAGTGCTAGTGGTGAAGAAATGCGTGCCATGGATGCTTTCGATTATGCCGCAGGTTTTACAGGTTTAGAGCGCAGAAGAGTTGATGGAAGTGATTTTTTAGCTTCATATAATATTGTAAAAGAAAGTTTAAACTATGTAAGGATCCATAGAGCACCCTTGTTAATTTGTGCCAAAGTACCATTATTAGGTCATCACACATCGGGAGTTAGAAAAGAATGGTATAGAACAGAGGAAGACATGGCAAAGCACACTGCCAACGATCCTTTTGAAAAACTAAAATACCATATTTTAAATAATAATATAGCTACTGAACAAGAACTTGAGATTATAACAACTGAAGCAAACACTTATGTTGCTTCACAATTTAACGATGCAGTAAATGCACCTGAACCAAGCTTAGACACATTAGAAAATCACGTTTTTGCTCCTTCGCAAGCTACAGAAGAAATTGGAAACAGAACTCCAGAAGGCAAAGAACCAAGCGTAATGGTAGATGCAGCTTTACATGCTGTAGATGAAATTATGCGCAAGCATAAAGAAGCCATTTTTTACGGACAAGATGTGGGAGCAAGACTAGGCGGAGTTTTTCGTGAAGCAGCTACTTTAGCAGGAAAATATGGTGATGACCGTGTATTTAACACTCCAATTCAAGAGGCATATATTGTAGGTTCCACAGTAGGAATGAGTGCAGTTGGTGTTAAACCAATTGTTGAAATTCAATTTGCCGATTATGTTTGGAGCGGTGTAAATCAATTGGTTTGCGAAATAACTAAATCAAGTTACTTAACTATGGGAAAATTTCCCGTTAGTTGCGTAATCAGAATTCCAATTGGTGCTTATGGAGGCGGTGGCCCTTACCACAGTGGAAGTATTGAGTCAACTTTACTTACTTTAAAAGGAATAAAAATAGCTTACCCTAGTAATGCTGCCGATATGAAAGGCTTAATGAAAGCTGCTTATTACGATGGCAATCCTTGTATAATGCTAGAGCATAAAGGTTTGTATTGGAGTAAAAATCCAGGAACTGAACTTGCTCGTTGCATAGAGCCAGATGAAGATTACGTATTGCCATTTGGCAAAGCCAATATAGTATTGCATGCCAGCGATGATGCCATTGAAAATGGCGAAAGTTGTACCATTATAACTTGGGGTATGGGCGTTTATTGGAGTTTAACAGCTGCCAAACAATTTGCAGGCAGAGTTGAAATAGTTGACTTACGTTCGCTTCAACCTTTAGACGAAGAAACCATAATGGCAAGTGTTATTAAACATGGCAAATGCTTAATTGTAACCGAAGAACCGTTATTAAATTCGTTTGCTGAAAGTTTAGCTGCGCGTGTTATGCAACAATGTTTTACCAAATTAGATGCTCCAGTAATGACAATTGGTTCAAAAAACTTGCCTGCGGTGCCTTTAAATATGGGTTTAGAAGCAGAAATGTTACCAAACGCTAATAAGGTAGCTGATAAATTAAACGAACTATTAAATTATTAATAAATGACCCATATTTTATGCATAGAAACTGCTACTGAAATTTGCTCGGTAGCAATTGCTAAAAATGGCGAAACCATATCCTTAGTTGAAGATACGCAAGGTAATAACCATGCATCTCAACTGCACATTTTAGTGGCAAAAGCACTTGAGCAATCCAACTTGCATTTTTCGGATTTACAGGCAGTGGCCGTGAGTAAAGGACCTGGAAGTTATACAGGTTTACGCGTAGGTGTATCGGCTGCAAAAGGTTATTGTTATGCATTAAAAATCCCTTTAATTGCTATCAATACTTTACAAAGTTTAGCAAATGGTTTCTGGCAAAATAATCTAAGTTATTCTGGTTTGGTTTGCCCAATGATTGATGCACGCAGAATGGAAGTTTATTGCGCTTTGTTCAACAAAACGTTGCACGAAGTGCTGCCAACTCAAGCCAAGATAATAGATGAAGCATCATTTGTAGAACAGTTAAGTCAAAACCAAATTACATTTATTGGCAATGGCGCTGCCAAATGCCAAAATACCATTACAAGTGTGCAAGCAAAATTTGATATTTCTGTAAGGTGCAATGCAAGATATTTAAGCCATTTAGCACAAGAAGCTTTTAACCAAAATACTTTTGAAGATGTGGCTTACTTTGAGCCTTATTACTTAAAAGATTTTATTGGTACTGTGGCAAAAAAATTGGTTTAAGCATTATTTGGTAATTTTACAGGTATAGTTAAAACAAATTCACTTCCTTTTCCAAACTCACTTATTACCTGAATATCGCCATGCATTAAATTGGTTAATTGTTTCACAATAAACAATCCTAAACCACTTGAAGCCTCGTTGGCTGTTGGTCTTGCAGATAATTTTTTGAAACGCATAAACAACTGCTGTTTATCTAATTCGGTAAATCCGGGACCACTATCTTTTATACTAAATACTAGATTATTGTTTAACATGGTAGCAGTAAATATGACTTGTGATTTAATTGGCGAAAATTTGATTGCATTACTCAATAGATTGTCCAAAATTCTAATTAAATAATCTTTTGAGTTCGTAATTTCTAATCTTTCAATTGCATTTATAACCTCAATATCAATCAATTTTTCTTTGGCAATAACTTTAAAACTACTCATCAAATTATTCATGACATCGCTTGGTAAAAACTTTTCAATTTTAACAGAGGATACAGTATGCTTGTCATTAAAAATTTCGCTTATGTCAATTGTATCTTGAATTAACTGAAGAGAATCCTTACAAATAGTATTAATATAATTAATAAAAATAGCTTTTTCATTTTCGTCTTTCTCTTCTTCTAATAAATGAGTAAGGCCACTAATTTTAATAAAAGGCGATCTTAAATCGTGCGCTAAAATCCCCATTAACGATTGGTTTTCTTCAATTAATTGTGCTAAGTTTTTATTTTGGTAGGCCACCTCATTATTCTTCAACTCAATTATTTTGTTTTTGTTAATCAATTTATCTTTTGTTTTCCTAACTAATTTTAAATTAAAGGCTAGATAAATACTTATAAACAACACAACCAATAATGAAATAGCCAATAAGGTGTTGTTTTTCGACTCACTTTCAAGCAATTGGTTTTGAGCCTTTAAAAGTTCATTTTCTTGTTCTTTTTCAAGTGTTTTAAACTTGGTTTCAAATTCAGATATATAGCTATTGTTTCTAACCAATTCCATCGAATCTTTTAATCTATTTAAACTAGCAGTATAATAAACTGATTTTGTAAAATCTTTTTTCTCTTCATATAAAGCTGTCAAAAATTGATAAGTTTCAATCAAATTGGATAGGCCATTGTTTGCTTTAAGATTTTTCTCTCCAATTAATAAATATTTTTCTGCTTCAGCGAAGTTTTTCATTTTTAAGTAACAACTACCTATCATGCTATAATCGTTGGCACTACTAAAATTAGTTTCACTACCAGCTTTTAATTCAATAGCTTTATTGAAATAACTAATAGCTTTATTAAATTTTCCCAAATAGGAATAGGAAACTCCAATATTATGATAAGCTTTTGCCAAACTTATTTTATCGCCAATTTTATACTTGTATTCAATTACTTTTTCTAGATAAATTATAGCTGAATCTATTTTACCAATGCTGTTATAAATAGCACCTAAGTTAGAATAAATAGAAGTAATAGCCGCCTCATTTTGAACCCTTTCAAAATACTTTAACGCTTTATTGTAATAAATAATTGCTTTTGAGTCTAGGTTTAAACGTTGATATATAACTCCAATACTAATATAGGTAGCGTATTCGCCTTTTTCATCCTTTATCCTTTTCCTGATAATTAAACTTCTAAAAAGTAAATCTAAGGCTTTATCAAAATTATCTATTGATTCGTAATAAATAGCTAAAAACCTATAGTTCTGTGCAATAACCTTATCATTATTTATACTTTTAGTATAGTCATGGGATTGTAATAAGTATTTTTTTGCAGAATCTAAATGACCATATTCAATAAACAAATAGCCCAACAAATGCATAGCAGAAACTTCTCCTGCTTTGTATCCAATTTCTTGAGATTGTTTTATTGCTTCTAAAACAGTTGTAAAAGCAAAAACTGAATCATTCATGTTTTTGTAAATTGAATCTATTCTTTTATCAATATTTATGCTATCAGTTTTTTCTGCTTTAACAGTAAAAGTAATTGTGAACAGTATTAAACTCGTAAGTATTGTTAAATATGTTTTAAGTTCTTTCATTTTTTTAGCTGTCACTTTTCTGTTATGAACTGCAAAATAGCAATTTAAATGGTAAAAAAAACTATTTTATTTTATTCTGCCTCAAAATTTATTTTGTAACATAAAAGAATTTTAATAAATAATTTATGTTCATACAAATAAGTTAGTTATGATTATTAATAAAAACCCAATTATTATTGTGGCTAATTATTAAATGATATGAACGAATTTATCGAAACTCAAAAAGTGAAACAAGCTTGGGTAATAGTATTAATGGTAACTGTAACCATTTTTGCCGCAATAAATTATGTGCAAATGCCATCATCCTTTTCTTCAATATCTCCTTTGGTGGTTACTTTTTTGGCAGATTTAATTTTAATAGCCTTAAGGCTAAATACTAAAATAAATAAAGAAGGTGTTTATTTTCAATTGTTCCCTTTTCAATTTAAAGGTAAATTGATAAGTTGGACTGAAGTGGCCTCTATTGAAGTTAGAAAATACTCGCCTATAAAAGAATATGGTGGCTGGGGATTTAGATACGGTTTTAAAAATGGTAAAGCTTATAACATATCAGGAAATATGGGTTTGCAGTTGGTTTTAAAAAATGGCGAAAGAATTCTAATTGGCACTCAAAAGCCTGAAGAGTTAGAAACCTATTTGAAAAATAACTGATAGGTTTGATATAAATTTTAATTATAAATTACTAAAAAAGTTAGAAGCTAATAGCCGAAAGCCAGCCGCAAAATAATATGAATAAAGTAGAAGAATTTAATACTTACCGCGAAAAAATGAATGAAAAAATACTAGGTTCGGAAAACTTGGTATTGAAACGTTTATTCAACTTAGATAGCAATACTTATGCCGATGGTGCATTGAGTAGCCAAGTAAAAGAGATGTTAGGCTTGGTAGCTAGCATGGTTTTGCGTTGCGATGATTGTATAAAATACCATTTAGGTAAATGCCATGAAGCAGGGGTTACTACAGAACAAATGTTTGAAATTTTTGCAGTAGCCAATATTGTTGGTGGAACCATTGTTATTCCGCATACCCGCAGAGCTGTGGAGTATTGGGAAGAGTTGGTAGGGTAGTGGTGATTTAATTTTCAGGTTTACCTCCGGGATTTAGATTCTTAATTGGTAAAAATAATTTTGAAGATGTTTGGAAAGACAAATCATTATTAGAAGTATAATTTTGTAGTAAGAAAATGATACCAATTTTATGTTATTATTTCTATTGGATATTTTTTGTAATTGGTTTCTATTTCCTCAAAAGGTATCATTACTTTTTTCTTCGTAATAAAAGTGCAGGCAAATTAAATAATAAATAAAATGCAGCCATATATGCAATGTAATCACCATACTTAGTATAAAAAGTAATTTCAGCATTTACTTTTACAGTTCCGTTTATAGCTATAGCTTCGTTCCATTTGGTTTTTTTAATGGTGTTTCCTTCATCATCTATAAAGCCCGAAATGCCTGTATTGGCAGACCTTGCCACATATCTTCTGTTTTCAATTGCACGTAATTTGGCATACTCAAAATGCTGCCTATAACCAGCAGTATTTCCCCACCACGCATCGTTGGTTATAATACAAATAACGTTTGCACCTTTTTTTACATAATCTGTTACGTATTCACCAAACACACTTTCATAGCAAATTACAGGCGCATATTGTACTTTATTTATATCGGTAAAGTTGCTAGGTTCTTTGTCTTTTCCTAATCCACCGCTGGTACCGCCAAGGTTTATAACAAATTTTTTAAGGAAACTAAATACATTTACATAAGGCATGTTTTCAACCCCTGGAACCAATTTACTTTTATGGTAAACTTGCCAGCTTGATTGGCTGTTTTTAAAAACTGCGGTGTTGTAATAATCGTAGTAAATATTATCTTGGTAAAACCTTGCTGTTGGAGTTACTTCATTCTTATCGAAATAAAACTTAAAGGTACTTGCACCACTTAAAATACTCAATCCTGCATGGTTATTAATAAAAGTATCTACTAAATTTACTGAGTTGTTTTGGTTAAAATTTCGTTCGTCTATATCTTCAGTAATAGCTGTTTCGGGTATAAGTGCTAAATGTGTAGTTGGGTTTAATTTGCAAGCTGTTAAATTTAAAATTTGTTGCATTTGCTGGTATGGAGCTATGCTTTCAAATTTTTGATAAGGGTCAAAGTTTGGTTGAACAATGGTAATTTCGGCTTTTCTTGATTTATCAGCGGTTGTATTATTGTTATGGCGTCCATTTAATATATAAAACGATAAAAACAGTGGTGCTAAAACATAAATAAACAATTGATTGAATATCTTCTTAGTTGGAATGGAACCAAATTCCTTTTTAAAATTGTAAAGTTTTAAACTTGCTACACTAACTAAAAGAACCCATAAACTACCACCAAATACACCAGTATATTCATACCATTGAATTATTTGTGGCCACGCTGAAAATACATTTCCTAAGGTTAACCAAGGGTAAGCAAATTGCCACCGAGTGTGTAATAGTTCAACTCCAATCCATAAAGCAATAAAAAACCAATAGTTTACATGTTGCTGCTTTTTATTAACTACATGAAAAATCCACCAAGGTATAGTCATTAATAAAGTATCGAAAACCCAAGCAAATAAGCCACCTCCAGGACTAGCATTCCATATCCAATAAGTGGTGAATAAATTTAAACATAAGTTGCTAAGAACTATGATGGAAACAAAAATTCCAGTTTGAATTTTTTGTAAACGCATTTCTTGCTCTAATAATAAAAGCAAAAAGAAACTCACAAAAATTAAAGGAGTAATATTAAAAGGTACCCAAGCTAATCCAAAACTTATGGCTGCCCCAAGGCCATATAAAAGCCACCTTAATGTATTATTTTTTACCATCTATAACTAATACAAATTCACCTTTTACAGTGTTGTTTTCAAAATGATTAAGCACTTCCGCAATTGTTCCATTAACTGTCTCCTCAAAAGTTTTGGTTAACTCACGGCTTACGCTTATTTGCCTTTCTGCGCCAAAATATTCAATAAACTGTTTTAGGGTTTTTACAATTCTATGCGGACTTTCATACAAAATAATGGTACGTTCTTCCTCACAAAGTTTCTTTAACATGGTTTGTCGGCCTTTTTTTTCTGGCAAAAATCCTTCAAAACAAAAACTATCAGCAGGTAAACCACTTTTTACCAAAGCTGGCACAAATGCAGTAGCTCCAGGTAAACAATCAACTTTGATGCTGTTTTTTAAACTTTCGCGTACCAATAAAAATCCAGGATCGCTAATGGCGGGAGTGCCGGCATCGCTAATTAATGCTATATTTTTTCCGTCTAATAATTCATTTACATAATGTTGTAAAACCTTGTGTTCATTGTGCATGTGGTAGCTTTGCAAAGGCTTTTTTATGTCGTAGTGGTTCAATAATTTAATGCTTTGCCTAGTATCTTCTGCAATTATTAAATCTACTTCTTTTAAGATACGAAGGGCTCGAAGTGTAATATCTTCCAAATTTCCAATGGGCGTTGGAACAATAAAAAGTATACCGATCACAGATTTATGGGATTAATTGATTTCACAGATTAGATTTTTTATTGGCAAAACTAGTTAATTTAACTCTTATTTTTTGAGGTAAAATATTGGTTCTTATTTTAGGTTTTTGAAGTATAAGCCAGTCGTTTAAAAGTTAAACTTTTTGAACCAAAATTTATTAGTAAACCTACCTCTAATCTATAAATTTTTAAATAATTTAATGACTGTGCATAATGCGCATCTGTAATTTCTGAAATAGCTTTCATTTCAATCAAAACTTTATCTTCCACAATAAAATCAGCTCTTCGTGTACCAATTGGTTCTGATAAATCTTTATAAAAAATTCGTTGCTCAATTTCTTTTTTAAAGTTCAAGCCTGCTTTATCTAATTCATATGCTAAAGCTCGTTGATAAATTACCTCTGGGAATCCGTTTCCCAAAAATTTATGAACTTCGAAAGAAGCGCCAATAATTTTTTCAGTAATATCTTTATATTTTAAATCTTGTTGCATAATGAACTTGAAATCTTTTTATAATAAACATATAAAATCTAATTATATTTAGGAATTAAATCCGTTAAATCACTCAATCCGTTAATCAGCGATTTTTTTCTTTTTAGTAAGCGATTTAATAACAGGAATACTTGTTACCACTATAAACCCGATTATGATATAGTTTAAATAATCGATGGCTTGCGGAAAAACTTGGCCAACATAAAAACCTGCCCCACAAACAATCAATGGCCATAAAAATGCACCAATAATGGTATAAATGAAGAAAATGAAATGATTAACACGAACTATGCCCGCTAAGATGGGAGCAAAAGTTCTTACTATAGGCAAAAATCTACCTAAAATTAAGGCTATTCCACCGTATTTTTTATAAAATTCTTGTGCTGTTTCAATGTATTTTTTCTTGAAAAAAATGCTTTCTTTTCGTTTATAAATGTTATCGCCTGTTTTCCAGCCAAACCAATAACCAAAATAATAGCCAGCAATTGCTGCTAAGGCAATACCAATAATAAGTTTAGTTAGGGTTATTTTTAATATAGTGGTGCAAAGCAATCCTGCAGTAAATAACAATGAATCGCCAGGAAGAAAGAAGCCAAAGAAAACGCCATTTTCTAGAAATATAATGACAAGCACTAAGGCAAATCCTCCGAACTCTATTAACTCTTGCGGCTTAAATAAATCCCAAAAACTATTCACTATTTTTTAAATTAATTTTTTACGAATTAAGCCTTTTTATGCATTAATGCAACAGTTAGCCTTGTTTTGAAGCAGTTGTGGTGCTAAAAGAACATAATTTCCTCGAAGGCATTGGTTAAAAAAGAATCGCTTTGTAAAGCATAATATTCACTAAATGCTTCTTTATCAAATACATTAAAATCAAGTCTTTCCAACCTTAAAAATTCTAGCGCATTCACACTTTCTTCCATTTTGCCATTTACACTTAAACCAATTTTAAATTTTTTTACTGTATCACCAACACAAAAATCTTTATTGGCCAAAATGGGCTTTTGGTAATAAGCTGCCTTGGTCAGTAAATTATTTGATGATACATAGTTGTAGAAATATAAGTAGCTAATATCAATTTCCTTATAAATTTGGTTGATGTCCTCTTCGCTTAATGGTTGTAAAATAAAAAGAATATTTGGCGCATGGTCGTTCATAAACAGTTCCACCTCTTGGCGCTGTTTTTCGTCCATTATTTTAAAATCAAGTTTACCTGCAAATACAAAAAAGTATTTATCAGTGTCCACTTTTTTTATTAACCTAATTAAAGCCGTAATCCCTTCGTTTTGCTCTACACCAAGCAAGCCAACTACCACACGGCTTTTAGCCATTTCCTTAATTTGTTTGCTATAATCCGATTCCTTTTTTTGAATACTCACATTACTTATTTCAGGAAATACAACTACTTTTTTATAAACCCTGCTTTTTAAAGGCTCGGTTATAAATCTGTCTAAAACACAAACGCCAACGCAGTTTTTTGATCTAAACAAATAATCGGGTTCCAAAAATTTAGGGTCCACATTTAATTTTAGTTGTTTTAGTCTGTATGGTTTTGGGTTAAAATAAATGCCACTCCATTTGTAGCTGAATACTAAATCTAGCAAAAAAAGATTTACCGACTCACGAATAAATGGATCGATAGGAGAGAAGAATGCAAAATCAACTTCGGCTTTTACGATTTTTTCTGCTTGTTTAATTTTACCATTAATAGCATTCCAACGACCTAAAAGTTCAAAATAATTGGGGCGGTTATCGCTAAATATTTTTTCATCAAGTGGCAAAGCGGTAAAATTATCTAAATATCGAGGAACTTTTAGCTTTACGTATTCAGCTATTTCAGAAAACTCGGGGCTAATTACGATTACCTTTTTACCTTTTTTAAGTAAATTTTCGGCATAGTAATTTAAATAGGTGGCAAATCTATTTCCTGAATAAGGCGAAATGAGCGCTATGGTTAATATATTGTTCAATTTATTGTAATTATTATTACAGCTACAAAAGTTCTATTATTATTACATTCTTTAGCCACAATATTTGCACAGCCGTTAATTTTTTTATACGCTGGTTTTTATTAAGTTGCTTTTTATCAATAAATTTTTTTTTAAAAATGCTTTACAATCTGTAAAAAGATTTTACATTTGCACTCCTCAAAACGGAAGAATTGAGAAATTGTCTGATGGTGTAACTGGCAACACAACTGATTTTGGTTCAGTAGAGTCTAGGTTCGAGCCCTAGTCGGACAACAATTTAGTTTTAATTTATAATTAGCTTACTTAACAGTGTTTAGGTAAGCTAATTGTTTACTTAAGGGTTTCATAAATTCAAAATCATGGCAAATAATAATCAAGTTAAATTATTTTCAGGAACAAATTCACGATATTTAGCTGAAAAAATTGCTGACGCCTTTGGTCAGCCACTTGGTGATTGTACCACTGCCCGATTTAGTGATGGTGAATTTCAGCCAAGTTTTAATGAAAGTGTTCGTGGTTGCGATGTTTTTTTAATCCAATCTACTTTTGCAAATTCTGATAATTTAATGGAGTTATTATTAATGATTGATGCTGCAAAACGTGCATCGGCTCATTACATTACTGCAGTTATTCCATATTTTGGTATGGCTCGTCAGGATAGAAAAGATAAACCTCGCGTAGCGATTGGTTCAAAAGTGGTTGCTGATATGCTTACAGCTGTTGGCGCAAGCCGTGTTATGACGATGGATTTACACGCACCACAAATCCAAGGATTTTTCGAAATTCCGGTTGATCATATGGATCCATCGGTTATATTTTTACCATATATTAAAAAATTAGCTAATGTTGGTAATTTAATTATTGCTTCGCCCGATATGGGTTCAACTACCAGAGCAAGAACTTATGCAAAAGCATTAGGAATTGATATGGTAATTTGTGATAAAGAAAGAAGAAGAGCTAATGAAATAGCAGCAATGACCTTAATTGGTGATGTTAGTGGAAAACATGTAGTAATGGTTGATGATATTATTGACACTGGAAGTACTTTAGCCAAAGCTGCACAATTAATGAAGGATAAAGGTGCTTTAAGTGTGAGAGCATTTTGTACCCACCCAGTTTTATCAGGAAAAGCATACGAAACCATCGAAAATTCGGTTATTGATGAGTTAGTGGTTACCGATACCATTCCATTAAAACAAGAAAGTCCTAAAATTAAAGTATTAACATCGGCCGATTTATTTGCCGAAGCTATTAGAAATGTAAATGAACATGGTAGTATCAGTTCATTATTCGATTTGAAAAAATAAAATAAATTATAAACCAAAAAGCAAAATTAGTATTGGGATTCCAAAATGGGTTTTGCCAAATTTTTTAAAAAGTAAAAAGGAGAAAACAAAGAATGAAAACAGTAGCAATGTTTGGTTACAAACGTAACGATTTAGGAAAAGCAGCAACAAAATTAGTAAGAGCTGCAGGTCAAGTACCATGTGTATTATATGGTGGTAAAGAGCATATTCACTTCACTATGTATGAAGCTGATTTCAAACTTTTAGTTTACACTCCAAATACTTATAAAGTGCAATTAGATATTGATGGTTCAATATTTAAAGCAGTTTTAAAAGATATTCAATATCATCCAGTAAATGATTCTATTATCCATGCTGATTTTATGGAATTAGATGAAACTAAACAAATTGATATATTAATTCCAGTTAAATGTGTTGGTAATTCAGTTGGTGTTCGTCAAGGGGGTAAATTGATGGTTAAACAACAAAAATTAAAAGTTAAAGGTTTTCCAGCTAACTTACCTGAATGTATTGAAATCAATATTGAAACATTAGAAATTGGAAAATCAATTAAAGTTGGTGACATTACCGTTTCAAATATTACTTTAATGGATTCACCTAACAATCCTGTAGTAACTGTTAAAACAACTAGAGCAGCAGTTTCAGCAGCAACTGAAGATGCTAAAGGTAAGAAAAAATAATTTTAGATTGAACAAAATTAAAAAAACCCAAGTTTAAAAGCTTGGGTTTTTTTATGCATTTTATTCTAAAAATAACTATTATCAATAGATAATAATTGTTATTAAATTCTTTTTCTTAAATTAAGTATCATGTCATCCGTCATTGATTGCAAATCATAATCAGGACTCCATCCCCAATGCTGTCTTGCTTCCGCATCATTGATACTTTTAGGCCAACTATCAGCTATTGCTTGTCTGAAATCAAGATTGAAATCAATTTCAAAATTTGGAATGTGTTTTTTTATAGATTCAGCAATTTCCAAAGGATTAAAACTCATTCCAGCTACATTATAACTACTACGTATTTTTACCTTTTCAGCAGGTGCTTCCATTAGGTTAATAGTAGCTTTTAATGCATCAGGCATATACATCATTGGTAGTGTAGTTTGCTCACTTAAAAAACTTGTGTACTTACCATTTTTTAAAGCTTCATGGTAAATGTGAACGGCATAATCTGTAGTACCTCCACCTGGAGCAGATTTGTATCCAATTAAACCCGGATATCTTATGCTGCGTACGTCAACATTGTATTTTTGGAAATAATATTCACAGAAACGTTCTCCTGCTTGTTTGCTGATTCCATAAATAGTATTTGGTTCCATAATGGTGTATTGAGGAGTCAAAACACTTGGTGTAGTTGGACCAAAAACTGCGATTGAACTTGGCCAATAAACTTTTTTTATTAAACCTTCTTTAGCGGCATCTAGAATATTAAATAGGCCCTGCATATTTAAATCCCATGCAAATTTTGGATTTTTTTCTGCGGTAGCACTTAATAATGCAGCAAGTAAATAAACTTGTGTGATGGAATATTTTTTTATAATTGAATAAACACCGTCTCTATCTAAAATATCAATGATTTCGAAAGGGCCTTTTATTGTTTCAGGTTGTTTCAAATCACTGCAAACTACATTATAATCACCATAAATTAATCGAAGTGATTCTGCTAACTCTGTTCCTATTTGGCCGTTTGAGCCAATAATTAAAATTGAATCTTTACTCATTTATAAAAAAAATGTATATTATTTATGGGCTCTTAATTTTAAAAAATACCTCTCATTATTAGCGTATTGTAGCTTAAGCACAGCCTAATGTTCACTCTGAAAAGGTTTTAATATTATATAAGATTTCGATGCAAATTAAATAAATCTTTCAATTTTTAAATAGAAAGATTTATTTGCAACATTAAATCACAAAAAAATGAAAAAAGTATTATCAATTATATTGCTATTGTTAGTAGGTTACAATGCATCAGCTCAGTTTGGTTTTTTTAAAAAGAAATCTGATTTAGAAAAATTTAAAGACACAAAAGTTATTGTAGTACTTTTTCTTGATAGTGCCTATAATGCCTCAATTGAAACTGCTATGCTGCGTCATTGGAAGTATAATAAATTTGAAATTGCATTCGATAACGATTTACAAAAATACAAAAAAGAGAATGTTGCATACCTTACTTTTAGTAAATCAAAAGGAAGCAAGAATAAAGTTCGACTTGGAAGTTGTGAAGAAGATTTTAATGGACTTATACTTTTAAATAAATTTAAAAGAAAAGCATTACCAGAAGACATATTAGCTCAGTCATTTTGCAGTAATTCAATAGATACAAGCGATTGGAATTTTGAACTGCAACGTGCTGTGCAGATGATGAATAACTATTTAGAATATGCTAGTGTTGTTGAAAGAGATGCTGATTTGGCCGCATCAAAAATGATGGTGGATTATCCGTCTGACAGAAATCAATTACTTGACAAGAAACTTTTAGTTGAGGATAAAATGCTTGATTTAAAGGGTAAAAAAGATGCCAATGATTTATTTGATGGCGAAATTGAAGAGGTGGATAGAGATGTAATTTATAGGGCTATTTTAGACCAAGACAATGCTTTACTTTATACATTATTAGTAAAAGATGAAAAATACTGCAATAAGCTTATCATAAGTGCTCAAAATAGTGAACTAATGTACTATGATTCTTCTTCTCCTGAAAAATGTAAGTTAAATAATAAAGACCTAGAATCTTTAAATAACTTAAAAAAGGACACCATTAAGAAAAATAGCAAATAAATAATCCCAAAATGAGAATTTTAGTTCTTTTTGGTTTTTTTATTTTTTTTATTTTTTTCTAAGTATTTGATATTTTGACGATTATGAGGTGGCATTATTTGTGTTTATTTATAAAAAAGCACAATCATGAATTATTTATCAAAATATTTAGGCACACTTTTAATAGTAATTATTTTTTTTATCGGGGGAGATATTGCTGTTAATGGCGTATGGGTAGGTAACTTGGGGAATTCGAATACCATATTCAATAAAAAACTAGGTTTAGATTATTCTACCAACAATTTTTTACAAGTTAAAATAGTTCCTTCTAATAGTATAAAAGCAAGTAAATTTGTTTTCGATGGAATGCCAATTCAATTACTAACAGATGAATACACTGTTTTGCAAACTGCCACTATTAAAAATGGTTATTGCCAATTCAATATGAATGATGTGAAAAAAAATATTGATAAATTTATTTTAATTTCTCCGCTTACAAGCGATGAAATGGCAGTTGATAAAAATATAAGTTTTACTTCATTTATCTTAGATGGTTCTGATTTATTTATTAAACAAAAATCAAGAAAATAGTTAGCTAAATTATTCTAATCTTCTTCATAAAAGTCAATCAAGTCGGCCATGTATGATTGATCCCAACCCTCACTAATGTCATCAAAGGCTTCATCCGGAATATTTGTATGACGTAACTCAAGTGATGTTCCTTGATTGTGTTTGTGAAGTTTAATTGTAACAATAGATGGGATAGCTTCCTCATCATCAAAATACCATTGTTGAACAATTTTTTTACTTTCTTCAAATTCAATATTTTTACCAATAATACTTCCATCCCACATACTAAATTCAGAGCCTGCCTCTGCCTTCATTTCCGCTTTATCGCCTGTCCAAAGCATAATTGTTGCTTCGTTAGTTAAAGCTAAATAAACATCCTCGGGAGGTGCAGGAATAATATAATATTTTTTGTAATCTTTCATTTTATAAAAAAAACAGCAAGGCCTAAAAATACAAAAGCGGGCACTCTTGCACGCGCCCGCATTTTGTGTAATCAATTAAATCTTTTTCTCTCACTTGCAATAAGAGAATTACTCAAATGTTTATGACAACAACTACAGTTTCTTTTTAGTTGTTACTATTATTTAAGTCAAATGTTAATGAAGTTGAATTTTCTTCAACTACTGGTGTTAATACTAATTCATCAATTAAAGTTGGTGCAATTGCAGCTTCTTTAGTTTCGATTTTTTTAGTTACTGTTGATGATGGTGATGCTTTAGGTTTTAGTGTTTCTTCCATACCGTAAAGTTCCAATTTATTTTCTTTTACAAAAATACCTAAAGCAATTGCTCCTTTAATAGTAGTAATGTTTAGCTCTATCTCCCATTCGTCAATACTAATTGCTCTTGGACTAGCACTAAAGCTAATTTTTTGTTCAATACAATAATCAATTACTACTTGAATATTCTTACGTTTAGTTAATATGATAGGTTTATCGTCTGTTTTATTCATCACAAAAATAGTTATTACGAGGTGCAAATTAGGTTAATTACTAGTTCTAATAAAAGAAATGCGCATTAAATTTTAAGCAATAAATCGTGTATTACTAACAATCAGGCAAATAAAGTTCATAACTTGTGGAAAAACGCCATTTTGCAAACATAGTTATATTGCCCAAATGTAAGTTGCATATTATAAGCAACTTAAGTATTTATATTGTTGATTATTTTAAATATAAAGTTCCAATAAGTAAATTTATGTATTATAAAGCATACTTTTTTTTAGATTTTAGATAGTTTAGCAGGTTTTATTTTACTACACTTCCTACTTCTATGTCTTTTTCTGGGCCTACGCTGTAAAGTTTTCCAAAATCGTTACCTGCCATTAAAAGCATACCTTGGCTTTCTATACCACGTATTTTTCGAGGAGCTAAATTGGCCACTACCGTAACTAATTTCCCAACTAATTCATCAGGTTGATAATATTCAGCAATACCACTCAAAATAGTGCGTTTCTCAAAACCTAAATCTACAATTAGTTTCAATAATTTATCAGCTTTTGGCACTTTTTCAGCTTCTAAAACTTTACCAACTCTTAAGTCTAATTTTTCAAAATCTTCGTAAGTAATATCAGGTTTCAGTTCAGTAAGGCTGCTAGCTTCTGGCTTTTGGCTGTTGGCTATTTTTATGTTTTCAAGTCTTGTTAACTGTTTTTGGATTTCTTCATCTTCCACTTGTTTGTATAAAATTTCAGCAGTTCCCAACTGGTGATTTTCCATTAAAATATTTTCGTTGAATAACGAACTCCAATGCAAATCGTTAGCAGCTAACATAGCTTTTAGTTTAATAGCTGTATGTGGTAAAAATGGCGTTGCAGCAATAGCTAATTTAGCACAAATTTGCAGAGCATCAAACATAATTTGTTTAACACTTTCAGCATCGGTTTTTATGAGTTTCCAAGGTTCAGAGTCGGCCAAATATTTATTTCCAGCTCTGGCTACGTTTATAAATTCAGCTTGCGCATCGCGTAATTTTACTACATCTAAATCTTCACGCATGGCATGTAAACTTTGAGCAATACTATCTAAACAAGTTTGGCGGCAAGCCAATAATCTTTCATCTATTAAAGCGCTAGTTATGGCTGGAATTTTACCTTCGTAAAATTTATTGCTTAGCACCAAAACACGGTTTACAAAATTGCCAAAAATACTTACCAATTCGCTGTTTACACGTGTTTGGTAATCTTTCCAAGTAAATTCACTGTCTTTGGTTTCTGGTGCGATACTTGTTAAAACATAACGCAACTCATCTTGACGGTTAGGGAAGTCAACTAAATACTCATGTAACCAAACTGCCCAATTGCGGCTAGTCGAAATTTTATCGCCTTCTAAGTTTAAAAACTCATTGGCAGGCACATTGGTTGGTAAAATATACTTGCCATGTGTCATCAACATCATAGGGAAAATAATAGCATGAAACACAATATTGTCTTTACCTATAAAATGAATCAATGCGGTTTCATCGTTTTGCCACCAATCTTCGAATGCATCTGGCTGCTTGCCTTCGGCTTCTGGCTTACCACTTGCATTGGCTAGTTGCCAGTTGCCAGCTGCTAGTTGCAAATATTCTTTAGTAGCGCTTATGTAACCAATTGGGGCATCAAACCAAACATATAATACTTTTCCATCGGCACCATCTATTGGAACTGGAACTCCCCAATCCAAATCGCGGGTCATGGCGCGAGGCTGTAAACCTTCAGTTAGCCAACTGCTACATTGCCCTTTGATATTGCTTTTCCAACTTTCAAAACGTTTGATATATTCCTGAAATTCGGGACTTTGCTGGATTTCGCCCATTGGTAAAAACCAATTTTTAGTTTCTTTTAAAACTGGTGTTGCGCCACTTAAAGCTGATTTGGGATTGATTAAATCTGTAGGACTTAAAGTAGTTCCACATTTTTCGCATTGGTCGCCATAAGCACTTGGGTTTCCGCAACGCGGACAGGTGCCCGTAATGTATCTATCGGCTAAAAATTGTTTAGCTTCTTCATCGTAATATTGTTTGGTAATTTCTTCTTTAAAAATACCTTTATCGTACAAAGTTCTAAAAAATTCTTGCGCGGTATCGTGGTGTGTTTTTGATGAAGTACGTCCGTAATAAGAAAAATCTATACCAAAATCTTTGAAAGCATTTTTCATAATGCCATCGTATTTATCAACCACTTCCTGAGGCGTAATTCCTTCTTTTTTAGCTTTAATGGTAATTGGCACTCCATGTTCATCGCTTCCGCATATAAAAATCACTTCTTTACCTTGTGCTTTTAAATAACGTACATAAATGTCGGCAGGAAGGTAACAGCCAGCTAAATGGCCAATATGAACAGGTCCGTTTGCATATGGCAAAGCAGCTGTTACTAAATATCTTTTTGGTTCAGAATTATTCATAAAAACAGCCGCAATTTAAACTAAATTAAGGTAAATTGTTTATTTGGAATCATATAATTAAACTAAGATAGCTAGAAACAAAAATACCCAATGAATTATTTTTTATTGGGTATTTTTTTTAAAATGTAATGCCTGCTTTTCTAAGTTGGCGTTTAATAAAGTTTTTAGCACCTTCTTTCAAAGGTGTTAAAGCTTTTTTTACAGCGCTATCTGTTGGTCGCGCTTTAAATACGGTATCGTGGTATTTTGCTGCATCACCTCTCAGCTGAGTATAGTAATAAGCGTAAAACGATTTGCGGCTAACACCTTCTGGTAATTTAATTTTGTCGTAACCATGGTAGCTTATTTCGTTGGTTTCAAATATTAAGCAGCGGTTCATGGCAGGAAAAACTTTTTTATCTAAATGGGTCATATCTGCATTCCAAAGTTCAGTGTGCCCTCCGTATTCTTCTTTCCAATCTTTGTTAAAGAAAATAAGTAAGTTAATGCGTCTGTGAATGCCTCTATCTGCATGAATATTAAAGTCGATATGAATATCTAAAAAACTGCCATTTCCGCCTTGGTGTAAACCGCCTCCTAAAGCATCTTCAACCGAAAATAAAGCATCAATACCGGTAATTTTACTCATTATTTCGCACCATTCTTTGCTGTGCAATTCTTGACGCATTTGGGTAAACACTTCTGGAAAATCTTCAAAATTTGAACCTTCTGCCTTAAACTCGTTTACACCTTTATATTTTTTGTTAAATACATCTTCCTTCGGAAAATTATTAAACATAAATTCGGCTGTTTCGGCATTTAAAAAGTTGTCAATTACCAAATGGCGATAAGGCTCGGCATTGTTAAACTCATCGCGCATTTTTTCAATGCTTTCGGCATTAAATAAATTACTGTTTACTAATTTCATTATAAGTTTCTTATTTTTGGCAAATGTATTAGTTGTTTAGAATATTTCTAAATAAAATTTTGTAAATTAATAGTTGTATTTTAACTCATTGATTAACTAATCGTAACACTCCATTAATAGTAATTTTCCCGATTCAAAATTAATAGTAACTAATCCATCTTCTTGGGTTTTGTTACTGCTGCTGGTGCGCTGCCCAAGGTGTAAATCTTCGTTATTTAAATTGTATTGTAAACCTGTGGTTGTTAAGCCATACACGCTTCCTAACGGAATAAGCGATATATTATAGTTGGCTGGATACCATTTAGTAAAATGAGTTGGGAGGTTAAAAATACGTGAATGGTCGTCAAGTATTACTATGGTAATTTGGTTTTTATATTTTACCATGGTACTTAAATTATTAACAGCATGGTCGGCTCTTTTTCCCGTGGCCCAAAGTATATTTACTGCTTTATGTCCTTTGGCTATTAAATAATCCAATCCTTTTTCTAAATCGGTTTTGTTTTGATCAGGGGTATGAACCACTTCTACAGGCTGTTGATTGGCTAAAAGTTCCTCCCAATTTTCAGTTTTATCAAAATCACCAAGAACCACATCTATTTTTATTCCAAATTCTAGGACACGGTGAATAGCACCATCAAGTACCATAACTACTGGGCTCCATTCTAATAATTGACCCATTAGCTCAAAGTTACAACTTTGTCCATTTGCAATTATTAACGCTGGTTCTTGCTCGTCTCTAACTATGTGGTGGCTTGACATGTGGTTTATTTGCTTTTATTTTAATAATGAATGATTTTGAAACCTATATACTAATTTAGAAAAACAAATTTTTTAATTAATAAGCTTAAAACCATATTTGCTGCAAATAAAATCTAAAAGTGAAATTTTCTATCATCAAAATAAGTTTTGTAGTTTTAATTGCTATTTTCTCTTTATCGGCTTGTAAATCAAAAAAAGGAATTGGTAAACATTTGCCTACTGCCACTCATGTTAAAGCTGGCGAGATTAAAAATGATTACAGCCAATTGTTTAATAACATTAAACAGCAAGAAAATAACTACAATTTTTTGGCTTGTAAAGGCGAGTGCGAATACAATGATGGTAAAAATACCTACAATTTTGATATCCAATTAGAAATGGAAAAAGGTAGATTTATATTTATCAGAGCTACTTATTTATTGGGTATTGAGGTAGCTAAAATGTACATCACGCCTACGCAAATTCAAATTTTGAATCATTTAGAGAAAACAAATACAGTAGCTAGTTACAATTATTTAAAAAAGTTTAGTTCGGCTAATTTACAGTTCGAAAATTTAGAGAATTTAATTTTAGGCAATGCGCTTTTTAGTCAAAGTATTGGCGTAACTTTAATTGATTCAAATGCAACTCAATACATTTTAAAAACTTTGTTAGAAGGTGCCTCGCAACAATCTTTTTATGGGAAAAATAAAGTGGCCAAATTAGAAGCAAATCTACTGCAGGATGTAGCTAAAAATCAAAACTTTGAGGTAACGTACAATCAATATACTGTAAATGGTACAGATTATTATCCAAGTGAGCTAGCTATCAACATTAGGGCAGAAAAAAATTTAGGTTGCTTAATGAAACTATTCAATTTTGCATACGAAAAAAAGAAAGACCCTCAAATACGTGTACCATCAAGTTATAAAACCATTACTTATTAAATTTTTTGCAAGTTGTAAACCTTTTTTGCTGCTAGTAATATTTACCTTTTTAACTCAAATTGTTGTAGCTCAAAAAACTACTCAAAAGCGCAAACAGTTAGAAAAAGAGCGCAAAAATTTATTGGCGCGAATTGGCGAAACTAAAAAAGTAATAGCCGAAACTAAAGAAAAGGAAAATACCAAACTTACTGAGCTAAAAGCCATAAATGCACAAATAAAAACCCGCGAAAAGGTTATCAATAATATTGGCCAAGAAATTTTTGTTATATCGGTAGAGGTAGACGAAAGCAAGCGAACCATTGATACTTTAAATGCGCAACTAAGAAGGCTAAAAGCTGATTATGCCAAAAACATGGTGCTTATTTATAAAAGCAAAAGCAATATCAATGATTTGGCATTTTTATTTAATGCTGAAGGTTTTAACGATGCATACAAACGCATAAAATATTTAAATAAACTTTCGGAATACAAACAAATGCAAGCTCGTTTGATTATTAATATCCAAAAATCAATCGAAGCTGAGGTGAATAATATGTTGCACATAAAAAAACAAAGTGAGCAGCTTTACTCAGTAAAAGAAAGTGAAAAAAAGGAGTTAGAAACGGATAAAAAGGTAGAAACCAAAGTGCTTACTTTGTTGCAGCAAAAACAAAAAGAATTACAAGAAGATTTAGCTCTAAACGAAAAAAACTATCAAAAACTTACTCAAAAAATTGCCGATTTAATTCAGAAAGAAATTGAAGAGGCTCATAAACACGAAGAAGAACGCAGACGAATAGCCGAAGAAAAGGCAACTAAAGCAAGAGCAAAATTAATTGCCGAAAATAAAAAGAAAGGAATTGTTACCAAGTCCGAGCCTAAAATTGTGCCAGCATCAAATCTTTCGCCCGATGATTTAAAGGCAAGTAACGATTTTGAAGGAATGAAAAATCGTTTGCCTTGGCCTGTTAATAACGGATACATATCCGAAGGTTTTGGAACACACCAACATCCAACATTAAAGGCAGTGAGAACTACTAATAATGGTGTAAACATTGCTTGCAAAAAGCAAACACAAGTTAAGTGCGTTTTTAAAGGAAAAGTAAAAGCTATTTTTGAGGTTCCTGGAATGGAAAAAATTATTTTAGTGAAGCATGGCGAGTATTTTTCTGTATATGCCAAACTGCAAGATGTTCAAGTAAAAATTGGTCAGGAAATTAATGCGGGCGATATCTTAGCAACAGTATTCACCAACGATTTTGAGCAAAAAACAGAACTTCATTTCGAAATTTTTAAATCGAAACAAGCTTTAAATCCGGAGACTTGGCTTAGGAATTAGTAACTAAAAAAAGGAGTAAAGAACTTTGTTCAATACTCCTTTTTTAGTTAAAATGCTTAATCTTTGAAGGAATTGGCGATAAAGCTATCGATGATAAATTCAATGTAAAAATTAGAGTTGTAGCTACTAAATAATTAGTTACTAATTTTGTAAAAAAAGCTTGTTTCAGAAATGAAACGAGCTTTTTTGTTTTAATGGTAATGATTCAATGTTGTTACTTAAGAAAAAGCATTTTTGTTCGTTAGCTATCGGACATAACAGATATCAAAAGTATAAAAATGCTTATGTTAACAATAATGAGTAATGATTTGGTAATAAATCAAAGCATTTTTAATTTGTAAATAAATTAGTGTTTATTTGATGTAATAAATTCAAATAGGTTTCAAATTCAATCTTTAAATGGTCAATAAGCAATCAATATTTTTCGTAATTATAGTATTTTTCACTTTCCAAAATAATAAAATAATTGCTCAGCATTTATGCGCTAACTCAAAAATAAAATCAAGTATAACTAACTTAAATAAATCTGATGCTACCAAGGCGCAAATGGATTTTATGGAAAAATATGATGTGGTTTTTCATGAGCTAGATTTAAATGTTGAAAGGACTTCTACCTACATTTCTGGTAGTGTAAAAACGATTGCTAAATCAAATATTTTAGCTTTAGATACTTTTATGTTTCAATTGCATGCAAACCTAATTATTGATTCTGTATTTGGTTCTAAAAATCAAAGATTATCTGTACTTAGGCAAGGTGATATTGCGGTGGTTTTATTAGATTCTGTGTATACTTTTAATCAATTTATAGAAGTAAAAATTTATTATCATGGAACACCGCCAAGTGCAGCAAGTGCTGCCATTGGAAACGGATTTAGCAACAGAGCTTCTCCAACATATTCTAATCAAATTACTTGGAGTTTGAGTCAGCCTTACAGTGCTTACGAATGGTGGCCCTGCAAACAATCATTGCAAGATAAAATAGATTCAGTTTTTATATCTGTTACAACCGATACATCGAATAAAGTGGGATCAAATGGATTACTAAAAAGTATTATTCCTATGGGTAATGGGAAACACAAATTCAATTGGGAAACTCGTTATAAAATGGACTATTATTTAGTAATGGTTACAGTTGGTAAATACACGGAATATATTCAATATGCTAAGCCAAAACAATTAGCCGATAGTATTTTGATTCAGCATTACATCTATAACAATCCATTGGCATATTCAAACAATATTACAAGCATTAATGCTACTAAATCAATGCTAGAATTGTTTTCAGATTTGTATGGCTTGTATCCATTTTACAAAGAAAAGTATGGTCATGTAATGGCGCCTTTTTCTGGCGGAATGGAACATCAAACTATGACTAGTTTGGGTATATTTAATTTTGGAATTGTAGCACACGAATTAGCGCATCAATGGTTTGGAGATAATGTAACTTGTGCTACTTGGAAGGATATTTGGCTAAACGAAGGTTTTGCCACTTATTCGGAATATATAGCTGCAAAATACTTAACAACTGCAAGTAATACCACTTCGGTTTTAACAGCAATGCATAACAATGCTAAAAAGATTGATGGTTCTGTATTCTTTACCGATACTACCGATGTAACAAGAATTTTTTCGAGTGAAATAACCTATAATAAAGGTGGCTCGGCAGTTAGGGTTTTACATTATTTGTTAGGCGATAGTTTGTTTTTTAAGGTATGTAAATCTTATCAAGTTCAGTTTGCCAATGGCAATGCCTCAACAAACGACTTAAGGCTTTTGGTAAACAGTTTATCAGGGAAAAATTATGATTACTTTTTTAACCAATGGATTTATGGATTGGGTTATCCCAATTATGCTTTAAAGTGGAATCAAATTGGCAATCAGTTACACATTAGAATAGATCAAAGTAACTTACAATCTGCCAATAATTTGTTCCAATTGTCATTGCCAATTGTTATTAAAACTGCAAATGGCGATACTACCATTTATGTGCAACAAGGTGAAGCAAAAACCAATTATGAATTGAGCCTTTCTAATCCTATTGTTTCTATTGCTTTAGATCCTGAAAATTGGATTTTAAAATCGTCAGTAGTTACTAAAGATGCAACTATAGGCAATGAAGAAAACTTGTTTTCAAATGAAAATATATCGGTTTATCCTAATCCAACAAATGGAAATGTGATGGTGAATACCAATAAAACAGAGCTTGTATCAATATTTGTTTACAACATGCAAGGGAAATTATGTTTGACAAAAGAATCGTTTAAAGGTCGCGTATTGGAAACAAATGTTTTGCAAAAAGGAATTTATTTATTGGTAATAAAAACCGAGGATGGAGTGGTTTATAACCAAAAATTGGTATTGAATTAGTTGACTACTCTCGCAAGTGTTAAGCAAGGCGTCACTTGTAAGATAAATAAGAAAAGTTTGCAACTTTTCAATAATTATTGCAGAAAAAACAGCATCATTTTTATTGGTAAGTATACCAACTGATTGATTTTCTTATGAAAATATTTCCAAAGTTTCTTTTACAAAACTTGATTCCTCTACACCAAAGTTTTTTATCCCCTTATTGATGATATTTGTTTTTAACTCTTTATAATTAAGATGATAATACTCTGAAATTGTAATAACTTTTTTATTGTTGTAAAATAAGTACAAGTATTCATAGTTAACTCCTTTTGAATTCAATATAGAAGTTGTATAGCCACTAATATTACTGGTTTCAAATTTAATTAACGGTCCCAATCCAAGAAACCCCTTTTTAGAAATGGTTTCATGTTCAATGAAGATCTTGATGGTTTTCTTTCTTAACTCACCCCAAAAAAGTTTAATAAATACGAAAGTAAATATGGTCGAAAACAAAATAATAAAAATAATAGGTGTATTAGGTTTAAACATTGAATCAACATTGTAGCCAATAATTATAACTATCAAACCAAAGCCAATGGTTAAAAAAGGAATCAGAAGTGCCTGTTTTTGGAATTTTGATTCAATCATTTCTTAAATTACTATTTCGGAGTTTTGAAAATGAAAATGTTAATCCATTTTGTTATTTGAATTTATTGAAAATTACAAAAAAGCCCCAAATTTCTTTGAGGCTTTTTTAGTTTTTATACCAATAATTTAATTGGATTTTCAAGTAATTCTTTTAAAGTTTTTAAGAACGAAGCACCAACTGCTCCATCTACCACTCTGTGGTCGCAGCTTAAAGTTACTTTCATAACGGTAGCTACTTTCATTTGGCCATTTTCAACAATTACAGTTTCTTTACTTCCGCCTACTGCTAAAATACAAGCATCAGGTGGATTAATAATAGCTGTAAATTGGTCAATTCCAAACATTCCTAAATTTGAAATAGTAAAGGTATTTCCTTCAAATTCATTAGGTTGTAATTTTTTGTTTTTAGCTTTATCTGCTAACTGTTTTACTTCGGCACTAATGTGTGAAAGCGATTTGTTATCAGCAAATTTTACAACTGGAACTATCAATCCATCTTCAATTGCTACTGCAATTCCAACGTGAATATGGTGGTTATACCTAACTTTATCACCTAACCAACTAGAGTTAACTTGAGGGTTTTTGCGCAATGCGCCAGCTACTGCTTTTACTATAAAATCGTTAACCGATATTTTTACATTTCCGTCAGCGTTAATGGTTTTGCGAGCTTCGTTTACTTTATCCATGTTTATTTCCATAGTAAGGAAAAAATGTGGGGCTGTAAACAAACTATCACTCAATCTGCGAGCAATTACTTTACGCATTTGCGATACTGGAACTTCATCGTAGCTTTCGGTTCCTACAAAAGCAGGAATATTTATTGCTGGAGCACTACTAGCAGTTGCTGTAGTTTTAGCAGGAGTAAATGTTTCTACATCGCGTTTAACAATGCGTCCACCATCGCCACTGCCAGCAATTTGGTTTAACGAAATACCTTTTACTTCAGCTATTTTTTTAGCCAATGGCGATGCTTTTACGCGACCATCTTCATTATTTGAACTATGAACTGCGCTTGTTTCAGCATTTGCAGTAGTGTTTTGAGTAGTTGTTTCAGGTTTAGCTTCTTCAGCTTTTGCTGGAGCAGCAGCACTAGCACCGCTTAGTAAAGCCGAAATATCTTCGCCTTTTTGACCAACAATAGCAATTAATGCATCAACAGGAACGCTGCCACCAGCAGGAATTCCAATATGAAGTAAATTACCTTTAACAAAATTTTCTAATTCCATGGTGGCTTTATCGGTTTCTACCTCAGCCAAAATATCTCCCGGTTTTATGTCATCGCCCACATTTTTAAGCCAAGAAACAATAACTCCTTCTGTCATTGTATCGCTCATCTTGGGCATGCGTATAACTTCTGCCATTTATTTATATGTTTTTTTTTATTTGTTGCGAAAATAACATTTGCTACGATATAAGTTCAACAATTTTTATAAAATTTAAACTGTTAACAAACTACATCCTCTAACATCGCTAAAATCAAGTCTGCCAAGTACTTCAAACTGTTTTTTATTGTTCATTCTTCCAATATCTTGTGTTTGAATAAAACAGCACGAGTTAATATTGGCTAAATCAATTACATTTAAAACACCACTTTTGTTTTCATTCACAAAACAAAAAGGGTCGGTATTATCCGAAATTTTTACTTGCATCCAATTGGGGCATTCAAAAAGCCCATTTCCATAACTGTATGCTTGGCTTAAAAGTTCAGTCATGCCGTATTCTGAGTGAATTTTATTTACCCCAAAACCATTTTGTAAAATGCTATGTATTTCATAACGAGTTATTTCCTTTTTACGGCCTTTCATGCCTCCTGTTTCCATTACTATTAATTCAGGAAAATCTATTTTAAAATTTTCCGCAAAATCAAGTAATCCAAAAGTTGCACCTAGTAAAATGGTTTTCTTGTTTTTGCGTTTTAGTTCAGTTAATACCTCAAAAAGTTGCTGATGATTATTTAAATAAAAATTACTTAGTGGATGTTTACTTGCTTTTATTAATTCATCGCACATCAATATAAGCGATGAACCTTTGCGTTCCAAATAGGAGGGGAGTAATGCTAAAAAACAGTAATCTTTTATGTTGCCATAAAATTGTTCAAAGCCTTTAGTAAAAGCTTGGTTATAAACTTGTAAATTAGTTACATAATGGCTGCTTTCGCCTGTTCCCGAGGTACTACTACTTGTAAAAACTATTTCGGCTGGTGCATTATTACTTACAATTTGTTTGTTTTTAAAAAATTGTATGGGTAAAAATGGTATTTGTGCAACTTCTGTAACGCTTTGTTTGTCGAGTATTTTATTAAGTTTGCAATATTGTTGGTAAACAATATTATTTTCGAATTGATGCGCAAAAGCTTGTAAAGCTAGTTCATCAAAATTATTTAAATTTGATTCAAAAATGGACTCTATAAAACTGGTAGTGTTAAACATTAAAAATAAACTTGCTTTTGCAGCAATTGTTTTTTTATTGCTGCTTAATAGTTGCAAAGAAAAAGAAATATATTCTAACATTCCTTTATTAGATTATAATTCGGTTTATTTCTTACAAAGTGATGGTAAAGATTCGCTTATGAAACTAATTTTCAGTTTTAAGGATGGCGATGGCGATATTGGTTTAGGAAGTGCCGATACATTTGCTCCATTTAATCCAGTTTTTGATTCCTTAACGGAAGCTTCACTAAATAAGTACTATTTCAATTGCTATGTTGGTTATAAAGAAAAAGTAGGTGGTGTTTTTGTACCATATATTCCAATCGGAAGTACCGATACCTTTGCATATAACTTTAGGGTTCAAAATTTAACCCCTGAGGGACGTCATAAGGCTATTAGAGGAGAGTTGGAGTTAGATATTCCAATTTCTCCAAGTCAGCGCCAATCATTGTTTGATACAGACACTGTTATTTATTCAATTTATATTTACGATAGAAGTTTAAACCAAAGTAATGAAATAGAAACGCCCCCAATAATTTGGAGGCGTTAAGTAATAATTATTGATTAAAAATCATCATCATCATCATCGTCATCATCAAAGTCTTCAAAAGTAGCAGGCTCTTTTAAATCAACTTCTAAATCATCGTCATCGTCAAAGCTTAAGTCTTCGTCAATGTCTAAGTCATCATCTTCATCGATGTCGTCATCGTCATCATCTACTGATTTTTTTGCAGCGCGAGGTGCAGTACTAAAACTGTCGGCTCTTCTTGCCGAAGGTTTTGCAATCGATTTGGCAGTTACTGAATTTAGTTTCATGAGTATAATTTATATATAATTTGTTTTTTTATTCTTTGAAAAGATAGCCGTTGTTGTGGCTTTTTCGTTTGGCAAATAAATTATGTGTTTGCTTAAATTCAAACATAAAAATTAATTTTTTTGAAATTTTTTTTATTGCATTTATTGTAAATATAGCAGTAGCCTTAAAAATGAGCGTTTTTTCAATAATTTAGCTTAAAAACTGACCTTAATCAAACAAATTAATTGCTGCTTTAAAAGTGTTACTATGGGCGTTCACAATATCAGCTATTTTAGGCGAATAGCCACCTCCCATGGCACAAGCCACAGGTATATTATTTGCTTTACATTGCTCAAAAACAAAAATATCACGCTGTTTGCAGCCTTCAGTTGTTACGTTCAGTTTGCCAAATTTATCGGTAGACAAAATATCTACTCCACATAAGTAAAATATAAAGTCGGGTTGATGTTTTTTTATAACATCAGGCAAATTTTTATTCAATAAAGCCAAATAATCGTCATCATTAATACCATCAATTAGTTCAATATCAAGGTCCGAAATTTCTTTATGGAACGGATAATTATTTTTTCCATGCATACTTAACGTAAATACATTTTTATTATTTTGAAAAATTTGAGCAGTTCCATTTCCTTGATGTACGTCTAAATCAACAATTAAAATACGTTCAGCCAATTTATTTTTGAGTAAATAATTGGCAGCAATAGCCATATCGTTTAACAAACAAAAACCTTCGCCTTTGTTGGTAAAAGCGTGGTGTGTTCCTCCAGCCACATTCATGGCACAACCATATTGCAAAGCAAACAAAGCACAATCAATTGTACCTTGCATAATGGTAATTTCCCTTTCTACCAATTGGGCCGAAAGTGGGAAACCAACTTTGCGCATTTCTCTTGCAGTTAGTTCCAAGTTTTTCATTCTTTGCCAATATTCGGTTTCGTGAGTTAGTAAAATATTTTCTTCACTACACCAATTTGGTTCAAATAAATTTTCGGTTGTAATAATGCCTTCGTACAATAATTGCTTTGGAATAAGTTCGTACTTAAGCATGGGAAACCTATGCCCTTCGGGCAATGAATGTTGGTATATTTCTGTATATGCTATTTTAAGCATCTGATTTTTTTAGGGTTTTAAAATGATTTTACAATACTAAATAAATAAAAAGCGTTCTAGTTTTGAAAAAAAAATATATTTTGCCATATAAATAAATTTAACTTACAAGTGAAAATAGCAGTTTTAAAAGAAACCCGAGAAGGCGAGAACCGAGTGGCACTTACGCCAACTGTTTGTGGCCAATTAATAAAACAAGGATACGAATGTTTGGTAGAAAACAATGCTGGCTACAATTCAAACTTTAACGATGAAGCCTATTTAAACGTGGGTTGTAAAGTAATGGCCAAGCACGATACCTTAACACAAGCTAATATTTTAGCTAAGGTTAATGCTCCAAACGATGAAGAAATAAGTATGATGCAAGCTGGCTCGGCTTGCATCTCGTTTTTATATGCAGCCAATAATCCGGAATTAATTCAAAAATTAGCAGCTAAAAACATTACTGCCATTAGTATGGACGCTATTCCGCGTATTAGTCGTGCACAAAACATGGATGCATTAAGTTCTCAAGCTAATTTAGGAGGATATAAAGCTGTAATTTTAGGTGCTTCGCAATTAGGGAAAATATTCCCATTGCTTATGACTTCGGCAGGAACCATTACTCCTTCTAGGGTTTTGATTTATGGTGCAGGTGTGGCAGGTTTACAAGCCATTGCCACCGCTAAGCGTTTAGGCGCTGTAGTTGAATGTACCGATGTTAGGCCCGAAACCAAAGAACAAATTGAAAGTTTAGGAGGCAAGTTCATTGAAGTAAAAGATGCTGAAGCTGCTAAAGTAGAAGGTGGATACGCTAAGGAAGTAAGCGCTGATTATTTATTAAAACAAAAAGAAGCAGTAAACAAAAGTTTATTCCAAGCTGATTTAGTGATTACAACCGCTTTGGTAATGGGTAAAAAAGCACCTGTCTTAATTACCGAAGAGCAAGTAAAACAAATGAAATTAGGCGCAGTAATAGTTGATATGGCTGTGGAACAAGGCGGTAATTGCGAGTTAAGTGAGTTGAATAAAACTGTTACCAAACATGGTGTAACCATTGTTGGTCAAAGTAATTTGCCTAGTACATTGCCACAAAACGCAAGTGAATTGTATGCCAAAAACATTCAAAATTTATTGACCCATTTAGCTACCAAAGATGGCTTTAAATATGAAATGGAAGAAGAAATAACCAAAGGAACATTTATAACGCACAAAGGGAAGTTGTTGAAGTAAACTTCAATTTATAGATTTTGAGATTTTTTGAATTATTGATTTAATTATTAAGAAAATGATGAATAATGAAAAGATGACAGCCGATAAATTGAAATTAAGAACAAAATTGTTTGCAGTTGAAATAGTTAAATTTTATAGAAATTTACCTAAAACGGAAGAAGCAAAAATAATTGGAAAACAATTATTGCGTTCTGCAACATCAGTAGCCGCAAATTATAGAGCAGTATGTAGGGCAAGGTCTGATGCTGAGTTTTTCTCTAAATTAAGTATCGTAGTTGAAGAAGCTGACGAAACTTTATTATGGTTGGAAATCATTATAGAATCTGAAATAAATAAAGATGATAAAACAAAAAAATTACATCAAGAAGCGCTTGAAATATTATCAATTATGGCGGCATCAAGAAAAACAATGAAATTAAATAAATAGAATAAAATTAACAAATCTTTAAATCTCCCAATCAATAAATTTAATAATCAACAAGTCAAAAATCATAAATAAAAATATGTTAACATTCATCACCCAACACATCGAAATGTTTTACCTCATTATCTTAATGATATTTGTAGGTATTGAATTAATTGGCCATGTGCCATCAGTTTTACATACACCCTTAATGAGTGGTGCTAATGCCATACATGGCGTAGTAATTATAGGTTCTATTATTGTAATGGGACAAGCAGAACACGTTGCTTCATTAATACTTGGTTTTTTAGCTGTGGTATTAGGAACACTTAACGTAGTAGGCGGCTTTGTAGTAACCGATAGGATGCTGGAAATGTTTAAGAAGAAAAAGTAAGGCTTTAAATTCGAATAATTAAGTACGAAATTCGAAAAAAATAAATCCGAAATTCGAAGAATTTATAAATAATCTAGAATTGAAAGAAGAAGTAAATAAAATATATGATTTAGAAGAACGAACTTTTCAGTTTGCTCTTAAAGTTAGGTTTTTTATTAAAAAACTTCCAAGAAATATAAATAATATAGAAGATGGAAAGCAACTAGTTCGCTCATCTGGTTCTGTTGGTGCAAATTACATTGAAGCCAATGATAGCCTTGGTGAAAAAGACAAACTAATGAAAGTTAGAATTTGCAGAAAAGAAGCTAAAGAAAGTAAGTTTTGGTTACGATTAGTTGATACAGAAAATAATGAAATATTAGAATCAGAAAGAATAAAGTTAATTCAGGAATCTCATGAATTGATGTTGATTTTTGGGTCTATTTTAAAAAATTTAACAAAAAAATAAAAAGTAAAAAACACAAAATAAATTTTCGAATTTCGAGCTTAGAATTTTCTAAATATCTTTCGAATTTCGAATTTTAAATTTCGAATTTATGGAAAATAACATACTACAAATAATCTACCTTATTGCCTCAGTAACTTTTATTGCAGGTTTAAAATTTTTAGGAAATCCTGCCACTGCGCGCAAGGGTAATTTAATGGCTGCCTTTGGTATGGTAATAGCCATTTTTGGAACTATATTTTTATATACCACCGAAACAGGGGCGCATTTGCATAACCTTGGGTTTATTTTTGCGGCTTTGGCTGTTGGAGCTGTAGTTGGTTGGATAGTGGCCAAAAAAGTACAAATGACCGCAATGCCCGAAATGGTGAGTTTATTCAATGGAATGGGTGGCGCTTGTGCCATGCTTATTTCAATTATAGAGTTTAAACATTTAGCCGAAGTTGATTTATCAACCGTAGCTGCTGGACATTTACTAACCATTGTTTTGGGTTTAATCATTGGTTCGGTTTCGTTTGCTGGAAGTATCATAGCTTGGGGTAAATTAAGCGGTAATGTAAAAGACAAATCATTAGGTATGCAGCAGTTAATCAATATTGGTTTATTGCTAGTAATATTGGTGCTTTCAGGAGTGATGATATTAGGAAATACAGCTTACACTGCTGAGTTATTTTATGCTGTTTTCGCTTTATCATTAATTTACGGAGTATTGTTTGTATTGCCAATTGGAGGTGCAGATATGCCTGTTGTAATTTCGTTGTTAAACTCATTTACTGGTGTGGCTGCGGCTTGTGGTGGATTTTTATACGATAACAAAGTAATGTTGGTAGGTGGTATTTTAGTGGGTTCTGCCGGAACATTACTAACAATTGTAATGTGTAAAGCCATGAACCGTTCTTTGGTAAATGTATTGATTGGAAACTTTGGTGGTGGTGCCACTGGCGAAGCTATGGGTTCAGCTAATTTTGATGGAACAGTTAAAGAAGTAACTGCAAGCGATGCTGCCATTTTAATGAAATATGCTAAAAAAGTTATCATTGTTCCTGGATATGGATTGGCGGTGGCACAAGCGCAACACATTGTACACGATTTAGAATTGCTATTAGAAGCGGAAGGCATTGATGTAAAATATGCCATTCATCCTGTAGCAGGACGTATGCCAGGACACATGAATGTATTGCTTGCCGAAAGTAATGTTAGCTACGATAAATTAATTGAAATGGAAGAAGTAAACCCTGAGTTTGCTACTACTGATGTAGTATTAGTAGTGGGTGCAAACGATGTGGTTAATCCTGCAGCTAAAACTGATCCTACTTCACCTATTTACGGAATGCCAATTTTGGATGTAGAAAATGCAACAAATGTAATAGTAAACAAACGAAGCATGAAAGCAGGATACGCAGGCATTGAAAACGAATTGTTTTACAAGCCAAAAACCAGCATGTTATTTGGCGATGCAAAAAAAGCTTTGACTCAATTAGTGAGTGAAATTAAGGCTTTAGGGTAAGGAATCGTGAAAAATTTGAATACTATTTATACGAAAAGGTTGGCTTAGGTCAACCTTTTTTTTATCACCGCATTCGCTCGTATCTTGCGAGTGAATATATCAATAAGCCTCCGGCTAATCATTTAGCGTAAAATAAAATTGAGGGACGCTAGTTAAACTCACACTAGCAAGTGCAGAAAGTTTTTTTAGTTGGTTAAGATTATATTACTTTCACCTCATGAAAAAACAAGTTGTTTTCTTATTTGTAATATTCCTTTTTGCTTTTAATAACAAGGTAAAAGCATATACCGAACCTGTTGTTCCTGATACAGTAAAGGTGGGTGTTTATTTTATTAGTTTACACGATATTGATTTCAGACAAAAGGAATATACTGTTAGGTTTTGGTTATGGTTTAGGTGTAAAAAAACAGAATACGATTTTGCTAAAAATGTAGAAGTGCCCAATGCCAAATCAATTGAAAATACCGATAATTACAGCGATACCAGCAATGGCGAAATATTTACCCTCATGAAAATGAAATGCGTAATGAAAGAATCGTGGCGTGTGCATAATTACCCTTTCGATAAACAGCAATTGGAAGTACATATTGAAAACTCACAATTCGATTCGCGTAGTTTGGTTTTTGTAGCCGATACTGTTGGTAAACACTTTGACCCGGAACTTACCATTGCAGGTTGGAATATAAGCAAAATTGATGTGGTAACAGGCTTGCAAACTTACGAAAGTACTTTTGGCGATATTTCATTAAAAGAACCTCGCTCCAGTTATGCCTCTTTTAATGTGAAAATATTTATTGAACGCAGTGCTTGGGGTTTATTTTTCAAACTGTTTTTATGTATGTATGTTTCGTTTTTCATTTCATACATGTGTTTTTTTATTCATGCCGATAGTATTGAATCACGTTTTGGTTTAAGCGTAGGCTCTTTATTTGCAGCGGTTGGTAATAAATATATTATCGATTCTATTTTGCCCGAAACCTCCACTTTTACCTTGGTCGATTCATTGCACGCTTTAACTTTTATTGGTATTTTAGTTACCATTATTTTAAGTGTATACTCTCTAACCTTGGCTAAAAATAACCATTTGAAAAGAGCCAATAAATTAGATAAAAAAGCAGCACGTATTGTACTAATCAGTTATATGGTACTCAATTTATTTTTTATTATTAAAGCCATTATTGGATAAACAAATGAAATCATTTTTAACCATTGTTATTAGCATAGTTTTACTAAGTAATACCATTGCGCAGCAAAACAAACTTTCGCCTTTAACACGTATTTATTTAGCTAAAAATAAATCGTTAGCTAAAGATGCAATTAACATGCGTGCGCTTATACAAGTTGATAAAAGTTTTAACCAATCGTTGTTAACCAATTTAGGCATTACAGTTCAAACCAAAGCAGGTAATATTTGGAGTATAACAGCTCCTATTTATGCAATAGAAAAGCTAAATGATTTACAAGGTTTGCAATATGTAGAAGCATCGTTTTCGGCCATGCCATTAATGCAAGATACTGATTGGATAGCCACCAAAACCAACTTGGTGCATCAAGGTATTGATTTACCAATGGCTTATAAAGGCGATGGAATAATAGTTGGCGCTATTGATATTGGTTTTGATTATAATAATCCTGCCTTTTTTGATGCCAATGGCAATTGCCGAATTAAACGTGTTTGGGAACAAAATAAAACTGGAAAAGCGCCTACTGGGTATAATTATGGAAACGAATTAACTACCGTAGCTGATTATAAAACAGCGCAAACCGATAGGCCAACCGATGGACATGGAACCATGGTAGCAGGTATAGCTGCTGGCGCTGGGATTTATGGTAAAGGAAATGCCAATAGGGGCATGGCGCCTAATGCCGATTTAGTTTTGGTAGCTTTAAATTATGGAACCGAAACTTTTTTAGACGATAAAAATACTGCTGGCCCGGCCTTTGTTGATGCCATTGATTATATTTTTAAATATGCTGCTTCGCAAAATAAACCTGCTGTAATTAATATCAGTTGGGGCCATCATGCTGGTCCTCACGATGGAACTACATTGCTTGATAAAGCAATAGAAAACTTAACAGGTGCAGGTAAAATATTGGTAAATGCCGCAGGTAACGAAGGCAAACAATTATTGCATTTGCAACAAAATTTACAAAACGATACTTTTTATACCATTAGTAATTTTACCCGAAAACCTAAACCTAAAGAAACCAATACCGTAAACTTTTGGGGTGCTGAAAATACTGATTTTGATATTCAAATGAGGGTGCTTGATACTTTGCAAAACCAAGTAGCACAAAGTGTTTTTTATAGTGCCTCTGGCAATGTAAACGAAAGTAATTACTTGTATTTTGGCAATGATACTTTAACTTATACTATTACTTCAACTGCTGAAAATGTAAATAACAATAAGCCTGAAATTTTTATTATTTATGAAAATACCAATTGCAATAAATACTATGTTTCGTTTGCATTTACATCGGCTAATACGGTTTTACATGCTTGGAACTGCGGTTACGAATGGAGCAAAGGTTATCCGCAGTTTTTAGCTAATTTGGTAAACCAGCCAATAAAAGCCAATTACATAATGGGAAATAACCAATACACCATTGGCGAATCAGGTTCTAATAGCAAAGCAAGTATTGCAGTTGGTTCGTATAATTCAAACGTTAATTGGACAAACTTTTGGGGCGGAACCAAAAGCATTGATCCTATTTCGCAAAAAGATACCATTACTGGTTTTTCAAGCCGCGGGCCAAGTACAGATAATAGAATAAAACCGGATATTACTGCTCCAGGTTATTTTGTGGGAGGGCCTATTAGTAGTTTTACGCCACTTGATATAACCGACATAACCGATACGGTTTTTTATAATGGAACTAGGTATGATTGGGTAATGTCGGCAGGAACTTCGTTTGCCGCACCATGTGTTGCAGGAGCTGTTGCTTTAATGCTGCAAGCCGATAGAATGTTAACACCTGCTAAAGCATTAGCTATGCTTAAAAACTCAGCTAGGGTAGATGCTAAAACAGGCGCGGTGCCAACTAATAATTGGGGTTGGGGTAAAATAAATGTATATGAAGCATTTAAATTGGCTTATGCTACGAGTATAAAATCAATTGAAAAACCTCATGTATTGGTTTATCCAAATCCTTTTACCAATCAACTAAATCTTGAAATGGCCGAAGAGCCTTTAACACTTGAAATAACGAATATGGCAGGTCAATTGGTTTACCATCAAAATAACATAAGCAAAACACTGAATTTATCATACTTGCCCTTAGGTATTTATGTGTTAAAAATTACCCTTGCTAATAATCAAATTATTCAGCAAAAAATTGCGAAGATAGGAGGGTGGAAATAAGTGATTTATGCTATGAGTTAAACTAATTTAATAATTCAAAATCTATGGAAATAATTTCCCATAAACTTTCGTTATTTTTTAGTTCAAAATTCATATCGTATTTGGTTTTAGTTTTTGTACCAGGCTTCTTAAATTCAAGTGTACCAAATACTTTTGCCTTGGTATTGTTTTTATTAAAAAGGAGTTCTTTTTTCCTGTAATCCATTACCTCTTCGGCATTATGAATGAGGTGAAAAAATTTAACTTTTTCTTCTAATTCTTTTAAGGAGATTGATTGTTTATTAAGCAAAATTTCATTGCTACAAGTGTATTTAAAATTAGAAGAATCCAACTCTTCCTCATCCAACATAGTATAAATAAAATGTTTGATTTTATTCTTAACATCAAACTCATGGTTTGGGTGAAACTCTTCATAAATAAAATGAGTAATCATACCTGGAATATTTAAAGTTTGTGTTTCTTGGTTGATTAACTCCTCCGTGATAAATTTATATTTTACTAAATCACTGTAATTGTCTAAGAAATCAAGTTGAATAAATTTTTTGTTGAGCAATAAATTTATTTTTTTCAACTCACTTTTTAATTGTTTTTCGTTTAAGGAATCTGCTGCTTTAAACTTTGGATTTTTGAGCAAATCATTCACGGTAACTTTAGTTGATGTAGTTACTTGTTTTTCAAATTCAATAATATTTTTCAAAAACAAATTTTCAATTTCAGCTGGAATTCCATCATTACCTCCGTTCATAATCTGTCCACCCAAAATATTTTCTAATTGCAATTTCATGAGTTGATTTTCCATGTGTAAATCCTCTGAACGGCTTAATTTATTTACATCAGGAATTAATTGTATGAGTTCATTCTCTGAATCTAAACTTTGTTTAAATGGGTCCTCACCTTTTAAATAATTTTCCCAATAATGTATAGGTCTGAAATAATTATTTGGCGTGCTTCCATGAAGTAGGTTCATTAAAATATTTTCTTCTTCTTCTAAATCAATTTCCTCAAAATTTTGATAGGTATACATCCTGCCAATTAATGAATCAGTAATGCTATTCATGTAACCCAGCATTTTTCTACTATCAGTTTTAGTGATAGCATTTTCTTTAAAATAGGCCATTTGTTCGTTTATAAAAACAGTTGGAAATGAAAATCTTTTCAATAGTTTTTCTAAGCTAGTAATAAAGTTAGGGAAGGTTTTTTTTATGGTTTTTCCTACAGTAACTACGGTAACTAAACTTGGTTCATGAACATATATAACTAAACTTTTTCCTTTAAATGAACTCGTAACAGTATTGGCGTACCAAGTACCTAAAATGGGTAATGTGATAGCCGATAAATCAACAGTTTGAGGTTTTAGTCTTTGGGTATTTAACAGTTTTTGCGTAGCTCTAACTAATATCATTTTCAATTTTAGGTACGTAATTTTACAAAAACAATAATTCAATCAATTTTATTTTTATAGTTTAATAAATACTTTAAAAAATGGGCTAAATGATTTATTTTTCGTTTATTTGAAATAATGAAACTACTTGTTTTTATAATCTTATTTTTTAGCTGTATTCCAATTTTCGGACAAACTCCACTCGATAATGTGATATATGATAAAAAGGTTCAAACTGTTCAATTAATGATTGATGGAACAGATGATAGATACCCAATTATATCATTAAATGGAGGGCAGCAATTAAAGTTGAGTTTTGATATAATTGGGGGTAATAATGAGTATTTTCAATATACTCTTATTCATTGCGATCAAGCTTGGCAGCCCACCAACATGCAACAAAGTTTATACCTAAAGGGTATGAGTTTCGACAATATCAATGACTTTAAGTTTAGTACAAATACCTATGTAAAGTATGTACATTATAATTTGTTATTGCCTAATGATAATATGAAACCGACTATTGCCGGAAATTATATTGTAAAGGTGTATCGCAATTTTGATGAAACCGATTTGGTACTTACCCGTAGGTTCATGGTATTAAATAATCAAACAAAAATTGCTGCCTCAGCCAGGCCTGCATCGCTTGCAGAATACCGCTTTACCAAACAAGAACTTAATTTTACGATTGATTACAATGCCACTTTAATTCCAAATCCATTGCAAGATATCAAAGTTGTTATTCTCCAAAATAACAGATGGGATAATGCATTACGAGATATTAATCCTCAATTTGCCAGTAATGGAAAATTAGACTATAATTATTTTGATAAAACACTTTTTAGTGGAGGTAATGAATTTAGGTTTTTTGATATCAGGAATTTACGTCAATTTAGTTTAAATGTTCGCACCAAATACCTCGACTCTTTGTATCACTGTTTATTAAACACAGATGAACCAAGAGGCAGTAAACAATATTTTCAATACATAGATTATAATGGGAAGCGTATAGTTTTTAATAAAGAAGGAAATAACACAGATATAGATGGCGATTATGCATTGATTCAATTTCAGTTAAGTGCGTTAGCTAATATTCCTGCCAATACCGATGTATATGTAATTGGGGAGTTTACCGATTGGAAACAAAAACCTGAATATAAAATGACTTATAATGCCAACCGTGAGCGATATGATTTAGAAGTTCCATTGAAACAAGGAAGATATGAATACATGTATTCTCTTTTAAATAATGAATCGCAAAAACCCGATGAAAGTACATTTGAAGGAAGTCATTCAAATACTGAAAATGAGTACTTAATTTTAGTTTATAACCATAATTTACAGTTCAATTATGATGAATTAATTGGATCAACAATTTTTAGTTCAGGACGACCATAAATTTTATAAATAATAAAACCAAACTGTTATAAATTGTTTATAAATAAATAATAGCAGATTGATTTGCAAACTTACTTTTGAAAAAAATAGCAGAATAATATGAGTGATAACAAAGAAAAATTGAAAGCCCTACAGCTTACTATAGATAAATTAGATAAGCAATATGGTAAAGGGACTGTAATGCGCATGAGCGATAAATTGGTAGTTGAAACACAAGTTATTTCTACTGGTTCATTAAGCTTAGATATTGCCTTAGGAATTGGTGGATTGCCTGTAGGTAGAATTATTGAAATTTATGGTCCTGAAAGTTCAGGTAAAACTACTTTAAGTTTACATGCCATTGCCGAAGCACAAAAAAAAGGTGGAATTGCTGCATTTGTGGATGCTGAACATGCTTTTGACAGAACTTATGCCGAGAAATTAGGGATTGATGTAGATAATTTAATTATTAGCCAACCTGATGATGGAGAGCAAGCTTTAGAAATTGCCGATGCTTTAATTCGCTCAGGAGCAATTGATATTATTGTAATTGACTCGGTAGCAGCATTGGTTCCTAAAGCCGAAATTGAAGGCGAAATGGGCGAAAGCAAAATGGGTTTACAAGCTCGTTTAATGAGTCAAGCTTTGCGTAAATTAACTGGTACTATTAACAAAACTGGTTGTGTTTGTATTTTCATTAACCAATTACGTGAAAAAATTGGTGTGATGTTTGGAAACCCTGAAACTACTACGGGTGGTAATGCATTGAAATTTTATGCATCAGTTCGTTTAGATATTCGCAGAATTGGTCAAATAAAAGAAGGGGTAGAAATTATTGGAAACCGCACACGTGTTAAAGTGGCTAAAAATAAATTATCACCTCCTTTCCGTACCGTAGAGTTCGATATTATTTATGGTGAAGGTGTGAGTCGTTTAGGCGAAACCATTGACTTAGGTGTAGAATATGAAATTATTAAAAAATCGGGTTCATGGTTCAGTTATAACGATACCAAATTAGGCCAAGGCCGCGATTCGGTAAAACAAATTTTAGGCGATAATCCAGAATTAACAGCCGAAATTGAAGCTAAAATATTTGAAAAAGCCAGCTCTGGTGAAATCAAAATCAAAGCATCTGCGGAATAATAATTAATAAAATATGTTAAACAAAAAACACGCTCTAGGGCGTGTTTTTTTGTTTTATAAATTGATATTTTTACTTATTTTTTTCTTATCTGTGTTCTACCCAAATACTTGCGCGCGCAGAAAAAACTATCGCTCGTATTTGGTGTGTATTGTTTTCATTATATTTTATACTCATAAATCAAATATAATTTTTTTTTTTTGTCCATGCCAAAGCCCGAAAACTTTCGGACGTGTACAAGCTTTGCTGTATTTTCCTATGCGCTGACTAGGGAAATTTATTTTATGGTATCATTTATATTTAAAATGAATTTAGAATAACTTTGTCTTAACTTATGTTGCTTAAAGTAAACTATGCTATCAATTGTACCATAATTTTGTTTTCTATTTTTATAGATGGATGTATAAACAACAGTATCATTTGAAAGTAATTTTATTTTAGAAAAAAAATTAGCTTCATTAAAAATAATAATTGAATCTAAATTTCTATTGTAATTAAAGAATGTATCAGTTATTGATAATATTATTTTATCTCTTTGGTATGGACTTATACTTGAAAATAAAGGAAGTACAGAAAATGAATTTTGCTCTAACTTGTCACTAATTTTTGTTTCACCAATTAAAGGTATTAGAGAAGCATGGTAAGGTCCATAGTATTGAGTGGTCATCACACTATCATTAGGTGGTAAAATTATCCTTACTTTATGATTATCAGAAAGTATGTATTTTACATTAGTGTTTGCCACTGGTTTTTTCAACATTGTATGAACTGTATACTTGCTATCAACTGTATCAGCGGTTGTTAATTGATCAAATGGTACAGTGTAACTGTCATCAACTGTAAAGTAACTAATGACTATAGTATCACTTGTTTCATTTTTTAAAAATATACAATCCTTAAATCCTGGCTGGCACGAAACAAATAATATAAATAAGATGATACTAAAATTTTTCATTTACTTTTTTATCTAAACAACAAACTGCTTTTGTACTTGAACATCACTTAATTCTGAAATTAGGTTCTTCCTGAAATTATTATTGCCTACAATTTTATAAAATTCAAATTAAATCAATTTTATGTCATAAAAAAACACGCCCGGGAGCGTGTTTTTTGTTTTATAAACTTTTATAATGTTTAATTATTTTTATCGTGTCCATGTTCTTCGCCTTCAGCGCAGCAAGCTTTTTTTTCTTTACCAGCGCCTTCTTTGCACATTGCTTTGCATTTAGCCATATCAAATTTACCATCGGCACCATACATGCTTTGGCACATAGCTTTTTGCTCAGGTGAGCATTGCATGCTATCGCAATAAGCAGCACATTCTTCTTTGGTCATGGTCATGCATTTTTCCATATCGCAATTGCCCATCATACCGCAATGGTTCATATCTACTGAATCCATAGCGCAGCATTCAGTTTTTACACCATTTACCATTCCAGCTTTATCAGCTTTCATGCCACCTTGAACAGCAATATAAGGAGCAATAACCAACGAAACGATTGACATTAATTTAATTAAGATATTCATAGAAGGTCCTGAAGTATCTTTAAATGGATCACCTACTGTATCACCAGTTACAGAAGCTTTGTGTGGCTCCGATTTTTTGTAGAACATTTCGCCATTAATCATTACACCTTTTTCGAATGATTTTTTAGCATTATCCCAAGCACCACCAGCGTTGCTTTGGAAAATTCCCATTAATACACCACTAACAGTAACACCTGCTAATAATCCACCTAATACTTCTGGTCCAAAAATAAAACCAACAATAACTGGTGTAATTAAAGCAATAGCGCCTGGCAACATCATTTCGCGGATAGAAGCTTGAGTAGAAATAGCTACACATTTTTCGTATTCAGGTTTAGCTTTGTATTCCATAATTCCTGGAATTTCGCGGAACTGACGTCTAACTTCTTGCACCATATCCATAGCTGCTTTACCAACTGCTTGAATACATAGTGCCGAGAAAATAAAAGGAATCATTCCACCTACAAATAAACCAGCTAATACATTAGCTTTATAAATATCAATTGCATCAATACCAGCAATACCAACAAACGCTGCAAATAATGCTAACGAAGTTAAGGCAGCCGAAGCAATTGCAAATCCTTTTCCTGTAGCTGCTGTTGTATTTCCTACAGCATCTAAATTATCAGTACGTTCACGAACTTCAGGAGGTAATTGACTCATTTCAGCAATACCGCCTGCATTATCTGCAATTGGTCCAAAAGCATCAATAGCTAATTGCATAGCAGTAGTTGCCATCATACCAGCAGCGGCAATAGCTACACCGTATAAACCAGCAAAATAATATGAACCCATAATACCAGCAGCTAAAGTTAAAATAGGAATAACTGTTGATTTCATACCTACTGATAAACCACCAATAATATTAGTAGCGTGACCAGTTGAAGATTGTTGAATAATTGATAAAACTGGACCTTTACCCATTGCTGTGTAATATTCAGTTACAATACTCATTATTGCACCTACTACTGTACCAACAACTATAGCTAAAAATACATTTAATTTAGAAAACTCATATCCACGTAGGTTTAAAGTTTCTGGCAACATCCAATCTACTATAAAATAAGATGCCACTACTGTTAAAAGCATAGATGACCAGTTACCTAAATTTAAAGCGTTTTGTACATTTGATTTATCATCTTTTATAGTAACAAACCAAGTTCCAACAATTGAAAATAAAATTCCTAAACCACAAATTACCATTGGTAATAAAATAGGCGACATACCACCAAAATTATCAGTAACTTTAATTTCTTGTCCTAAAACCATGGTAGCTAAAATAGTAGCTACGTATGAACCAAATAAATCGGCACCCATACCAGCAACGTCACCTACGTTATCACCTACGTTATCGGCAATAGTTGCAGGATTACGAACATCATCTTCTGGAATACCAGCTTCTACTTTTCCAACTAAGTCAGCTCCAACATCGGCAGCTTTGGTGTAAATACCACCACCAACACGAGCAAATAAAGCAATTGATTCAGCTCCTAATGAGAAACCTGTTAAAACTTCAATGGAAGTTATAACGGTATTCTCGCCTAAGTCAGCAAAAATTTGTAAGAAAACAATGAATAAGCCACCTAAACCTAAAACGGCTAAACCAGCTACACCTAGACCCATAACCGTTCCACCAGTAAATGAAACTTTTAAAGCTTGTTTTAAACTTGTACGTGCAGCTTGTGTAGTACGAACATTAGCTTTAGTAGCTACTTTCATACCAATATATCCAGCAGTTGCCGAAAATACTGCACCAATTATAAATGAAATAGAAATAATCCAGCTTGAGTGGATTGCTTTTCCGTTAACTTCGTGAATTGTACCTGAATAAGCCAATAAAGCCGCAGCAAATACTACAAAAATACTTAATACTTTCCATTCGGCTTTTAAAAATGCCATTGCACCATCGGCAATATAACCTGCCAGTTCTTGCATGTTTTTGTCACCAGCATCTTGCTTGTTTACCCAAGCACTTTTAATGGCCATTACAATCAGGCCAATAACTCCCAAGGCGGGAACTAAGTAAATTACGTTTTCCATTCTTTCTTTTTGTCTCTAATTTTAAAAATCGTGCGAAAATAGGAGTTCTGAATTAAAACACCAACTTAGTTTTTTAAACGAAAAATTCTAAATTATATTTATAAGAATTGAAATAAAAATTGATGCTTATTTATTAAATAAATGTATTTAATGCATTTACTGCGCAAAAAAATGTTGTTACTTTATTGTTTTTCAGTTGCATTGCAAAGAGTAACTTCTTTGTAAAGCCAATAATTTAGATAATTGTATAATGCTACCCAAACAATCGAGATTCCTTCGGAATCAACCGTTTAAAAAAGTACATGAACACCTTATGTATTGTCGAAAAATTAAAACTTACTACACCAATTCCATAAATAATTTACTTAATTGCGGTTCAGCTTTGTTGGCGGCCGCAATTATTTTTTCTAAACTTACTGGTTTTAAAGTTTCAGGAAATCCTAAATCGGTAATAACCGAAATGGCACAAACTGCTAATTTCATTTGCACAGCCACCAAAACTTCGGGCACGGTGCTCATTCCTACTGCATCAGCACCCATTATGCTAAGCATTTTATACTCAGCTTTGGTTTCTAAAGCAGGTCCTTGTACCGAAGCATAACAACCTTCATGTAAGATAATATTATTTTGCGCGGCAATGTTTAAAGCTTGCTGGCGCAATGTTTTACTGTATGGTTCGCACATATCAGGAAATCTATCTCCAAACTCGCGGTAATGTTTTCCTCTTAATGGCGATTCGGGCATTAAATTGATATGGTCGTTTATCAGCATCAGTTCGCTTACTTGATAATTTCGGTTCAGTCCACCAGCAGCATTGCTTATCAATAATTTATTTATGCCTAAAAATTTTAAAACCCTTACCGGAAAAGTAACTTCTTGCATGCTGTAACCTTCGTAATAATGAAACCTACCTTGCATAATTATCACCGGTTTTTTATTTAAATAGCCAGAAATTAGTTTGCCTTTATGGCTTTCAACTGTGCTTATAGGAAAATGTGGAATATCCTCATAATTGATGGTATTCACCACTTCGCAATCGTTAACCAAAGCACCTAAACCAGTTCCTAAAATAATACCAGTTTCAGGTTTTATGGCAGTTTTTGATAAAATATAATTAGTAGCTTCGTTTATTTTGTTCAACATAATTTAAAATGGTTTGGTTAAATTTTTCTTTATCATTTTCGAAAAATGCCACTTGCAAAGGCAAATAATAAATAGGATAATTTTTTAGCAAATCTTTGAACTCATCGGTTTGCAAGCGCATGGCATCTTTTTCGGTACTTACCAATATTTTGTTTTCAGATTCATATTTATCAAATTCAGTTAAAAGTTTGGTAATTTCTTCCTTTGTAAAATCATGATGATCGCCAAAGCGCCAAGCAGTTAATACTTTACGGGCATTTTGCTCCAAATAATTTTCAAAACTATCGGCTTTAGCAATTCCACTAAACATCAGAATATCAGTATTTTGTATATTTATTTGATCTTCAGTGTTTTGGTTGAAATAAGGCACCAAATCATCATATTTTTGATAGCTAAAAAATACTTGTTGGTGTGCTAAAGGTTTTATTTGAGCTTTAATTTTATCTTTTTCAGTTTGCTCTAAATCAGGACTACATTTGGTAACTATAATAATATCAGCGCGTTTGTAGCCTGCTCTGTATTCTCGTAAAGTACCTGCTGGAGTTAAATAATCTTGGGTAAATAAATTATGGTAATCGGTTAATAATATATTCAATCCTGCTTTGATAGCTCTGTGTTGAAAAGCATCATCCAATAAAATTACATCTGTATCCTCCGCATCAAAAAGTAAGTTTGGCACGCCAATAACTCTGTTCTCGCTAACGGCAAGATGAATTTCGTCTTTAAATTTTTGTTTTATTTGTCTCGGCTCATCGCCAATTTCGATTGCGCTGCTTTCATTGGTTGCAAAAAAATAACCAATTGTTTTGCGTTTATAGCCTCGACTTAAAACAGCAACTTTTTGGGTAGGTTTGAGTAATTTTATTAAATATTCAATATGAGGTGTTTTTCCTGTTCCGCCAAAAGCCAAATTACCTACATTAATAATTGGCAGTTCAAAAGATGTTTCTGGCAATAATCCCGTACTGTAACACCAGTTTCGTATAAATAAAATAAACCCATAAATCAGCGCAAAAGGCGCAGCTAATATTCGTAAAGCTAAAATCATATTTTGCTTCGATATTAGCTAAAAAAAATAAGAGTAATTAACTCAAATTATGTTGGCAAATATTTTCGGTTAAGTTAAAATATTCAAATCAGGTTTAGCATAAGGCAAAGTTGCAATTTTTTCGGTTTTATAATAAGTCTCCAAACCTTGAATTGCTATGCTTTTGGTTTTACTTAAATCAAGTAAGTATTCTTCCGTTAAAAAATCTTCGTTAATTATAAGTTCAACCACTCTGCCAATTACTAAAATGGTATTATTTGATTTAATCAAAACTTCTTCTTCAAAAGTTAAACCTATTTTTACCAAACTTTCCGCCACATAAGGTGCTTTAATTACGTTGGAATAAAATTCGTTTAGGCCAGTTTTTTCAAATTCGCTTTCATTTTCTTCAAATCTGGCAGCAGTTTGATGGGCTTGTTTGTATATATTTTCGTTTACATGGTTAATGGTAAAACATCCTGTATTTTTTATGTTTTCATAAGTATGTCTTTCTACACCGGCTGGTCTCTGAATAAAACCCATTAATGGCGGATTGGCACCAATATGATTAACTGAGTTAAATATAGCCAAGTTACTTTTTCCACCATTATTAATAGTGCCAATTAAATTTGCAGCCCTAAATCCCGAAAGGCAATTAATTAAATTAGTGCGCTTTTGTTTTTCTAGTTTTTCAAAATCGGAAGCAAGTAGTTGAATCATATTATTTGTTTAATTTAATAAAGCGTTTCAGTGAAAAATGTTTTAAGAAATTGTTGGCTAAAATAAATTTGCAAACAGGCATTTTTTGTAAATGGTAGATTATCAGATATATGCTTTAAGTCAATTTCTTTTCTTTGGTAAATTAACTTTATTGCAGCAGTGAAAGTACTCATTATTGACGATGTAAGTAGCTTATTAATAGATGGATTAGAAAAAATAGGTTACAAAGTAACTTATTTGCCTGTTGTTAATAGAAGTGAAATTTTACAAATAATTACCCCTTTTGAGGTTTTGGTGGTACGAACTAAAACTTTAATTGATAAGGAAATTCTTCAGGCTGCCCCAAATTTAAAAATTATTGCGCGAGCAGGCAGCGGATTAGACAATATTGATTTGGAGTTAGCCAATCAAAGAGGAATTTGTTGTTTTAACGCTGGGCAAGCCAATGCCGATGCTGTGGGAGAACATACTTTGGGTATGCTTTTAAGTTTAATGCGTAATTTAGCCAAAGCCGATTTTGAGGTAAGAAATAAAATTTGGGATAGAGAAGGCAACAGAGGTTATGAATTGAATGGAAAAACGGTAGGAATTATTGGTTTTGGAAATACCGGAAAAGCATTTGCAAAAAAATTAGCCGGTTTTGAGGTTAAAATTTTGGCATATGATAAATATTTGGAAAATTATTCTAACCAAAATGCACAAGAGGCAACTTTGGAGCAAATTTTTGAAGAAAGTGACATATTATCGCTTCATGTTCCGCTAAATTTGGAAACCAAAAATTGGGTGAATTCAGCTTTTTTAAAACAATTCAAAAAAAATATTTACCTGTTAAATATGTGTAGAGGAGAGGTGGTTAATATGCCTGAAACAATTGATTGTCTTAAAGTTAATAAAATATTAGGAGCTTGTTTTGATGTATTGGAAAATGAAAAAATAAATAATCTAAGCAACCAGCAGCAAAAAGATTTTGACTACCTTATAAACAACAAAAAAGTAGTTTTATCACCGCATATTGCCGGTTGGACTTTTGAGAGCTATGAAAAAATTGCGCAATCCATACTCTTAAAATTAACTGACTTAAAATAAGCACAATAAAATTACTTGAGCGGCTATTTTGGGTGATGTTTGATTTATTGAAGAAAACCCATTTAATTTACGCTCTTAAAATCAATCCAATTAATAATTTGTAACAAACATTTACATGAGAAGGATATATTTATTATTAGCGGCCTTAATAGGCCTTTCTGCCATTGCTACTGCCCAATCAAACTTGGGAGTATTGGATGGTAAAGTAATTGACGGAGTTACCAAGAAGCCGATAGATTTCGCGGTTGTAACCATTGAAGGTGGTGGAGGAATTAGAAAATCTAAAACTACCGATAAGGATGGTGAGTTTGAGTTTACAGCAATTCCATCAGGTAATTATGATATTACAGTTTCATTTACGGGTTATCAAAAAGCAAAACTAGAAGATGTTCCTGTAAAAGGTGACAACAAAATTACCTCAAGAACAATTTCTTTGAGCCAAAGCAGTGCCAATACTTTGGGAACACTTGTAGTTAGAGATAAGGTACAATTGATTGACAAAGACGATCCAAATCAAAATAATTTTAAAAACATAAATAAGCAAGGGACACAAAACCTAAATGCCATTGCTGGTATTTCCCGTGGTGTTGATTCTAGAGGTGGAGGGGCTCCAAATATTCGTGGTTCTCGCGCTGAAAATACTGCTTATTATATTGATGGAGTGCGTGTAACAGGAATCAATATTCCTGCTAATGCCATTGAAAATTTAGAAGTAATTACAGGTGGAACTCCTGCATCGTATGGAGATTTTACTGGTGGTGCTATCAGTGCTACTACCAAAGCTCCAACTAAAAATTGGGTTCGTTTTATGGAATTCAGAACTGCCTCTCCTTTTTATGGCTATCTAGATAATTCACATACCAACGAATTTACTACTTTCGTTTCTGGTCCGATTATGTTAAAAGACAAAGGAAACAGAGAAAGAGAAAAAGTACTAATTGGTTTTACTAATTCAGTTAGAGGTTTTTATTCTTTGGATCCAGGATTGCCAGCTGTAGATGTTTTCAAGGTTAAAGATGCTAAAATGAAAGAAATTGAAGCTACACCTGTAAGACCAAATACATTAGGAACTTTAGTTCCTGCTGCCGAGTTTTTAACAAAAGGTGATTTAGAAAAAGTAGATTACCGCCAAAATGTGGCAGCATACAATATCAATACAAGTGGTAATTTTAATTATCAACCTAGTAATAACATGAACTTTAAATTGGGATACCAAGCTCAATTCTTTTCACAAAATAATTGGAGTAGTTATTATTCATTATTAAATTCCACTAATAATTCTGTTACTCAGGGATATAGAGGATTAATTTATTTGCAGTTTACTCAAATGTTTAATAAAAAGGAAGATACTGCTAAAGCAAGATTAGAAGCGGCTATAACCAAAGGAGTAAAAATTTCGGATGCTTATTATACTGTTCGTGTAAGTTATGAGCGTAATTCAAGTGAAACATTTGATGCCAATCATGGAAAAGATGTATTTAAATATGGATATGTAGGCAACTTTAAAACTTACAATGCACCAAACTATACCACTGTTAGAAAAACTTTCGGACAACCTGCTGATACAATTACATTACAAGATGGAAGAAAAATGTATTTGACAGGTTATACTCGTCAAACAGGTTTTAGAGATACTGCTTTTCGCTTTCAAAAAGCTAATTTTAATACTTTAAGAGGTAATTATACACAAGCGTTTCTTAATTATTATGGTGCAAATAATTTTAATAATTTCTCTCCACTTAGGGGCTTAGGAGCTTTAGGTAATGGTGATGATCCTATATCAATCTATTCTGGAATGTGGGGTAATTTGGCCGATATTCAAACAGGTTATTCAAAGAATTTATTTGAAAATTATATTGTTTACCTAGAATCAAATGCAACAGTAGCACCAAGAAGAAATTTGAAGGCTAAACATAATTTACAATTTGGATTAACTTATGAACAACGTTTTCAACGTAGTTATAATTTATCAGCTGGAAATTTATGGCAGTTAATGCCATTATTAGCAAATCGTCAGTTTTCGGGTCTTGACTCTATTGGAACTGCTAAATTTGATGCGAATGGTGTTTTTCAAGATACAATTACCTTTAACCGTAGAATTGTAGCTGCTGACCAATCAGAGTTCGATAAAAATTTAAGAGCTAAATTAATCAGTCAAGGTGCTACTGATAATAATGGAAATGCTATTACTGATCAAACATTCTTGGATGTAAATTCGTATTCACCAGGAACATATAACTTAAATATGTTTTCTGCCAATGAATTATTGAATAACGGTAATTCATATATTGGTTATTTTGGATACGATCACTTAGGAAATGTTGTTACAGGTAAACCAGGTATCAACGAATTTTTCAAAAACAGAATTTTGCCAGCATATCAACCAGTTTATGCAGCAGCTTGGATTCAAGATAAATTCCAATTCAAAGATTTAATTTTAAGAGTTGGTGTTCGTGTTGAACGTTTTGATGCAAATCAATTGGTATTGCGCGACCCTTATTCAATGGTTCCAATTTATACAGCAGGTGAGGTACGTCAAGGTAATTTAGCCAATATGAAAGCTGATGCAATTCCAGATATTGTTAAGGATAATTGGAAAGTATATATCAATACAGATAATTTTAGTTCAACATCATCATATGGTGTGGCAGGTTATAGAGATGGAAACAAATGGTATGATAAAAATGGTAACCCAATTTCTGATCCAGCGGCTATTCAACGTGCTGCAGGTACTAGCCAAAATATTCCTTATGTGGTGGATGCTAAAAATCCAAAAACGCCTACAGCAGAATCATTTAAAGATTATGTACCAGATGTGAAAATTTTACCTCGTGTATGGTTCTCGTTTCCTATTAGCACTTCTTCACAGTTCTATGGTACCTATGATATTTTAACTCAGAGACCAAGTAGTAATGTGGCACAAATTGATGATTATTTTTACTTATCAAATAGATTAACAGGTACAATTGCCAATCCGGATTTAAAAATGACCTCTGTTACAGATTATGAAATAGGTTTCCGTCAGCAAATTGGGAAAAACTCAGCAGTTGGAATTATTGCTTCTTATCGTGAAAATAGAAATATGACTCAATTATTCAGCTATATTCAAGCTTGGCCAAATACCTACACAACGGTAGGTAATATTGATTTTTCAACTGTTAAATCAGTTGGTTTAGAATATAAGTTAATTGATATGGGTAATATAAATGTAGATGCCAATTACCAATTGCAGTTTGCTGATGGTACAGGATCTAATGTAGCCTCTAGTACGGCTTTAATTCAGGCAGGATTGCCAAATACTAGAACAATTTTTCCTCTAGATTTCGATACCCGTCATACATTTAAAACAAATTTTGATTTCCACTACAAGGAAGGTAAAAAATATGATGGTCCTATTGTAGCAGGTAAGAAAATTTTAGAGAATGCAGGATTTAACTTTATTTTCTCTGCTTTTTCAGGTCGTCCTTTTACGCAAGATTTAATATCAACTCCTTCAGGTGTTCAAAGTGGTGCAGCAACTAGAAGTCCAATTAAAGGAACTCCAAATGGAGCTAATTTACCAGCACAATTTAACGTTGATTTAAATATTGATAAGAATTTTACCATAAAAAATGAGCGTGCAGGAGCAAGAGTAAAAGAATACAGAATGCGTGTTTTCTTTACCATGACCAATTTATTAAATGCTGCTAATGTTACAGGAGTATTTAGATATACAGGTAGTGCATACAATGATGGATACTTATCATCGCCATTTGCTGCAGATCAAATTAGAACTGCAACCAATGCACAATCATTTGTTGACTTATATAATACAAGGATGGTTAACCCAGATAGATTTTTATTACCGCGTTTAACACGCATTGGAGTATCAGTTCAGTTTTAATTATTAAAAATAATTTTATGTTAAACTTTAAAAATATAAAAACAGCAACACTCGTATTAAGTGCTTTAAGTTTAGGTTTAAATTTACAAGCCCGCGAAAATATTGGTTTAGGCAAATCTGGAGGGAATTCCTCTAATGTTCTACCAAATATAAAATCTAACCCATTATCAAAAATGGGTGCAGGTTGTGCTCCTGCAACAGCGCAAAAAGAACTGTCTATTAATAATGTTAGAACTATTATTTTAAATGGTGGTGATATGTGGTGGAATTTAAGTAATGCTCGTTATGAGATTCCAAAGGTTCAGACTGGTCAAGTTGCCAAAAATTCATTATTCTCTGGTGCCTTATGGATTGGTGGTATTACACAAGGTAACTTGCGCTTGGCCGCTCAAACGTACCGTCAAACTGGTAATGATTTTTTTCCTGGTCCATTGCAAATTGACGGTTCTGCTGCTATTTCCGCTTCAAGATGTAAAGAATTTGATAAGGTTTGGACTGTAACTCGTTCCGAAATTGCTAATTTCCAAAATGGTGGTGCAGCATCTGCTGATATCGCATCTTGGCCAGGTAACGGGGGTGTAGGTGAAGCTAAATTTTTGGCGCCTTTCTTCGATGCAAATAATGATTTTATTTATAGTTCTGATGATGGAGATTATCCTACTTTCAATCAGGGTGAAAACGGTTTGGCTTCTATACCTGATCAAATGATGTTTATTTGTTATAACGACAAAGGAAACATACATTCAGAAACTCAGGGATTACCATTAAATTTAGAGTTCCGTTTGCAAGCATTTGGTTTTGCTACCAATGATGAAGTTAATAATATGACTTTTTATAGAACTACGATCATTAACCGCGGAACAGATGCAATTGATAGTTGTGTATTTGGACAATGGGTTGATGCCGATTTAGGAAATTATTCGGATGATTATGTAGAATGTGATGTTAAGCGTAATTTAGGTATTTGTTATAATGGTGATGATAATGATGAAGGTATATTAGGTTATGGATTAAATCCACCTAGCATAGGTGTTAACTTTTTTGAAGGTCCATTAGATGAAAAGGGTAAACAAATAGGTTTAACAAAATTTGTTTATTACGATAATAACCAATCTCAACAAGGTAATCCAAGCCTTCCATCTCATTTTTGGAATTATTTAAATGGTCGTTGGAAAGATGGACAAAATATTACTTATGGTGGCAATGGTAGAGGCGGCTCTGATACTGCAAGTTATATGTTTCCAGGAGCAACAGATCCTTCTGGAAGAGCATTGTGGACTGAAAGAACATCAGGAAATACACCAGCAGATAGAAGGTTTTTACAAACAGCAGGTTCTTTTATATTATTACCGGGTGCTGTAAACAGAGTAACAATAGGTGTAGTTTGGGCACGTGCAACCACTGGTGGTGCTACTGGTTCATTTAATTTATTAAAAGAAGCAAGCGATAAGGCAACTGTATTATTTAAAAATAATTTTAAAATACTGAGAGGACCGGAATTTGAAGATAATTCAGTAAAAATTACTGAATTGAATAGAGAATTAATTCTTAATATTATAAATCCTGATAAGCCTGAATCATTTTCTGCAAAAGTAGCTGGATTGTGTGCCGATTCTACTCAGTATAAATTTCAAGGGTATCAAATTTTTCAATTAAAAGTGCCTGCTACTCCAAGTGATTTTTCTGACAGAGATCAGATTAGATTAGTAGCTCAGTGTGATATTCAAGATGGTATTGGTTTTATTGTAAATACAGTAAATGATGCTGATTTGGGTAATGTTAAAAAAATAATGGTTAGCGGTGAAGATAAAGGAGTTCGTCACTCTTTTCAAATTACTAGAGATTTGTTCTCAGTAGAGTCAGATCAAACACTGGTTAACTACAAAAATTATCATTATTTAATTATTCCTTATGCAGCAGTTGGTAATTGTCCACAAGAGGCATTGCAATATTTAGCGGGTTCTAAACCAGTAATTATTTCAGCTACCCCTCATTTACCATTTGGACATCAGCAAGGCACTGAATTAAACTCTAATTTTTCAAGTGGGCCGGCACTAACCAAAATTGAAGGCATTGGTAATGCAGGTAATTTCATTAATTTATCTAAACAAACCATTGAAGAAGCATTATCTGCACCGTATTATTCTAGAAAGCCAAAATATATAGAGGGACAAGGACCTGTTACAATCAAAGTAATTAATCCTTTCAAAGTTCCTTTGGCTAATTTTAGGTTGTTTATTAACGATTCATCTGTAAATACAAAAATCACTGATTCTTTGGCTAGAATTACTTCTAAATGGTATATAATAAATACCGAAACTGGAGTGAAGTATTTAGGAAAAAGAAATTTAGTGATAGAGAATGAGCAGATTTTTGAAGAATTGGGTCTTTCTGTTAGTGTTAATCAAGTAGCAGCTCCTGGAGATCCAAATAATAATTCAGATCTAAGTAATGGCTTTGTAGATGCAACTTTGACTTTTTCTGATGCAACCAATCCTTGGTTATCCGGTGTACCAGATGGGTCTGTAGCATTACCTTCTTTTAATTGGATTAGATCAGGAAATACAGGAACACCAGAATTTACAAACTTAAATGAACATGATTTCTTTAGGTCAATAAGCGGTAGTAAAGTTGCAATTGATCCTAGAAAACAATATAGCAATATGATTGGTGCTACTTGGTCTCCTTTCGAATTATGTGCCAAAGCCGTTAAAAATGGCTCTGTTCAAGCCTCTTATGGACCTGGTTTTAGTTTAACACCAAATACAAATCAAGTATCTGAAGATAATCCATTATCGTCTTTACAAGGAGTAGATGTAGTTTTTACAAATGATAAGTCTAAATGGACTCGTTGTATTGTATTGGAAATGGGAGAAAATAAAGAGCAAAATATCGGTAATGTTTCAAAAGGTAATATTAGGGCTTCTGCCTCTGTTGATAAAAATGGTAAACCTGAATCAGGTAGTTTTGGATTAAGCTGGTTTCCTGGATACGCAATTAATGTTGAGACAGGTGAAAGATTAAACATTTGTTTTGGTGAAGATTCATCGTTACCTGATGAAAATGGTAATGATATGATTTGGAATCCTACAAAAAATTGGTTTGATAGAAACTCAAATGGAAACATACCTGCCTTTGGAGGTAAGCACCACATTTATATTATGGGAGCAAAAGAATTAAAAGTTGGTAATAATGTATTATTCCGTGGTCCAAGATATGATGAAGGTGCAACTTATAAAACATTGTTAAATGTTGCTACTCCATCAGAGGAGCCAGCTACATTGCAAAAACGTTATTTCTTATCACAATTTATGTGGGTTACAATTCCAGTTATTAATCAAACTTCTAACTTACTTAGTATGGCTGATGGATTGGTTCCTAATGAAGCTACTGTAAGAATCCGTGTAAAGCGTCCTTATGCTAAATTTACTACAAATGTAGACACACCTTTAGTTAACGGTGGTCAGCCTCTATATGAGTTCAATACTAATAGTATAGCCCCTAAGATAAATAATAGTAAAGCTGCAAATAAGGCAATGGATATGCTTAACGTTTCACCCAATCCATATTATGCTTACAGTGGTTATGAAGATCCAGGAAATGCATTGGATAATAAAGTTAAAATAATTAACACACCTAAAAAATGTATTGTATCAATTTATACACAAAGTGGGTTCTTAGTAAGAAGAATTCCTAAAGATGATGATTCAAAAACTTACATCGAATGGGATTTACGCAATGATGCCAATGTTCCTATTTCGAGTGGTGTATATTTAATTCACATTGAAGCACCAGGAATTGGTGAAAGAATTATAAAATGGTTTGGTGTAATGCGTCCAGCAGATTTCGATTCATTCTAAAAAAATAATATAATGTACCTTCATTCGTATTGAAGGTACATTTAATAAATCATATTAAAATAAATTACTCGTATGAAGAAGTATATTTTACAAAGTTTGGTAGCCTGTTTCGGATTGTTGGCTACTGCTAATGCAGGAAATCCCGATAGGGCAGGAGGAGCTGGGGCAACTCAACTACTAGTAAATCCTTATGTTAGAGGTGTAGGTTTAGGAAATTCAAATACCGCTTCTGCACGCGGTTTAGAATCATATTATTTGAATATTGGAGGATTGGCATATGTTAAGAAAATGGAAATCCAAGCATCGCAAACACGTTATTTGGTTGGGACAGATATGTACTTAAATAATTTTGGTATAGCACAAGCATTAGGTGAGAATGGAAGTGGTGGTGTGTTAGGTTTGGCGTTAAGTTATTGGGATATTGGAAGCATTCCAATTACTACAACAGAAGCACCTGATATGACCTTAGGTACATATTCTACTCAGATTTTGAATATGGGTTTAGCTTATTCAAAAACTTTTTCAAATTCCATTACAGGTGGTTTATTAATAAGATATATTAGTGAAGGTACCTCTAGTGTAAATGCAAGTGGAATTACTTTAGATGCCGGTGTTCAATACCAAACTTCATTAAATGCTGCTAAAAAAATTAAAAAGCAAGATTTTAGATTTGGAATTGCGGTTCGTAATTTAGGACCAGATTTTGCTTATCAAGGTACTGGTTTAACAGCAAATACAACAGTTACCTCTACAGGAGCTACTCGCAAAACATTATTTGGGTCTCAGCCTTTCAACATGCCTGCTTTAGCAAATATTGGTGCAGCGTATGATTTTAGATTAGATCAAAATGATGAAACTTATGATCATAAATTAACGGTTAACGGCAATTTTAATTATAATGCTTTTTCATCTAATATTGTTTCACTAGGAACAGAATATGCATTTAAAAATATGTTCATGTTACGTACTGCATACGCTCATCAAGAAGGTAATTTTAGCACATCAGATTACAGAACTCCTCAGTATGGTTTAAGTTTTGGTGTTGGATTTAACTTACCTATAAGCGATGCTGGAACTGCTTTATCAATTGATTATGCTTACCAGCCAACAGTTATTTTTAATGGTATTCATAGTATTGGCTTTAAACTTGCCTTGGGAAATAACAATTAATTACATATATTTGTTTAATCATTTGAAACGTTCGGGTTATTAATCCGAACGTTTCTTTTTGTTATAAAACGTATCAAATTTCTAATATAAAATGGCCAAAAAAACATTGTCGGCAACTCCGGCTTTAAATTATTTATCGAAAGATGGTTTCGAAAAATTGCAAAAAGAACTTCACGATTTAAAGTTTGTTCAACGTCCATTCATTTCAAAACAAATTGCTGATGCAAGAGATAAAGGTGATTTAAGTGAAAATGCTGAATATCATGCTGCCAAGGAGGATCAAGGACATTTAGAAACCAAAATTTCTCAAGTTGAATCACTTTTAGCAATTAGTAGAATTATAGACGAAACTAAATTAGATAATAGTAAAGTTATGTTGCTCAGTAAAGTGCTTGTATTGAATCATAATGTTAAAAAAGAATTTACTTATATTATTGTTTCTGAAAATGAGGCAGATTTTAAAATTGGAAAAATATCTGTAAAGTCACCAATTGGTGCTGGTTTAATAGGAAAAAAAGTAGGAGAATTAGCAGAAATTGCGGCTCCTGCAGGAACAATTAAATTGGAAATATTATCCATTTCTTTTAGTTAGTCATTGTATGGAAAGTATATTTTCTAAAATAGTAGCAGGGCAAATTCCTTGTTACAAGGTAGCTGAAAATGACTCTTTTTTAGCTTTTTTAGATATAAGCCCACTTGCAAAAGGTCATGTTTTGGTTATTCCCAAGGTACAAGTTGATTATATTTTTGATTTAGATGAGGAAACGTTCACTCACCTTCATTTATTTGCCAAGTCAGTAGCAATAGCTATGAAAAAGGCTATTACATGTAATCGGATTTGAGTCACTGTTATTGGTTTAGAAGTGCCACATGTGCACATTCATTTGATTCCAATAAATGAGGTAAACGATATGAATTTTTTAAATAAAAAACTCACCTTAAGTGATGATGAAATGCAAAAGATTGCGAATTATATAAACACTTTTATATAAGAACTTTATGTTTGTATTATCACTTTAAATGGCTGTTCAGTTTATGTTGAACAGCCATTTAATATTTATTTAAATCCAATAGTTTTACGCTCCTCTGTAAAGTTAGGATCAACTTTAAATTCTTCCACGTCTTCAAGTACCAATTCGTAAATCATTTCTTTGGTGCGTTTTTCAGTTTCAGTTTTTGCCAAACGCAAATGTTGGTTTTTAATTGCTTCTTCTACTACCTTCCTCACGCTACGTGCATTTCCAAAAAACTTATTACGGGTTTTGTATAAAAATTCGCAAAACTGTTTAATATGACTTGATGCTTCATCGGTTGGTTTAATGCCGTTGTTTAAAAGCATTTTCAATGCAATATCGTGTAATTGTGGAGCATCGTAATCTTCAAACTGCATTTCGCGATCAAACCTGCTCTTGAGGCCCGGATTGCTTTCTAAAAAGCGTTTCATATTATCAGTATAACCAGCTACAATTACAATAAAGTCACCTCTCGAATCTTCCATTTTTTTCAAAATGGTTTCAACAGCTTCTTTACCAAAATCGTTTTCTCCGCCTTCACTCAAGGCATAAGCTTCATCAATAAATAAAACGCCACCCATTGCTTTGTTAAGCACTTCAGTGGTTTTTAAAGCAGTTTGCCCCACAAAACCTCCTACTAAATCTTGCCTATCACATTCTACCAAATTACCACGTTCCAAAATACCCAAAGCTTTATAAATTTGAGCTAAAATACGTGCAACAGTGGTTTTTCCTGTACCTGGATTACCAGTAAATACTGTATGTAACGAAAACGATTGACGAACATCTTTACCAATCTCTCGATAAAAACGAACTAATTTAACCAACTCATCAATTTCGGTTTTAACTGTTTGTAAGCCAATTAAACCATGCAATGCATTTAGCGAAGCTGTTAATAATTCTTCATCAATCGGAATATCAGTAATTGATTTATGTTTGATTCCAAAAACTTTATCAATATCAACAGTTTCAATAGTGCTTAATACATCATTGCTCAATTCATAAGGATTAGGTGATTGCATTAATCTTAAACCCATATTCATTTTACATTCGTCAATTAAATTATTTACATACCTAGCATTTCCAAACATACGGTCTCTATCGCGGTAAGCATCCACTAATTTTTTAAAAATCAATTCTTTTGATGCTTCGTTAAATTGAATACCACGTTTTTGAGTGGAATAATCAGCTATGGCTAATAACTCTTTTGGCAAATAATCTGGAAAATCGTAAAACATTTGAAACCTGCTTCGCATACCCGGATTACTTTCTAAAAAATTATTCATTTCATCAGGATAACCCGCAGCAATTATGGCTATGTCGCCATCACCATCGCTCATTTCTTTTAGCAAAATTTCAATGGCTTCTTTACCAAAATCTTTACTATCATCGTTTTTACGAGCCAGTGCATAAGCTTCATCAATAAATAAAATTCCACCTTTTGCACGTTTGATAATTTCTTTGGTTTTTGGTGCAGTTTGTCCAATATATTCTGCAACTAAATCACTTCTATCCGCCTCTATTACATGGCCTTTACTTAACAAGCCAAGTTGGTTATAAATTTTGCCTAACATTTTGGCAACTGTGGTTTTTCCAGTACCAGGGTTTCCAGTAAAAACTGCATGTAAGTTAATTTTTTCCGAGTCGTCAAAGCCTTTTTCTTTCCTAATTTTCAAAAAATTAAGGTAAGTAGTATATTCTTTAACCTTCTTTTTTATTGAATCGAGCCCAATTAAGTTATCAAGCTCCTTCATTATATCTTCAATATTTTCAGGTGCAGGTGCAACTAATGCATTTTTTTCAATTAGCTTATTTACTTTTGGTTTTATTTCTTTAACCTTTGGTTCAATTAAAAATTCGGTGCCCACGTCAAATAAAATACTAGCAACCAATTGATCCATAAAAATAATTTCAATGGTATAATAATCTAAACCCCAAGTACCTTTTACATCACTTCCCCAACCAATACTACACTCAAATTCAGGTTCAGCTGAATCAACAAAAAATATCTTTTCCACTGTTCCTTTTAATTGACCAGAACGTGTTTTAAAATTAAATATTAATTCGCAGGGCCATTTTTCACCGGTAGTTACCAAATTTTCGGCCATCATTTCTAGCCAAACATACCTAGTTTCTTTGGTATCGAAAGCGCTTAAATAATTGCGCTCAGCTTTTGGAACATTAACTTCAGTTCCTTCATACAATTTATTGGTTTTAATATTAAAATAAGGATTTTCGGTTTCAGTAACCAAACCTACATCTACAATATAAAACTCTTTTTCAGCAATAAAAACGCCATCTATCCATGCCTCCCAGCGGTATGTACCTTTTTTCCAGTATGTACCGGGAGTTTTTACACCCCAACCTTCTCTAATATAAACAATATTTTCGTCTTTTTTTATAGTTCTATCAGCTGATAAGGTACATACTTCAGAACCGTCTTCTTGCTTTACACATTTTAAACTAATTTTTAAATCCCATTCTTTTTCGTCAAATAATTTATTGAAAAACGAAAGTTCACAGTAAATGAATGTACACTCCGACATATCATACACTTGCCTATATTTCTTTTCATTGTTCGCTAGCCATTCAGTACTACCAAATATTTTCAAATCGCGAAATTTATAATGAACAACTTTATCCTTAGCCATGACTACAATTTATTTTTTGCTAATTAACGAACATTTTTATTGCATATTATTATTCAAAAATTAGGAATATTAAATTTTACAGAATACTTACTCTAATACATTAATATTCAATAGCTTTATTTTGTGTACTTAAAACCTATTTTTACCTATGAAAAATAAATATAAAAATATTCGCCAAAATATTTTGAATTATAGTTTTGTTTGCTACATTTGCACTCCCTTTAAAAAAGCATTTGGTGAGATGGGTGAGCGGCTGAAACCACCGGTTTGCTAAACCGACATACGCGTCAAAGTGTATCGAGAGTTCGAATCTCTCTCTCACCGCACAAAATTTTAGGGGGCGAGTAGCAATGCTTAGTTCAAAAATTTAGCACTTTTGAAAAATTTGCAAACGGGGTGTAGCGTAGCCTGGTATCGCGCCACATTTGGGATGTGGAGGTCGTAGGTTCGAATCCTGCCACCCCGACAAAAAAGCTTGAGTTTAAATACTTGAGCTTTTTTTTTGAATTATTAAGGTCTCATTTGAATGAAATTAATTTTTTGTAGCTCTTAAATTATAATCATCGAAAATAAAATAATCTTTTTTTGAATATTAAGATTTTAGGACATACTTTTTTGACACTTAAAATATGTTCCCATTGGGTTTTGCTAAATTAGTAAGTATATTATTTAGTTAAGTTTTTGTATAAAAACTAATAGACCAACAATAATTGCTAAAATTGATGCAATTAAAACACTTGCCGCAGCTAGGTCCTTAACTAAACCAGCTTTTTCATGTTTTTGAGGATGCAATAAATCAATTGTTTTTTCAATAGCTGTATTCAAGGCTTCAGCGGTTATAACCAAACCTATTGCAAAGCATAATAAAATCCATTCAAATAAGGTTACTTTAAAATAAAATCCTGCTATTACTACAACTATAGTTGCTATTAAATGAAATTGGGCATTGCCTTCATTTTTAAATAACCAAAAAAGGCCCTTCAATGCAGGGCCAAATGATTTAATTCTATTAGTTATAAATTTTAACACTTTACCTTTTCCATTTAATAAGTTCACCCAACCAAGACATTGCTTTAACTCTTTTTCGGTGCTTTAAACTAAATTTTTCGATGCTGTATTTTTTTAAATACTCCATGCTTTCATCAACTGAATCGGTAATTAATAAATGCCTTAAATCGTCAGGTGATACAGTTCCTTTTTCAATCATGTCATTAATTAAATCAATTAAGTTTTTCCAATATTCTTTACCAAAAATAATGACTGGAAATTCCTCCATTTTACCTGTTTGAATTAAAGTAAGTGCCTCAAATAATTCATCCATTGTTCCCCAACCGCCAGGCATTATTACAAAAGCATATGAGTATTTAAGCAAAAGTGTTTTACGCACAAAAAAATACCTAAACTCAACTGATTTTTGCACATAAGGATTTTCTGATTGTTCGTGAGGCAGCACAATATTACAACCCACTGAACGTCCATTGGCTTCAAAAGCACCGCGGTTAGCAGCTTCCATAATTCCAGGACCTCCACCAGTCATAACAGTAAAGCCAATTTTACTTATTTCAGCACCCATTTTCATGGCTTCTTGGTAGTAAAAATGATCTTCTTTAAACCTTGCACTACCAAACACAGTTACGCAAGGACCTACAAAATGTAAAGCTCTAAAACCTTTTAAAAATTCGTACAAAACTTTAAAAGAAAATATAAATTCTCTTCTGCGGCTTCGTGGACCTTCTAAAAACCTACGTTCACTATTGGAATATTTAGCCCTTAACTCTGGAATGCTCTTTTTTGCCATACTTTTTTTAGTTGATGGTTGTTAGTTGACAGTTGATAGAATAGCATATTTAATAAGTGATGGTTGACAGTTGTTAGACAATACTATTAATAATTTAAAATAAAACTATGATTTTAAAATTTTATATCCAACAACTGACAACCATCAACTGACAACTATAAGTTACCTCTGTTTGCTTGCTCGCGTTCTATGGCTTCAAATAAGGCTTTAAAGTTTCCTTTACCAAAACTTTTAGCACCTTTACGTTGAATAATTTCATAAAACATTGTTGGTCTATCTTCAACCGGTTTGGTAAATAATTGTAATAAATAACCTTCATCATCTCTATCAACCAAAATACCTAATTCTTTTAATGGTTCAATGTCTTCTTCTATTGGACCAACACGGTCTAGTAAATCATCGTAGTAGCTACTTGGTACCTTTAAAAACTCCACACCACGAGCCATTAATTGTTTTACAGTTGAAACTATATCAAGTGTAGCAATTGCAATATGTTGAACACCTTCACCTTCGTAAAACTCTAAATATTCTTCTACTTGGCTTTTCTTTTTACCTTCTGCAGGCTCATTAATAGGGAATTTAACATATCCGTTTCCATTACTCATTACTTTACTCATTAAAGCAGAGTATTCTGTACTGATATCGTTATCATCAAACGAAAGGATATTTTTAAAGCCCATTACATTTTCGTAGAAACTAACCCAAGGATTCATTTGATTCCAATCTACATTTCCTACGCAATGGTCAACATACAATAGACCAGTTGGCTCTGGATTATAAGCGCTTTCCCACTTAACAAAACCAGGCATAAATACGCCATTGTAATTTTTACGCTCAATGAACCAATGTTCCACTTCGCCATATGTTTTTATACCACTCATGCGCACTTCGCCATTTGCATCGCTTAAAGTTTTTGGTTCTAAACATGAAACACCACCTCGTTTGGTAGTTTGTTCAAATGCATCGTAAGCATCATCAACCATTAAAGCTAATACTTTAACACCATCACCATGTTTTTTATGGTGCTCCGCAATTGGCGAATTAGAATGCAAGGGAGTAGTAAGCATTAAACGCATTTTGTTTTGTATCAATACATAACTTACTCTATCCTTAATGCCTGTTTCAGGGCCAGCATAAGCCAAACTTTGAAACCCAAAAGCTGTTTTGTAAAAATGGGCTGCTTGCTTGGCATTTCCTACATATAATTCAATAAAATCAGTTCCGTGTAAGGGTAGGAAATCTGATGTTTGAGGTAACATTTCTGTTGTTTGTTCAGTATTCATAGTTTTATTTTATTCGATCGAATTCTTTGTTTATTTCTTCTATCAATTGTTTTTCAGTTGGCAAATATAATTGGAATTCTCTTGCAAAAACAGTTTGATTGTTTATCGCTGTTGTACTTTTCGCTTTCAGCAATATAAAAACTTCTTTTATCCTCATTTTCTATACGAATCAATAGTCGGTAATGTGTCCAACTGAATTGCGAACGCTGTGCATTCGCAATTGGAAAAATTCGGTAAAACTGTCTGCAAAGTTCTAATTGTCTTATAGAAAATCCACTTCCATATTCAGGCACTAATTGTTCAGCTAAAGTTTTAATTAAATACTCTCCATAAACCGCTCTTTCTTTTCCTTCTTGTTCTTCTTCTAAAATACGCTTGCCAATATGCCAATACATCAACACCCGCTCATTGTCAACAGCCCTAATGGCTTTGTCTTTCGAAACGGATATAATTTCTTTTATATCTTTTATTATGGATAAGTTTTTTTGCAAATGGTCAGTTTATTTGAATTTAGTAATAAATGGTGTTCGTTTCAACTTTCTTATTGTTATGGTAAATACTGTCTAATACTAAACCTCCTTGGCTACAAGGACCTCCATTACCTGAAAAAGAAGTACTGAAAGAAATTAGCGTATCAAAATTATGAATAGATTCAAATCTAAATAAAATGGTATCTCCTTTTGAAAAGTTAAAGTTAATCGAGGAGTCGGAAGAATATTTGTATACCAAAAACTTAATTGTTTTAACTGAATAAAGGCTTTTAAATTCAATTGAGTCATAAACTTTACAAGCAGCTTGATTGGATAATTTGTCAATAATTTTCAATCTGAAAAAAGGCGCAGCTGGGTCTCCGCAAGGACCAACTTGCTCCTTACACCCTAAAAAACAAATTGATAATGCAAATAAAACTTTTAAAAAGTTAGCTTTTTTCATAATAATTCTTTTTTCAAATCCTTTCAAACAATCATTCAACATCCAAAATCTAACATTCAAAATTCATTTACTCCACCCAAGTTTTATAATAACCAGGATCTTCCATTTGCATTGCAGCTTCAGTAATTTTTAATGGATAAAATGGATCAATCATTACAGCTAATTCTTTGGTTTCTAATTTTCCAATCGATTTTTCAACTGTACCAGGATGCGGACCATGAGGAATACCTTTTGGATGCAAACTTATCATGCCGCGTTCTACGTGCTTGCGGCTCATAAAATCTCCATCTACATAATATAAAACTTCATCACTATCCACATTGCTGTGGTTATAAGGTGCAGGAATTGAAAGTGGATGGTAATCGTACAAACGAGGCACAAACGAACAAATTACAAAATTGTGTCCTTCAAAAGTTTGATGAATTGGAGGTGGCATGTGCACACGACCTGTTATTGGTTCATAGTTATGAATACTAAACCCAAATGGATACTGAAATCCATCCCAACCTATGGCATCAAAAGGATGTGTGGCATAAGTATATGGAAAAATCATATCCTGTTTTTTAATTAAAACCTTAAAGTCGCCTTTTTCATCAAAAGTTTCTTTTAGCTCAGGTAATTTTATATCGCGCTCGCAATAAGGTGAGTGCTCCAATAATTGTCCATATTGGTTTAAATAACGTTTTGGTGGACGGATTGGCGAAAACGATTCAGTAATAAAAATCCTATTTTGCTCCGTTTCAAAATGCAATTGGTAAATGGTACCACGTGGAATTACCAAATAATCGCCATATTCAAATGGAATTTGCCCATAAACTGTTTTTAAAACACCGCTTCCTTCATGAATAAATAATACTTCATCAGCATCCGCATTCTTGAAAAAATAATCTGTCATGCTTTTGCGAGGTGCAGCCGAAGCCAAATACACATCGTTATTAAAAAGCGTATACACACGACTTTTTAAATAATCGTCAACTGGAGCAGTTTTAAAGGTTAAAAAACTACGGTTTTGCAGATTCTTTTCGATAGCAGCCTTAGGCCCAATATCATATGCCTCGCCAATTTCCTTAACCAAAGTAGGTGGGTGACAGTGGTAAACCAATGAATATAAACTGCTAAAACCTTCGGTTGAAACCAATTCTTCAGCATATAAATTGCCATCGGGTTTTCTGAATTGCGTATGTCTTTTAGCGGGTATTTGTCCTTGTTTGTGGTAAAATGCCATTGTTTTTGAGTGTTAAAGTCTTTATTTTACAAGTGTTAAAGTTTTTAAGTTCAAAGTTTTTTTGTTCTTAGTGCTTTTAGTTAAATTTTTGTTTTTAAATATCGAATCAAACCTAAAGTTGTATTGGTAAGGTCATTTGTTAGTTTGTAACATTTTTCAAATTCATTTTCATCAATATATTTTCTGTCAGATAAAATATAAAACATACTTCTGATTTCCATTGAAGAAGCAGCTGAATACTCCAAAAAACGAATAAACTCTTTATTACTATATCTACCAAATCCTTCTGCAATATTGTTCATAGTTGATAATGCTGCTCTTTTTATTTGGTCTTGAGTAGAAAAATCTTTGTTTTTCATTTGATTTTCGCAAATATCAAAGATTAAATTCACCAGCTCTCTTGATTTCTTCCAGCAATCTAAATCTTCAAAACGGTCAATTTTACTCATAAACAAAAGCTACATAAACACTTTAACACTTAAAAAAACATAAACACTTCTTTAAACTTTAAAACTTTTTTGAGCCAACAAAATTATGTTTTTTTGTGACTTGTAATAAACACTTATTTATTTCAGCTAAAATTTACCATAAATGTATAAAAATACTATCCTTTTTATTGCTGCTATTCTTTTTATTGCCTGTGGCAGCAATACAAATAAAACCGCTACTTCTGCCAATATTGATTCGTTAGCCATAAAAGCTGGTGTTCAGGAAGTTTCGTTAAAAATCCAAGAAAATCCGCGCAATCCTGAATTGTATTTTGAAAGAGGCGAAAAGTATTTTGCTGCCGATATTTTAGAAAGAGCCGAAATTGATTTTAAAGATGCTAGTACCTTAGATTCAACCAATCCCAATTATTTTTATATGCAAGCTCGTTGTAATTACGGCTTAAACCGCTCATTACTAGCTGCTAAAAACTATGAAAAAGCAATTGCCTTAGCACCTGAATTTATTGACGCAAAAATAAAACTTGCTGATTTGTACTATATTACCAAAGAGCACGAAAAGTCAATTAATTTAGCCAATTCGGTTTTGGCATTAGATAAAACCAAGGCTTACGCCTACCACATTAGAGCAATGAATTACAAAGATGTGGGCGATACGGCTAAAGCTATTTTAAACTTCCAAAAAGCAATTGAATTAGATAATAACGATTTTGATAGCCACATGATTTTGGCAAAAATTTTAATGGCTCAAAATAACAAATTGGCATTAGAATATATAAATGCAGCCATCAGCATTAGACCTAACGATGAAGATGCGTTTTTTGCAAGAGGCACTTTTTGGCAAAACCAAAAGCAATTTAAAATGGCTTTAAGCGATTACAAAAAGGTAATTGACAAAAACATGAATTATTACCAATGCTACTATAATGTGGGCTATATAAATTTTGAAACTGGTTTTTTAAAAGAAGCCATTCATAATTTTGATTTGTGTGTGCGCATGATGAACGATTATTTGCCAGCTTACTATATGCGAGGGCTTTGCTACGAGATGCTGAAAGATAAAGTCAATGCAAAATTAAATTATGAATTTGTTTTGAAATACAGCCCACAGTATCAATTAGCAATTGAAGGAATGAAAAGAATAAAATAATATTCTAAAATTGGTCAAAACATTTTTTTAGTATTGCAGTTTAAAAATTATAACAACAAAATATAACATGACACTACAAAAAGGAGATAAAGCACCTTCGTTTTCATTATTAAATACTGAAAAAAAGGAAGTTAAATTAGAAGATTTTAAAGGTAAAAACTTAGTGGTACACTTTTTTCCATTAGCTTTTACAGGCGTTTGCACAGCACAATTGTGCACAGTGCGTGATGCCATTACTATGTATAAAAACGATAATGCCGATGTGGTAGCTATTTCGGTTGATTCATTGTTTGTATTAGATAAATTTAAAACTGAGCAAAATTTATCATTCGATTTATTATCGGATTTTAACAAAACAACTTCAGCTGCTTATGGCGCTTTGTACGAAACTTTTCCTGCTTTTGGTATGCAAGGTGTTTCAAAACGCTCAGCTTTTGTAATTGACAAAGAAGGTGTTATTCAATACGCTGAAGTATTAGCAAGTCCTGGCGATTTGCCTAATTTTGAAGCTATTAACGCTACTTTAGCTGAATTGAACTAAATTATTTAGTTAGCTATCTATAAAAAAACGCAAGCACCAAAAGTGCTTGCGTTTTTTGTTTAAATCATTTAAATGTTAAAGCCATATGATAAACAATAAAGATAACATAATAAAGAATTTTCTATAAAAATAAAATTACATTTAGTATGGCTAAAAATGGAATAAATTATACTTGAACAAACTAATCATAAACATACATTCACAATTTATTGCTAAGTTTGTTTTTAACGTTAAACACCAAATTAATTGCAACAAATTAGTAAACGAAAACAACCAGTTAAGGTAAGCCCAAATTTAAGGCATTATCTTTAAACACATGGACGTGGCATTAACTTGCCTATTCAATATCCTCACTTAAAAAATTTTAGTGATAGCATAGCGCTTTACGATAAAAAAGGAAAGGATACTTTATGGGAAACTTGCCTTTATCCGCAAAGCGATACAGAACAAATTCATTATGATTTATTAAAGATTTATGCGTTGCTTAAAACAGGTGGAGATGTTAATATTTTAGAGCATTTGGCAGTCGAGCGTATTGATTATTGTTTGTATGGAAATTCAATGCCATTTAGAATTAGAATTATTAATAAACTGAACGATAATTTTGATTATTTTTATGTAAAAAATGCGGATGCTTCCAGAATTTATGGTTTGGAATTAGAGCATTTGTTATCTCCTAACCGCATTAGTTATTTGGTTAGTGGCGATACATTAATTGAAGAACACATAGTTGGTGTTCCTGGTGATGATTTTTTAAAGCTTTATTTTAACAAAGAAAACTTTAATGCCATAAGGCTAGCTAAGGAATTTGTAAAATTTAATGAACGCTGTTTTATAAGGCTTTTAGGCGATATGCATTCCAGCAATTTTGTTATTCAGGTTATCCCCGATTTTGAGGAAATTCATTACAGAATTAGAGCGATAGATTTTGACCAGCAAAGTCATGAAGGCAGAAAAAATGTTTACTTGCCACAATTTTATAAGCAAAATAAAGATTATGTGGAGTTAGCAACACAGTGTTTAAGTAAAGAAAGTATTTATCAATACCAACGCGAAGAACGCTCGGTAATGGTAGCAAGGCTTAAAGCAGCGCGTTGGCCTATGTTTAACTTGTTAAATGCCATGAGTAAAGATGCTATTTCTACACCTCAAAATGTAGAAAAACTTAAAAATGAATTGGCCATTCACTATAAAAATCAAAGGTTTTTAAAGGCTAAAAATATGGCAGATATTTTGAAAACTTGCTTACTGCAATTGTTTAACTAAACAAAAATCAATTGGACATATTTAAAATAGGTTTTAATTACTCCTCAATAAAACCTATTTTGCATGCCGATTATGCAAGTTCAAAAACCTTATTTAGTTGGTATAACAGGTGGAAGTGCCATGGGTAAAACCCATTTTTTAAACTCACTAAAAAAATTATTTAGCACTGACGAGTTATGTGTTATAAGCCAAGATAATTATTATAAATTGGCATATGAGCATATATTAGATGAAGAAGGGAATATTAATTTTGATCTCCCTGAATGCATAGATTTGAATGCATTTGCAAAAGATTTAGAAAAATTACATAATAATGAAACAATATTCCGTAATGAGTATTTGTTTCAACATGAAAATCAGGTAGGGCCTCTTTTAACATTTAAACCAGCGCCAATAATAGTTTGCGAAGGACTTTTTATTTTTTACTCGGAGGCTATTAGAAAACAATTTGATTTAAAAATATTTATTCAAGCCGATGAATCAATAGCATTAAACAGAAGGCTTAAGCGAGATTCGGCTGAACGCAATATTCCAACTGATTATATTCATTACCAATGGAAAAATCATGTAATGCCTGCCTATCAAAAATTTTTACTTCCATTTATGCCTCAAGCCGATATCATAGTAAATAATAATGAGCATTTTGAAAACAGTTTAAATGTACTTGATGATCATTTTAGAATGATAATTGGTAAGCAAGAAAGAGTAGTACCTGGAATTTAGTATTACATTAAATTTAAATTAGATGGCATTATATGTAGCTGAAAGCACACTTAAAGGTGCAGGAAAAGGATTGTTTACTGATGCGAAAATTAAGCGTGGTGAACGAATAATAGAATATACAGGAGATGTAATCACTTGGAAAGAATGTGAGCGTAGAAATAACGAAATTAAAGAAGGAGTAGGTGCTTACTATTTTTATATAAGTGAAAAGAAATGTATTGATGCTCAACATCATTTAGATAGTTTGGCAAGATATTGCAATGATGCCAATGGATTTACCAAAATCAGCGGACTTAAAAACAATGCACGTTTTGAAATAATACGTGGCAGGGTTTATATCATAGCAAGTCGCAATTTCATTCCAGGTGATGAAATTTTTGTGGCTTATGGAAAAGAATATTGGCAGGCTCTAGCTGAACAAGGCTTCGGTCCAAAAGACTTTGGGAAAAAGAAAAAGTAATTGAATATTTAAACTGTATGTCAAAATTACATTTTTGGCATAACTATAAATCACCCAAAAAGGAATTACACACTTCTTTAATAGTTTGTTCTATAGGTTTAAACTTAAAATTTAGCGTTTTAATTATTTTATTATTATCATAATAATATTGTTTCTGCGATGCTCTAGCGGTTTCTTTTGTTAAACTAAATTTTGATAATTTTAAAAAGCGAATTATGGCAAATATGCGCCACGCCACTTCACTTAAAAAAGGAGTTATAACTATTCTTGGCGGCTTTACATCCAAGTATTTGGCAATATTGAAAAATAAACTTTTTATACTAATGCTTTCACTTACCAAAATATAGCGTTCACCAAAAATATTTTGTTCCATTAATTGAAGACAAACTTTAGTAATATCTTGTACATCAATATAGCCGTTTACACCATTGGTATAAAATGGCATTCCTTTGTAAATAGAATTAAAAAGAACCACAGAGCCTTTTGTAAAATCGCCATAGCCTAATATAACACCAGGATTAATAATACAAATATTCAAACCTTCTTCTTTGGCTCTCCAAACTTCCATCTCGGCTTTGTATTTGCTAATGGCATAATTGCTATTTAATTTTCCATTCTCCCATTTGCAATTTTCGTTTATAGTTTTACCATTCAAACTACGACCAATAGCCGCTATGGAACTGATATAGCAAAATTTTTCAACCTTATTAATGAGAGCTAGGTTTACCATATTGGCTGTTCCTTCAATATTGGTTTTGTCCATTTTTGTTTTATCAGCTTGGGCAAAACTTACCATTGCTGCGCAATGATATACTTCTGTAACACCTAAAAATGCTTCTTGAAGTTGTGGCAAATTTAAAATATCGGCCTCTACCCAATTTAAAGATTGGAATAATGCATTTTTTGCATCAATACTAAAATGGTTGAAATAGTAATTAAATATTTTATTAAACTCTACCAAACTAGCTGTACTTCGCCTAATTAGCTTTATTTTTTTACCTTGTAAAATTAAATAACAAGCCATGTGGGCACCTAAAAAACCTGTTGAACCGGTAACTAAAATCACTGTTTGTGGATATGTTTATTTTATATGCCAACAAATTAATGAGTTTTGAGGCAAATAGCTACTATGAAATAAGCGATTGTTTAAAACTAAAAGTAGATAAAAATAATAACCATGGAATTTTTAAAACCAATACCTAAAAGCACTATCGATTTTTTAGCCTCAAACTGTGGCCAAAAAAGTGTTTTTTATAGCACCACATTTACCAATAATACAGATAATTTAGAAAATTTTGATATTGCTATTGTTGGAGTTTGCGATGATAGATTAAGACCTGAATTTAGTGGATCGGCATTGGCTGCTAATACTGTTAGAAAGGAATTTTATCAGTTAATTAAGCATAGAAATGATTTTCGCATAGTTGATTTAGGAAATATAGAGGCTGGTAACACTTTAAGCGATACTTATTTTGCTCTTAAACAAACTATTGCCACACTTTTGAAAAAGAATATTATGTGTTTAATAATAGGTGCTAGTGAGGATTTTGTTTATGCACAATATGCTGCTTACGAAGAAACACATTTTAATATGAATGTATTGTTTGTAGATGCAAGAGTGGCCTTGAAATTTGATGACGATAATCCCGAAAACAATGGATACATCAGTAAAATAATTGCACATCCAAAAAATTATTTGTTCAACATTGCGCATATTGGTCATCAAAGTTATTTTGTAGAACCTGAAAACTACGATGCGTTTGAGCGAATGAACTTTGATATGCTTCGATTAGGAAATTTTCGAAATAAAATTCAAGATATTGAACCTTTTTGCAGAAATGCAGATATGATGGCATTTAATATGTCGGCAATTAAAGCAGCCGATGCACATGGTCAAAATATGCCATCAGCCAATGGTTTTATGGGCGAAGAGGCTTGCCAGATTGCCCGTTATGCAGGAATGAGTAATGATTTGAAATCATTTGGTATTTATAATATAAATCCTACACATGATTTGAATAATTTAACTAGTCAACTAGCAGCTCAGATGCTATGGTATTTTATTGATGGATTTGGTAATAGAAAAGTAGAATACCCAACTAAAGAAAGCAATGATTTTATGGTTTATTATACCAGTATTCAAGATACCTATGAAATTACTTTTTATAAAAATATATTGAGTGAAAGATGGTGGATGGAAGTGCCATATCCTAAGGATAAAAGCGATAATAAGGGTTCATTTATGGTGCCTTGTAGTTATGCTGATTACCAAATTGCACTTTCGAACGAAATACCTGACAGATGGATAAAAGCATTTCAAAAATTAATTTAATTGGATAAGTACACCTTTTTTGACAATGTATTTGATGTGGTAAGGCAAATTCCTTTTGGAAGGGCAACTAGTTATGGCGCCATAGCTAAGTATTTAGGTAGTGCCAAAAGTAGCCGAATGGTGGGTTATGCCATGAATGCAAGCCATCAATTAATCCCTTCAATTCCTGCTCATAGAGTAGTGAATAGGAATGGTTTGCTAACAGGAAAACACCATTTTGGTAGTAACACCATGCAAGAACTGCTTGAAGGCGAAGGTTTTGTTATTGAAAATAACCAAATAAAAGATTTTAAGAACCATTTTTGGGATCCAAATTTGGAGTTGCAATTGTAACTGGCTATTTATTGGTACAATATAAACTATAATTCTAGTTTATGGATTCTTTCAATTGGTATTACTAATCCTTGTTTTAAAATAACTCGTTCTTCCGTTAAGCCCCAAACAGTGGTATCAACCATGCGTTTTTTTGTATTGTCTTCAAAATATATTTTTATTTTAAAATGCTCTAAATTTCCAAGCGACAGTGCTTTGTTTAAATTGTCAGTTCTATCTTTAATTTTCTCAACATCTTTTAAAACTTCTTCGTGCGGAAATTTTAGTGCCTCGATTGCTTCTTTTTCAATAATTTCAAATGTTGTATCCATAATTGATTGAATGTTTTTTGTTTAGTTCAAATGTAGAATTTGTGTTGGTATTAACTAAATATATTTAAAATATATGATATAAAAATTTTATTGATAAATGAATCAAATATTTAAATTTTAAATAGCGCATTTTTCATAAAAACTTATTTGTTTGCATAATGTTTTAAATTAGACCTAAATAAATGTATTAGTTAAGTAAAATTTTTGTCTTGAGTTTTCATAAAAACATATCGTTTCCGCATGTAATGCAGCTAATAAGTAGAGGCGAAGGAGAGCAATTGGATTTTAAAAAAACCATTTCTTCTGCCAATAAAATAGCTAAAACCATGGCAGCTTTTGCTAACCACAAAGGTGGAACTTTGCTAGTAGGAGTTAATGATAATAAAACCATTGCTGGAGTAAAAAGTGAAGATGAAAAATATATGCTTGATTTGGCCGCAAGTTTTTACTGCAAACCCGAAATAAAAATAACTTTGGTAGAGTGGGAGATAGGCGGTAAAACGGTTATTGAATGCATTATTCCCGAAGGAAACGACAAACCTTATTATGCCAAAGATGAAAATGGTAAATGGTGGGCACATATTCGTATAGCTGATAAAACTTTATTGGCTAGCAAAATTGTATTAGATGTATTGAAACGTCAAACTAATCATACCAATACTTTTATAGCTTACAGTAAACATGAGCAAGGTTTATTGCAATATTTAAACACCAATAATAAAATTACTTTAAAAGAAGTTTCAAAATTACTAAACATTGGCCGTTGGCGAGCTCAAAAGATGTTGATTAACTTGGTGAGCGCAGGCATATTACGCTCGCATACTACCGAAAAAACTGAGTTTTTTACCTTAAGTTAGTTTTCTTAAGTATCGAATTGATATTTCTAAGTTATTGATTGTTTAACACTGCCGCACACCAATTATTGGTAACTACTTTTTGTTGTAAATGTAGGCCAAAAGCTTGGCAGCAATTTAACAAATCAGGCAAATCAGATTCATAAAAACCACTTATTAAAATTATTCCATTTGCTTTAACGTGTTTGCTTAATTGCTCAAAACTTTTTAGTAAAATATTTTTATTGATATTGGCTAAAATAATATCGTATTCGGTATTAGGAACAATGCTTAAATCGCCTTTTTGATAGTCAATATTTTTAATATTATTCATGGCTGCATTTTCACCTACATTTTCAAATGCCCAATCGTCAATATCGTTGGCAAAAATGTTGGTAGCTCCTAATTGCGAAGCTAAAATGGCCAAAACCCCTGTGCCGCAACCATAATCAAAAACGGTTTTATTTTTAAATTCCATTTTAAGCATTAATTCCATGATACTTTGTGTGGTTTCATGGTGGCCTGTTCCAAACGAGGTTTTAGGTTGAATAATTATTTCGTAAGGATATTTTTGTTCAATTTGATGGAAAGGTGCTTTAATAATTAATTGATTGCTAACTATAACAGGCTCAAAACTACTTTCCCATTGGGCATTCCAATTTTGCTGAGGAATGGTATTTTCAATTATTTGATTTTGGACTAAATCATAATTACTTATTATTTCTTTGAATAAATTTTCATTAAATTCACTCTCTAGTAAATAAGCTTCAAAACCCGTTTCATTTTCCAAAAATCCTTCAAAGCCAATTTCGGCTAATTCAGCTATTAAAATATCAGTTAAATCGGCACCGCAGTTAATTTGGAAAACTTTGTATTTGGTCATATAAAAATTTGAGTTAATAAAATTTAGAAACTGAAATAAATTGATGGGGTGTTTATTTGTAAAAAGGTACCTAATTACATAGTAGCCAATAGTTCATTAATTTCAGTTGCTAAGTTTGCAATTTTTACTTTAACCTCATTAATCATATTTGGAATTACATCAGTACTAACGCCATTCTTACCAATTTTTTCAATTTCTTTTAGTTTGTCAAAAAGTTCACTTGCACCAATCATTTGTATTGGAGCTTTCATTTTATGAGCTAATTGGCCAATTGCTACATAATCTCCAACTGCTAGGTGGTGGTCAAATTCATTCACTTCAATGGCTGTAGTGTTTATAAATAAATCTAACATTTCTCTAATAAACGAATCGTCTCCGCCAGAAATCTCTTTTAAATAGGTAAGGTCAATATTGTTCATTTTTTTTAATAGCTTTGACGCAAATAAACAATAAATTTTAAGTTTTTAAAAAAAATGTTTGGTATTAGTTTAATTCCGATTATCCCACTTAGAAGTGAGCCAAGTAGCAAGAGTGAAATGGTTAGCCAATTGCTATTTGGACAAAAGTATATCGTGTTACACACACAACCTAATTGGTTGAAAATTGAAACCATTGATGATAAATATATAGGATGGATTAACGATACGCAAGCTGAGATAATTAACGAATCTGATTGGCTAAGTTTGGAAAATCCCAAAGTTGTTCTAGAGTATCCTTTTTTAAAAATTTTAGTAAATGAAACTCCAATGTACATTAGCACAGGAAGTATCATTTATTCGTCAACTCAATTTAAAGTGGGGGGATATAATATTATTACCAATTTGGTTGAAACGAATAAGCAGGTAGGTTTGGAACAAACAGCTTTACAATATTTAAATACGCCCTATTTGTGGGGCGGAAAAACTCCATGGGGAATTGATTGTAGTGGCTTTACTCAAACTGTTTTTGCGCAAAATGGAATATTCCTGAAAAGAGATGCCTACCAACAAGCTGAACAAGGCGAAACCTTGGCTTTTTTAGAAGAATCGAAAATAGGTGATTTAGCATTTTTTGATAATGATGAAGGTAAAATTATTCATGTAGGCATACTGCTAGAAAATGGGCAAATAATTCATGCAAATGGTAAGGTAAGAATTGATAAAATAGATAATTATGGCATCATGAATTCTGAAACTCGAAAGTATAGCCATAAGTTGCGAATTGTTAAACGGATTATTTGACTAGTTAAATGATACTGTATGCCTTAAGCCAAAGTTATTAAAAATTTGATAGCTATAAAAATTTCTTACAACAATCTTTCCTTTTGAAGAAATAACTTTTAGTTAAGAAATAAGTTGTATTTTTTAGTAACATAAAAATAAATATTTGTGAATACTGATATCAGCATTAATTAAGTAAATTCCTTGAAATAAATACAACAACTTTTAATGGTTACTCTAATAGCTACAAAGTCAATGATTAGTTTAATTTAAACTTCCAATTTAAAATAACCCAAGCTAGTAAACAGCCAATAGTATTAGCAACCATATCCAAATAGTCAAATGAACGATTTGGGAAAACAGTAGCTTGTAAAATTTCTATAATTACTCCAAATACAGCACCAATTAAAAATGCAGGAAAAATAATACTAAAGTTACTCTTCAAAATATTATTTTTTTTAGATGCAATGGCAATTAAATATGTTTCTGTACCAAATAAAAATAGGTGGGCTATTTTATCAATTCTTAATAAACTGGAAAACTCAAAATGCGGTAAATTATTGCCATTAGTACCACAAAGACAAGTAACAATTATAGCCCAAATGTAAGCTAGTTTATATGTTTTTAAATGTTTAAAAATCATGTCCAAATATATTTATTAAAAGGTACATGTAGCATTGTTTTTATTAACCATAATGTTAAATAATTAATTACTTAACATTAATATGATGTAGGATTGGGTAAAAAAGCAGAAGTTTGTAAAACTTTTTTACATGAGCAAGCGTAAATTAAAATTAGCTGTTGTTTCCGATATTCACCTCGGAACATACGGTTGTCAAGCTAAGGCAGTTAATAAATACCTCAAATCCATAGACCCTGAAATACTAGTACTCAATGGCGATATAATTGATATATGGCAATTTAGTAAACACTATTGGCCTCAAAGCCATACCAAAGTAGTACAACGAATTTTTAAAATGCTTGCCAATGGAACTAAAGTTTATTATTTAACAGGCAATCATGATGAAATGCTGCGAAGATTTACTGATTTTAACTTAGGGAATATGCAATTGCTCAATAAACTAGTGTTAGATTTGGATGGAAAACGTGCATGGTTTTTTCATGGTGATGTGTTTGATATCAGCATGAAACATAGCAAATGGTTAGCTAAATTAGGAGGGAAAGGCTATGATTTGTTGATTATTTTGAATAGTATAGTTAATTTTATTTCTGAAAAAATATTAGGAAAAGGAAGACTTTCTTTTTCAAAAAAAGTGAAGCAAGGTGTAAAAAGCGCTATTAAGTTTATTGATGATTTTGAGGAAACAACTATTCAATTAGCAATTCAAAAAAAATATGATTATGTAATTTGTGGTCATATACATCAGCCAAGTATAAAAACTGTAAGCACAGATTTAGGAACAGTAACCTATTTAAATAGTGGCGATTGGGTAGAAAATTTAACAGCCTTAGAATACAATGAGGGTATGTGGCAACTTCATCATTATGTAAAAGAGCCAGAAACAGAACAAGAAAAACAAGAGCAAGAATTAGAAGAAAAAGAACATAATTCAATGCTTAATCCTAACGAACTTTTTTATCAAATAATAAGTAAATAAAATTAACAACCGCAGGTTCTTAATTTTTTAACATTACCATTGGGGTATAATATTTCATATGCCTTATGTTTTTTGTTAATTTTTATGGTGAAATTTAATTTTCCTTTTTTCCAATACTCTTTCTGAATCAGTGCCCCGTTATCAGTATAATAAAACCAAATACCAGTTTTTAAGTCGTTTTTTAACTTGCCTTTAGTTTTTAATAATCCATTTTCATAATATTCTTTTACTTTTTTCGTTTGGTTTTGACCATTTGATATTTTAAAACAAACCATAAAAAAAACAAAAAGAATAAAATATTTGATTGTTAGATACATATATTATTTAATTTACTAAGCAAAATTAAAAACATTTTATATTTTAGCACCCTTATTTGAAAAAGAAATATAGTGATAGCACATATTCAAGGTAAAATTAGCGAAAAGACGCCAGCATATATTGTAATAGATTGTAATGGAGTAGGATATGGAATTCAAATTTCATTAAATACTTTTGAGCAAATTAGCACTTTAAATGAAGTAAAATTACTTACACATTTAAGTATTAAGGAAGATTCTCATATTTTGTATGGCTTTGCAGATGAGGACGAAAAGCAGTTGTTTTTGCAATTGATTTCAGTTAATGGTGTTGGAACCAATACCGCTCGAATGATTTTATCTTCATTAAAACCTTCTGAAATAAAACATGCTATTGGAACAGGAAATTGGACTTTATTGAAATCAATTAAAGGCATTGGACCTAAAACAGCTCAACGATTAGTTATTGATTTACAAGATAAAGTAAAAATGATTAATTTAAATGAACCTCAAAATACCACTAATGGGGTACGAAATACAATGGTGGAACAAGCGCTATCGGCATTAATATCATTGGGTTTTGTTAAAAATGATGCTGAAAAAGTATTGGTTAAAATTCGCCAATCAAACCCTGAATTTACAGTAGAGCAATTAGTAAAACAATCACTTAAACAATTATAGTTTTTTATTTTAAATAAAAGTTCGAATATTAGCCGATGGATAAACTCTACATTGTTAAGTAAAATACCCAAAATACATCTTTCCCATATAAGCCTTTTTGCTATTTTAAGTAGTATGGCTTTTGGTCTGGTTTCTGCCGGAAGTGTTCGTACTATGCGCCAAAATAAGGATTTTACTATCCTGCCTCCTGACAGCACAAATAAAAAGGATACAACCAATAAAAAAATCAAAATGCCTTTTCCTATTAAGGATAAAAAGCCTTGGGAAATTAGTGGAAGTAAAAATCCATTTGATTTAAATGATCCTCCTAATATTAAGTCGGTTTATGAATTAGATAAGGAAAAAAATAAATATAACTTTTCGTCTAAAGTAGGTGGTTTTAATACTAAAATTCCTGCAAGTGAAAGTATTAAAGAGCGTTTAAAAAATGAAAATAAACGAGCCAATAAACAATATTTTAATCAAAGAAGTCAAGCCAATAATTTTGCAAAAGGAAGTAGCTTAATACCTCCAATCATGATTCCTAATAAAATATTTGATAAAATATTTGGAAGCTCTGTTATTGACATTAGACCAAGAGGAAATGCAGAATTAATATTTTCATACAAAGGAAACGAAGTTCGTAATCCAGCATTTTCATTACGTCAGCAAAGTACTTCACAATTTGATTTTCAACAAAAAATTCAGTTAAATGTGGCTGGTTCTGTTGGCGATAAAGTTAAAGTGAATATGAACTACGATACCGAAGCTACATTTGAATTCGAAAATCAAATGAAGTTAGACTACGCAGGTAAAGAAGACGATATCATTAAAAAAATTGAATTAGGAAATGTAAGTTTACCTTTAAACTCTTCATTGATTCAAGGTAGCCAAAGTTTATTTGGGGTAAAAACTACTATGCAATTTGGTAGGTTAACTGCTACTGCTGTTGTGTCTCAACAACGAGGCCGAAGTACTGAAACAGAACTTCAAGGAGGAGCTACCAACACAAAATTTGATGTTCAGTCAAGTGCTTATGATATGAATCGTCACTTTTTCTTATCACAATATTTTTATCAAAATTTTGATAATGCTGTAAGCAATTTACCAATAATTAATAGTAGAGTTAATATTACTAGAGTAGAAGTATGGGTTACTAACAGAACAAATGCATTTGATAATACTAGAGATGTCCTAGGTTTGGCCGATTTGGGTGAAGCAAGCCAACGTGTTAATAAATATTGGACTGTTAATGCTAATAGTTCTGATACTTCTTTAGGTAATCAAGTGAACGGAATCTGGGGTTATTTGCGTGGTAGGGGGAATTTAGCTACAACTACAGGTTCCATTACTAACCCTACTGTAGCAGCAAGGTTAAACGAGTCAAAGAATGTATTGAACCAAATATATGCCGATGAAGCCGTAAATGGACTTAAGCCTTTAAGCCAATATATGGTAGTTGGTCAAGCTCGTTTATTAAATCAAAACGAGTATACTTTCAATTCAAGACTAGGATTTATATCTTTAAATCAAGCTTTGAATAATGATGATGTATTGATGGTTGCCTTTTCTGGAAATATTGGTGGCATTGAATTTCAAGTGGGTGAGTTTAGTGCTGATAAAGCGCCAAATCCAATAACACCAAATGTGTTGTTTTTGAAAATGATAAAAGGTCCTTCCCAACGACCTGATTTACCATTGTGGAAGTTAATGATGAAAAATATTTATTCATTAGGTTCTTTTGGAATTCAGCCTAATAATTTTAGACTGAACATTGTTTATGCAGATGATCCTTCTGGGGCCGATTTAAATTATTTACCAGTAAAAAATGAACCATTAATTAATGATCAGGCATTACTTAATGTATTTAATTTAGATAAAATGAACTTGCAGCAAGAGCGCGTTCAGGATGGTGTATTTGATTATGTGGAAGGGGTAACTGTACTTTCTCAATCAGGCCGAATTATTTTACCTTCGGTAGAGCCTTTTGGTAAGTTCTTGAAAAATAAATTTGTAAACAATCCTGCACTTGCCGATTATTACTGCTACTCAGCATTGTACGATAGTACTAAGTTTGCTGCTATTCAATTACCTCAGTTCGATAAATTCTTTTTACGGGGCTCTTACCAAGGCCAATCAAATAATGAAATTTCAGTAGGGTCAACTAACCTCCAGCCAGGCTCAGTTAAAGTTACCGCTAATGGAGCTCCGTTAACTGAAAATGTTGATTACACAGTAGATTATAGTTTAGGTAGAGTTAGAATTGTTAATACTGCTTTGCTTAATTCAGGAGCAGCCATTAAAGTATCTAGTGAAGGAAATAGCTTGTTTAATGTTCAGCAACGCACTTTAGTAGGTACCAGGTTAGACTATAAAGTTCATAAAGACTTTTTATTAGGCTCTACTTTTATTTATATGAATGAAAAGCCATTGACAAGAATTGTTAATGCAGGCGAGGAACCTATTTCTAATATGGTAATTGGAATAGATGGTTCATATAAAAGAGATTCAAGATTTTTAACCAAGATGGTTGATAGGCTCCCTTTTATTACTACTAAAGCACCTTCTTCAATTGCTTTTAATGGAGAGTATGCCCAATTAATTCCCGGTATCAATAGTGCTCTGAGCGATGGCGGTACTGGTTACATTGATAACTTTGAAAATGCAGAAATTCCTTTTGATTTAAAAACTCAAAACAATTGGTTTTTAGCAAGTACTCCTCAAGGACAACCGGATATATTTCCCGAAGGAAATTTATTTAACACCTTGCAAAATGGAAGTAAAAGAGCCAAGCTAGCTTGGTACATGATTGCTACAAGTTTTCATAACTCCAATGATCCATTTATGCCTACGCATATAAAGGATAATCCTGCTACTATTTCGAATCATAATGTTAGGCAAGTTTTGGTTACTGATATTTTTAGAGGTAAAAAAATTCAACCAGGCTTACCTAATACTTTACCCACTTTCGATTTATCTTTTTATCCTAGCGAAAGAGGTCCTTATAATTATAATGTTAAAGATTTATTATCTAATGGTCAAATTGATAATCCTCAAAGTAATTGGGGTGGTATTATGCGCAAAATTGACCAAAATGATTTTGAACAATCAAATATTGATTATATAGAAATTTGGATGCAAAATCCATACGAAGACAATCCTTTAAGCAACAATAAAGGTGAGTTATATATTAATTTAGGAAATGTAAGTGAAGATATTTTAAGAGACAATAGAAGGGCAGCTGAAAACGGATTAGCTAAAGAGGCTGGGGCAGAAGCTATTGCTGCTGCTACCGATAATACAGTTTGGGGTAGAGTTCCTAAAAACCCTGTAATTAATTATGCTTTTGATGCTGATGCGAACAGAAGATTGAGGCAAGATGTGGGATTAGATGGATTAGATGATGAAACAGAAAGAACTTTTTTTGATTCAGTTTATATTAAAGAGGTTGCCAAAAAATTTGGTCCTACCACCACTGCCTATAATAAAGCTTTTGAAGATCCATCGGCCGATAACTACCATTATTATTTAGGCGGAGATTACGATGGTGCTCAATTGGGTGTATTAGCTAGGTATAAAGAGTTTAATCAAACTCAAGGTAACTCACCAGTAATAGGGCAAGGAAGAGAAACCGCATATCCCACAGCTGCAACTAATCAACCAGATGTGGAGGATATAAATAAGGACTTTACCACAAATGATATAGAAGCTTATTTCCAATATAAAATTGATATAGCTAAAGATAAATTTGTAATAGGAAAAAATTATGTAACCGATAGTGTAAGAAGTGTAGTTAAGTTTGCCAATCTTGATGAAAGAGAAGAAACTTGGTATCAATTAAAAATACCAGTTCGTGAATTTCAAAAACAAGTAGGTGATATTACAGATTTTAAATCTGTAAGGTTTATGCGAATGTTTATGCGTGGCTTTCAAGATAGTACAGTATTGCGTTTTGCCTACCTACAACTAGTTAGGGCTGATTGGAGAAAATACACGGGTAATTTGGAAACAGGTGGTGAGCATAAACCTGTTGATCCTACTGATAATACCCAATTTGTTGTATCTACCGTTAATGTAGAAAAAAATCAGAATAGAAGTCCTATTGCCTATACCACACCTCCTGGTATTGATAGGCAAGTTGATTTTAGTTCACCTCAATCAGTTCCATTAAATGAGCAATCGTTATCTTTATTAGTGTGTAATTTAAAAGATGGAGATGCAAGAGCTGCTTTTAAAAATGCAACTGTTGATATGCGTCAATATGCTAAGTTACGTATGTTTGTTCACGCTGAAAGTGCACAATCAAAAAATGGTGATTTACGGGCTTTTATTCGTTTTGGTACCGATATGGTAAACAATTATTACGAATATGAAATCCCTTTAAATTTATCTACACCCGGAACAGCTGATAAAGCAAATGTTTGGGGTAATGAAATGGTAATTACATTAGAAGATTTGGTAGATGCAAAAATTGCCAGAAATAATGCAAGTTGGGCATTCACTTTACCTTATTCTGTTCAAAAAGGAAATGCAAAAATTACTGTGGTGGGTATGCCCGATTTTAGCCAGGCACGTGTTTTTATGTTAGGTATACGTAATCCTAAAAAGCAAAATGGAAGCTTAACAGATAATGGTTTACCAGTATGTGGCGAAGTGTGGTTTAATGAATTGCGCATGACAGAATTTAATGTTAGAGGTGGTTGGGCTGCAAACGGAAGATTACAAGCTAAATTGGCAGACTTTGGGAATGTGCAACTTACTGGAAGTATTATTACAAATGGATGGGGTGGAGTTGATAAAAAATTGCAGCAGCGAGCAATGGATGATACATACAAATATGATATTTCCTCAAATTTTGAATTAGGAAAATTCTTTCCTGCCAAATCGGGCCTTTCTATTCCATTTTTCTTTTCTTATGGTAGTACAATTATTCGCCCACTGTACAATCCTTTAAACATGGATACCAAACTTCAAAAAGAACTTGATCAAACAACCAATCAAGAAAGAAAAACCTTTATTTCTAGAGCCACAGATGATTATTCTTCACAGCGTGCTTTTAATTTTACTAATGTTCGCAAAAATAGAATTGGAAGTAAAAAGGCCTATCCTTGGGATTTAGAAAATTTAACTGCAACTTTTTCTTTTAGTGAAAACTTTAGAAGAAATCAGCAATACGAAAGTTATTTATTACAAAACTATCAAACCATTGTAGGTTATAACTATACCTTTACCAATAAACCATTTGAACCTTTCAGCAAGTTGATAAAATCAAAAAATTTAGCTTTAATAAAGGATATTAATTTTAATTTTTTACCATCAAATTTGGGTGCAAGGGTTCAGGTTGATAGGAGATATGGTGAAACTATTAATAGAACTAATGATAACACAGGAGGAAGTGTTTTTATTCCTGCCTTTTACGATAAACTTTACACCATGCGTAGAACTTACGATTTAGGCTGGCAGTTTACCAAAAGTATAAGATTTGATTACAATGCCATTGCTGACGCTCGTATTGACGAACCCAACGGAAGAATAGATGAAACACAACAAGCTAAGCGTGATACTATTTTTAATAATTTATGGAAAGGTGGCCGCCTAACTCAATTTGATCAAAATGTGAGGGCAAGTTATAATTTGCCAATAAACAAACTACCTTTATTAGACTTTATTAGCCAATCAAATTATAGTTATTCAGTAAATTACCAATGGCGACAAGCACCTCCAGCAGCCGATAGTTTAGGAAATACAATCCAAAATTCTCGTCAACAGCAAGTTAATGTTGGGGCTAATTTTACTATTTTGTACAATAAGCTTAAATTTTTACGCGATATTAATACGCCACCTACTATCAGTAAGCCTAAACCAAAAGCCATTAGTAATGATAAAAATAAAAAGGGTGGTAAAGAGGAAGTAGATAAAGAGGAAAAACCAGCTAAAGAATTAAATCCTGTTGTAAAAACATTCTTTAAATTATTAATGGGTGTGAAGAATTTGAATGGCTCCTATACTATTTCTGATGGTACTATGCTTCCAGGTTTTAGGCCACGCCCTGATTTTATTGGTCAAAACACTGATTTATCAGCACCTGGTTATGGGTTTATTTTAGGAGATCAAAATTCTAATTATAGATTTGATGCTGCTAAAAATGGTTGGTTAGCCAACGATTCAAGAATGAACAATCAGTTTGCTCAAAATATACAGGAAAAAATATCCGGTACATTAACGCTTGATCCAATTGAAGATTTAAGAATTGTATTAAACGTTGATAGGTCAACTCAAAAAAACACTACATCAATTTTTCGTTTTAATGATTTAGATAATAGTTTCAAAGATTTTGGCTTTCAAGAATCAGGTTCATTTAGCACTACATTTAGTACTATAAATACTGCTTTTAGTGTTGATAATGCTCAAGGCATTTCGCAAGTTTTCAAACAATTTGAAAACAATAGAAAGGAAATATCTGAAAGATTAGCCATTGAAAAATTTGGAAGTACACAAGGTTTATTACGTGATAGTTTTGATTATATCGTAGGATATAGTAGGTATAGTCAAGATGTATTAATACCTGCATTTTTATCTGCATATAGTGGTTCTAGTGCTTCTAATGCGGAGCTTTCAGCATTTCCAAAAATTCCTATTCCCAATTGGTCTGTTAATTATAATGGACTAACTAAATTAAGTTTTATAAAAAATTGGGCATCTAATATTGCGTTAAGTCATCGTTATTCATCTACTTACACAGTAAATAATTTTTTGAGTCCTTCTAGTATTCCACTTGATACAGCTGCTGGTCAAACTGATATTCAATCTCAATATGTAATAAAAAATGTTTCAATTACAGAACGCTTTGCACCTTTATTGGGCATAGAGGTAACTTTAACTAATAATTTAACCACGTCATTCAGGTATATTAAAGATAGAACTTTAAATTTAGCACTTGGTTCACGACAGCTAAATGAACAACTAGGTGAAGAGCTTTCGTTTGGTGTTGGTTACAGAGCTAAAAAACTAAAAATTCCTTTTGGAAGAAGTCGTCAATTGGTTTTGGAAAATGATTTAAACTTTAGGTTAGATTTTTCAATGAGGGAGAATGTAACTAAAATTCGTAATTTGGATAGAGAGTCGAATGAGCCTGTTTCTGGTCAAACAATTTATAGTTTACGACCTACTATTGAATACCAAATTAATGAAAAACTTCAATTAAGAATTTTCTACGATAGACGACAAACCAATCCACTTACTTCTAATCAATATCCTACCGTAATTTCAAGTGGAGGATTTAGTTTAAGGTACACTATACAATAATTATTTTGTTGATTACTAATGAATTAAAACATTTAGAAATAATTAAGTTGCAAATTGTATGTATATACATATAATTTGCACTCGAATTAATAATGACACTCGAAGAACAGTTAAAACAAAAAGAATTTAAAACCAAGCGCCAACGTGCTTATTTAAATGTTGTTTATACTGCTAGTGTTTTAAACTTGGAGCAAACACGTTTATTCAAACCATTTGGGCTTAGTTTACAGCAATATAATGTATTACGTATTTTAAGAGGACAAAATGGTACACCTGTTTCAATAGGATTAATTCAAGAAAGAATGCTCGATATTCAATCAAATGCATCGCGCTTAATTGATAAGTTGGAAGATAAAAAGTTAGTCATTCGTAAAGTTTGTCCTAACGATAAACGACAAATGGAAATAACCATTACCCATGAAGGCTTAAAAGTATTGTTAGAACTTGATGAAGTAATTGTTTTAAACGAGTCGAACATTCAATTAACAGATAGTGAAGCAGATATGCTAAATGATTTGTTAAACAAATTAAGAGAAAATCAAAAAAGTAAATAAAAACCTAACAAAATAAATAAAAATGAAAAAGTTAATTATCGCTGCAGTAGCAGCATTATCATTAGCAGCGGTTGCATTTAAACCAGCAGCAAACACATCTTACAAATTAAGTGCAGAACAATCTACTTTTAACTGGCACGCTAAAAAAGTAACTGGCAAACACGATGGTACTGTTAAATTTGCAACTGGAACAGTTGAATTGAATGGCGCTAATTTAGTAGGTGGTAGCTTTGATGTAGATATGACATCTATGGCTTGTACTGACCTTCCTGCAGGCGAGTGGAACGACAAATTAATGGGTCACTTAAAGTCAGCTGATTTTTTTGCAGTTGATAACTTCAAAACTGCTAATTTAAAAATCAAATCTGCTTCAGCAATTAAAGGTGCTAAAGCTGGTGCTGTTAACTACAATGTTGTAGCTGATTTAACCATTAAAGGTATTACTAAAGAAGTAAAATTCCCTGCTTTTGTAGTAGTTAAAAAAACTGGCGAAGTAGTAGCTAATGCTAGCTTCGATATCGACAGAACTGCTTACGACATTAAATACAATTCAAAAAACTTCTTTGCAGAAATTGGCGATAATGCTATCGATGATAAATTCAATGTAGTAATTAGAGTTGTAGCTACTAAATAATTAGTTCCCATTTTTGTCAAAAAAGCTCGTTTCAGAAATGAAACGAGCTTTTTTGTTTTAATGGTTAAAAAAATTATTTGATATCTAAGATATCAAATAATTTCAATACTGTTGTTTATAATATAATTTAATAAATAATAAATTCCATATTACACTAAATAGTAAAAAAATTATATGTTTGTTATATAAAATAACAAGTATGAAACACTTATTTACCAAGACCCTATTTACAGCAAGTATTTTATTTATTACAAAAGTACTATTTGCACAAAATGATGCAGCCTCATTTTTAAAAGCAGGAAAAGAGGAAGCCAATAAAATAGTAAACGGCTATTTACAGCCCATTAGCAGAGGTCTTTCAAGTGGTATAAATGACGCTTGGTATAGCACTGCAAAACCATTGGGGTTACTTGGCTTCGATATTAAAGTGGGTTTTGGTGGGTCGTTAGTAAATAACGATTCTAAAACTTTTACTCTAAACAGTATAGGTGCAAATACTGATTCTAAAAGTAATTTTTTGCTTACTCCCATAAGTGGTGATATTAATACTAAACAGCCTACAATAATGGGTGATGGCAATAGCTCTAGGTTTGCTATTTCTACTTTAAATCCTTTAGATAACACACAACGTTTATATATTGATACTATTAATTCATTTTCAGGTACTGGAAGTTTTGCATCAGTTGGCACCACTCCTTTTATTCAGGTTAGTTTAGGTATTATCAAATCAACAGAAATTATGGTAAGACTCATGCCAATTCAAAGTGGCGATTTTACTTCTAATGGATTTGGATTTGGGGTAAAACACTCTTTATCTCAATGGATTTGGGGAGTTGAAAAATTGCCAATAGATATTGCTGCAATTGCTACGTACAATACAAATAATTTGGAACTTGCTTTTGGAGAAAATTTTTTAAACGCCAATTCCTCATTACCAGGTTCGCTGCCTAGTTCCGATTACAAAAATTCTCAAAAAATGACTATAAAAACATCAGGTTACCAAGCTGGTGTAATTGTATCTAAAAAACTACTTTTTTTTACTCCTTATCTTGGAGTAACCTATCATAGTGCCACATCAGACATTGCTATGAAAGGTATTTTTCCAATAAAATCATTGCGAAATAATAATGGGAATATAGAGGAATATACCGAAAATATAACTGACCCCATTTCATTTTCAAGCAAAGCAGCACAAGCCTATAAAGGTACTTTGGGTTTTAGATTTAAGTTGGGTCCGGCAGCTTTTGGTGCTGAGTATAATCATTCATTTGCCAATGAGCAATTTAGTACCTTCAATGCTACTTTTGCAATCAATATTCAGCAGCTTGCACCTATTCCTAAATTATAATAATTAATTTCTATAATTTTTAATAAAGGCTGCTTAAAATTAAGTAGCCTTTATTGTTATGAAAGATATTACAAATATACAAGACATTGATTTATTAGTTGACAGTTTTTACACAAAAGTAAAAAAGGATATTACCTTAGGTCCTTTTTTTATGAATACTAATTGGGAACACCACTTACCAAGAATGAAAGAATTTTGGTACTTTATATTATTAGATAAACCAGGTTTTAGAGGTAATATATACGATTCACATAGTAACAGAAACATAAAATCACCTCATTTCGATATTTGGCTTACCCTTTTTTGTGAAACTGTAAACCAAAATTTTGAGGGCGTTATTTCAACAAAAGCTATTGATAAAGCTAAAGAACTCTCCATGTTATTTAGCTGGAAACTAGAACAAACAGAGGGTAAATAGTTAGGATTATTATCGTAATTGTGAAAAATTATAAGTATGTTAGCACCAAATTTTAAACTCTTGGTGAAACAATTACAGTTTGTAATTTTTATCGTTTTTGGTATTTGCTTTATTAATAAAATTAAGGCACAACCTACTGTGCTTGGAACTGATGCTAAGGTTAAATCTTTCGAATGGTTTAACCTAAATATTTTTGGTAAATTAAGGCAATATAGATTTCAAGCAGACAGTAATGCAATTAGTGGCAGTTCTAAATGGGAGTTTTTAATTGGAACTGCTGGAGCTCCAAATTATAATGTTAATTGGAGGCCTTATTTAAGTAGTCTAACCATCTCAAGTCTAGATTCTATTATTGTGCCTCATGCTGCATCTGCCCCGGCATATGCTGCTGCTCAGTATAACTTAGCTTCTGGAGGTTCAAGTGGTTTTTTGCCCGCTATTGTAGCAAACAGATATTATACTTTTAATATTGGTGATTCGGCTGGGAATAATTACATGGCAGTTTGGGAAACCAATTTTAACCCAACCACCATAGCAGTAAATTCGCAATCGCCAGATACTGTATGCACTAGTAGCGATTCTGTAAATATTTCATTAAGGGCTAATCAACTATTAAATAGTTCAGAAAATGTATTTTTACGCTATTCATCAAGTGCAAATTTTGCTGCTTCTAGTCTTGTTCAGGCTCAGTTTGTGGGATTAAATGGCTACGCTAAAATTCCAACACCTAGTGCTGTGGGAGTGATATATTATTATGTGTTTACTTCAAAATATAATATCAATAAATTAGCCCCAAATGGTGTGGTCAATCAAACCTATTGCGATTTAAGTTCATTAACCATTAGTAATAATAATAATAATAATTATAGTTATTCTATAATTAGCGCTCCTGTTCCAAATGTTGATTTTTCTACAACCAATTTTTGCTCAGGTAGTGCTACTTTGTTTACTAACAATACCACTATTTCTAGTGGAAGTATAGCTAACTATAATTGGACATTTGGAGATGGGAGCCCCAACAATAATTCAGCATCTACATTTAACAAAACTTACATTAGTGCATCTAATTATACCATAAGTTTAACTGCTACAAGCAATTTGGGTTGCACCAAAACAATTAATAAAACAATTACCATTAATCAACCACCCATTACTGGCCAAATTATATCAGTTTATTAATTTTAAAAAAATTTTTTGAAAAAATACATTTACATATCATTATTGTTTGTGTTAACCTTTAACTATAAAGGTTATGCGCAGTATTTTGATACTGTTTGTGTAAATGAAAATAATGTTCGTTACAAGGTAAATGAAACCTTAGGTTCTTCATATAATTGGCAAATTACTGGAGGGTCTATTATTGCTGGCCAAGGTACTAGTAATATCATTGTAAATTGGGGTAGTTTAGCTGGTGTTTTTAACCTTTCAGTTACTGAAACAAACGGTGCAAGTTGCGCAGGTCAAATGGTAACAGACAGTATTCTAATTCAAAGTAAACCTCAAGTGGTAATTATTGGTCCAGATTTAGTTTGTGCCGACTCATTAATTGCAGTGCAAGCTTCTGGAAGCCTTAATTATATTTGGAACAATGGAAGTAACGGAAATGCCATTGTTGAAAAAATAAAAAACACTAAAACCTATTATGTAATTGGTGAAAATAATGGCTGTAGAAGTGATACAGTTTTTAAAACAGTTACTGTTATTAGTAAGCCAAATGCAAACTTTACAGCCAACCAAATAAAGGATTGGATAATTGGCGATGAAATTCAATTTACGGCTACCGATTTAACTATAAATAAATGGGTTTGGGATATCAATAATATTCCAATGAATCAAAATCAACCAACAATTAATTTTATTCTCAATATGATTGGATTGAACACCATTAAACTAACTGCATACAATAGTTTTAATTGTAGCGATACGTTTTCAATTACCAATAATGTGGTGAATAAACTTGACCTCTATATTCCTTCTGCTTTTTCTCCTAACAACGATAATTTAAACGATATTTTTGAGCCCATTGGATCTTATTATACTGATTACTTTATGCAAATTTTTGATGCCTTTGGTGAACTTATTTATGAAGGAACAAACAATGGCTGGGATGGTACCTATAATGGACAATTAAGCGCGTTAGGAAATTATACATATAAGATAACGGTTACCACTGCTAGCGGTAGAAAAAAAGCAGTTGATGGAAACGTGATTTTGGTAAGATAATTTTTTAATTAATCCGCTACTTCAATCACTTTTTCAGGATTAGCCAAAGCAAATAATTCTATTTGTTTTATTATAAAATAATTCTCTTTGTATTTTTTAATAAAATGGATGATTTCATCAAGGTTGTCTTTTGGAACTTCAACAGGTATATAGCCCATGCCAATAAATTTACCCTTGCTCACATAAATAGCTGAAAACTCATTTTTAGTTCGTCCTTTATCAATTATTAAGTAACTTTCTTTATTGCTTAGTTGAACTATTAAATCATTTACTTTTGCATTGTATTCAAATAGGGATATGGGTTGTTTGCAATCGCAGTTTGAGTTTATACAAACTTGCTGAACACCACAAAATTGTGGACATAATTCAAATACCTCCACCATTTGTTGAATGTGTTCAATGGCTTCCGTTTTTGAACTATATTCCATTAATGGTTTGGTGTGTCTATGTTTTCCAATAATTTCAATTCCCAACCTAATTATACCGCTTCTATCAGTATAGTCGTACAAACCATATTTGGCATCATATTTTTTTTGTGCTTTATTAAAGGCTGGCCAATGTGCTTTAATTTCGTGCGATTCGAGTATAAGAGCCAAAAGCTCTGTAGAGGTTTCCTCAAATGAAAGACTGTGAATTTCTCTTAAAAAATCTTGCTTCTGTTTATTGGTTGAATTGTTAGAAAAGTGGCTGCTTACCCTACTTTTTATATTAATAGCCTTGCCTATATAAACCACTTTCCCTTCCTGATTATGAAAATAGTATATACCAGGTTTTGATGGTAGTTTTTCAAATTGCTGTTTAGGTAAATTTGGAGGTAATGATTGCTCCTTTGAACCTTTTTTAAGCATTTTTTCAATATCTCCATGGCTATCCTGTTCAAGTAAAATTTCAAATAGTTTTACTGTAGCAGCAGCATCACCTTTAGCTCTATGTCTATCAAACATTGGGATATTCAAATATCCACATAAATTACCAAGACTATAGCTAGTATAACCTGGAATAATTTTTCGGCTTAGCCTAACAGTACAAAGTTTGCTGGTATTGAGTTGAAAGCCACATAACCCAAGCGAATGTTTGATAAATGAGTAATCAAAATTAACATTATGAGCTACAAAAATAGTATCTTTTAGTAGGCTGTAAATTTGATGAGCCACTTCGTTAAAATAAGGAGCAGTGGCTACCATTTCGTTACTAATACCTGTTAACGATTCAATAAAACGGGGTATTTCCATTCCCGGATTTATTAAAGTTTGGTATTCGTTAATTACTTTTTCACCATCAAAAATAAAAATACAAATTTCGGTTATACCATTGGTTGAAGCGTGCCCGCCTGTAGTTTCAATATCAACTATTGCATACATATTAGGCTGTAATATTAATCAAATATATTTTAATTTAAATATCACGTTTAAAATTTAGAAAGTTTTTAAAATGCATGTTTTTATAAAAATAGAAATATTGGCATTTAATTAGTTACCTTGTAAAAATACCAATAAAATAGGGTATGGTGGCGTAATGGATGATGTGTTTGAAGCCTTAATTGGTAGTTATATTGAAAACAGGATTGGTATTGTATCAAATTTTTTAACTAATGGGTTGGCAAATAAATTAAAAGACAGCCTTGTTTTACTTAATAAAAATAGTTTGTTATTAGCCGCTGGCACAGGTAACTCTCAAAATCCAAATCATAATTTAGCTATAAGAGGTGATGCCATTTATTGGTTAGATAAAAATAATAATAACCAAGCTGAAAATGAGTTTTTTATTCAAATAGAAAATTTTATTAAATACCTAAACATGAGTTGCTATGCAGGTATTACAGATTACGAATTTCATTATACACTTTATGTAAAAGGAAGTTTTTACATCAAACACATTGACCAGTTTAAAAACGATACAAGCAGAGCTTTTTCTTTAATAAGCTACTTAAATATAGACTGGCAACCTCATGATGGTGGTGAACTTTTGGTTTATAACAATCATAACAGTAAAGCACAAATCATTGAGCCCAAACAAGGAACAACTGTATTGTTTAAAAGCAATGAAATGCCTCATGAAGTATTAGTTACTCAAAAACCACGCATGAGTATTACGGGTTGGTTAAAGAAATAAAATAGTTAGTCATCATTCATTTATACCTTTTATCTTTTTGCTACCTCGTTCCAACAATAATTTGGGCTGTTATTTTATTATTAAACTATATTAGCTGCGCAATTAATCAATAAAAATTTATGAAGCAGTTTTTCAAATTTATGTTTGCCAGTATGTTAGGATTTATAATAAGTGGCGTGGTGTTGTTTTTTATATTAATAGCAACTATAGCTGGCTTGGCATCAAGTGGCAATAAGGAAGAAGTTAAAGTACCCAATAATTCCATTTTAAAATTGGATCTTAACTATTTAATTCCAGAAAGAACAACTGAGAATATTTTAAAAAACTTTAATTTTCAAACTTTTGAAAGTAAAGAAGATGCTGGCTTGGATGATATTTTAGCTAATATTAAAAAGGCAGCTGCCGATGATAATATTAAAGGTATTTATTTGGTAATGGGCATTAACATGAACAGCTTTGCTACTTTAGAAGAAATAAGAAATGAACTGATTGAATTTAAAAAAACCAAAAAATTCATTTTGGCGTATGGCGAATTAGCCGACCAAAAATCATACTATTTAAGTTCAGTTGCCAATAAAGTTTATTTGAATCCTGCAGGCGAGTTAATATTAAATGGTTTATCAAGCAGTGTAGTTTATTTAAAAACCATGTTCGAAAAAGTAGGAGTAAATCCTGAGTTGATTCGTCATGGTAAGTTTAAATCGGCAGGCGAGCCATTAATTGCTGATAAAATGAGTGATGCAAACAGAGAACAAATTAGCTCTTATTTGGGTAGCCTTTATTATACCATGGTTAATGGAATAGCTTCAGCACGAAAAAAATCAAGTACTGAAATAGAAAATATTATCAACCAATTATTGATTCAACACCCGCAAGATGCAGTGAATCTTGGAATAGCTGATGGTTTAAAATATGATGATGAAATAGAAACAGAACTTAAAAAACTAGCGAATACTCCAAATGAAGAAAAAGTGAATATAGTTACATTTGGAAAATACAGTAAAACACCTAAAATTAGTATATCAACTAGCGAAGATAAAATAGCCATTATATACTGCGATGGTGAGATTATTAGTGGCGAAAGTACGGATGATGCAATGGGTAGCGAAACTATTGCTAAAGCCATTAAAAAAGTAAGATTAGATAATAAGTATAAAGCCATTGTTTTACGTATCAATTCGCCAGGAGGAAGTGCCATGGCTAGTGATGTAATTTGGCGTGAAGTAATTTTAGCTAAAAAAGTAAAGCCAATTGTGGTAAGTATGGCAAGTGTAGCGGCTAGTGGTGGATATTATATAGCTGCTCCAGCCGATGTAATAGTAGCTGAACCAAATACCATAACTGGTTCTATTGGTGTGTTTGGGTTAATGATAAATGCTAAAGAACTTTTAAATAATAAAATTGGGGTAAATGTAGAAACTGTAAAGTTTGGTGAATATGCTGATTTAGGTTCCATTGATAGGCCTTTAACAACTGCCGAAAGAGCCATTATTCAAAAAGGTGTTGATAGAATTTATGATGATTTTATTACCAAAGTAGCTGAAGGAAGAAAGCTAACAAAAGAACATGTAGATAGCATTGCACAAGGAAGAGTTTGGGTAGGATTAGATGCTAAAAAGATTGGTTTAGTAGATGAATTTGGTGGTTTAGATAAAGCACTTGAAATAGCTAAAAACAAAGCAAAACTAACGGATTACAGAACAGTAAGTTTTCCAGAATTAAAAAACCCACTTCAAAATTTATTTTCAGATGTTTCGGAACAAGCAAATATGTATTTTGCTAAAAAAAGTTTAACACCTGAGCAGTTTAAGTTAATTAACAGCATTGAAAAACTTATGCATTACCGTGGTGTACAAGCCCGAATGAGTTTTGATATCAATGTACAATAGTTGATTTAGCTTTTTCCTGATATTAAAGAAAATATTATGTTCCTAAATAATAGTTAAAACTATTTTGGTAAAAATAAATATAATTGGTGGCCTAATTGGATTCTGTGCCTTCAAATTAACTATTGCCACTATTAATTTATTACTATCATTTGAACAACTAAAGTATCAGTTGCAATTTGTGCTGTTACAAGAGCAAATGCGCTTGTAAACAAAAGTATGCTATCAATAATTAATCTAATCGAAAATATGCTAGTGTATTTCATAGTTTGTTGTTCTATAAAAAATTATAGTGAATTTTAAAGGAAAATTAGATAAAGTACTGATTTAGTTCGATTAGAATAACAAACCTGCAAGTTAAACTTAACTTTTTATCAAAACTTCCTTCAAAATTCAAATTTTTTTATTCATTATTCGGTGTTGCTTTTTCGTTTCGGCTCCGTTCAACAACCTATCAACTAACAACCATCAACTGACAACTAACAAACTAAACTCTTTCAAATATCAATGCCACACCTTGGCCTACGCCAATGCACATAGTAGCTATACCATATTGTACATTTTGTTTTTGCATTTGATGTATCAATGTAGTTGAAATTCGTGCACCACTTGCTCCAAGTGGATGCCCAATAGCAATGGCACCTCCATTAACATTGATAATGCTTGGATCTATTTCTAAATCTTGGGCACAAGCCAAACCTTGAGCTGCGAAAGCTTCATTTAACTCCACTAAACCAATTTGATTCATGGTTAATCCTGCGCGTTTTAACGCTTTTTGAGTTGCAGGAATTGGCCCAACTCCCATTATAGAAGGATGCACACCAGCCACACCTCTACTTACCAAACGAGCTAAAGGTTTTAAATTGTATTTTTTTACAGCATCTTCACTTGCTAAAATTAAAGCAGCTGCACCATCGTTTATTCCACTTGAGTTTCCAGCTGTTACCGAACCATCTTTTTTAAAGGCCGGTTTTAGTTTTGCTAATTCTTCTAAACTGCTCAAACGCGGATGTTCATCTTTACTGAAAACTATTGCATCACCTTTTTTCTGAGGAATGCTAATAGGAATAATTTCGTTTGCAAATACATTGGCTAAATGTGCTGCGTTGTATTTTTCTTGCGAAGCAAAAGCAAATTCATCTTGCGCTTGGCGGCTAATTTTCCATTGCTCTGCAACATTTTCGGCAGTTTCGCCCATAGAAAAAGGATGGTATAATTCCGATAATTTTTTATTGGTAAAACGCCAGCCGATTGTTGTATCATAAATTTCAGGAGTACGGCTAAAAGCAGTTTCGGCTTTAGCCATCACAAAAGGTGCTCGGGTCATACTTTCAGTGCCTCCGGCAATGTAAATATCACCATCGCCACAAGCAATAGCTCGGCTAGCGTCAGCAATACTTTGCAAGCCAGAAGCACATAAACGATTTACAGTATTACCTCCAACCGTAATTGGCAAACCAGCTAACAAAGCACTCATTCTAGCCACATTTCTGTTATCTTCACCAGCTTGATTGGCAGCACCAAAAATTACATCTTCTATCTCATTAATATCAATATTGGGATTGCGTGCAATTAAGGCTTTAATCACTTCTGCACCTAAATCATCGGGGCGAATTGAACTAAGGGCTCCTCCAAATTTTCCAATTGGAGTTCTTACTGCATCTATAATAAAAACATCTTTCATAATCTGTATTTTAAAACTAATTTTAGCTAGGCAAAGCTAATGCTACTTTTCATTTTTAAAAATTTGAATAAAGATTTATAAATTGCCACACTTTTTAAAACAAACAAAATCATGATTCAACGTATTCAAACAGTATATTTAATTGCAATTATTGTATTAACATCAGTAATGTGTAGCGGAAGTTTATTATCGCTAAAACAATCAAATCCAACCAATGGCGTGGATGAATACGATTTAAATATATTTTATTTTAAGGTAACCGAAGTACAAAAAAGCATGACAGGTGGTCAAGCAACACAAACAAGTGTTATTAAATCTATGTCAATTCAATATGGTTTAATTGCCATTGCGGCTATTTTAATTGGATTAACTATTGGTATTATTTTTTCGTACAAAAACCGCGAAAAACAGATGAAGTTAACTCGTTTAAATTTTTTAGTTATGGCTATGTTATATTCTGCCGTTTTTGCTAAAGCCATTAATTATATTCCAGGATTTGAGTTTAGTAAACTTATGCCATACAGTACTTTAGGAATTATGTTGATGATATTTAATTTTTACCTTAACTGGCGTGTATTGCGCTTAATTAAAAAAGATGATGATTTGGTAAAAAGTGCTGACAGAATTAGGTAATTGATTGGCTAAAAGCTGATTTTAATTTAGTAAAATTGGCTTACAACTGAAATTGTATATATTGTAAAAGTTTTAAGACCATTTTTTTGTAATCAATATTTACAATTTGATGATTTTAAAAAACAACAATTAACAATACACTTATTTGAACTTTAACGAATTTAATTTTGACGAGAGGCTTTTAGATGGCCTTTATTCAATGGGTTACGATAAACCCACACCTATTCAAGAGCACGCCATTCCATTAATTTTAGCAAACAAAGATTTAATAGCTTGTGCGCAAACTGGAACAGGAAAAACTGCTGCTTATTTACTTCCTATTTTAAATAAAATAGTAAAAAATCAATCGAATAATTTAAACACACTGATAATTGCGCCCACGCGCGAGTTAGCTCAGCAAATAGACCAACAAGTAGAAGGTTTTGCTTATTTTTTAGGCATTAGTTCTATTTCGGTTTATGGTGGTGGCGATGGTGCCGCTTTTGAGCAACAGAAAAAAGCCATGCGCGAAGGTGCAGACATTATTATAGCTACTCCAGGCCGATTAATTGCCATGCTTACTTCGGCCGGTTCGGTTGATATGAGCTCATTGCAACATTTGGTTTTGGATGAAGCAGACCGTATGTTAGACATGGGTTTTTATGACGATATCATGCGTATTATCAATTATTTGCCAAAGCATAGGCAAACAGTTTTATTTTCGGCCACCATGCCTCCTAAAATAAGGAATATGGCAAGCCGAATTTTAACCAATCCTGAGCAAGTAAATATTGCCATTAGTAAGCCCGCAGAAGGAATTTTGCAACAAGCTTATATGGCTTTTGATACCCAAAAAGTGGCATTGGTTAAACATATTTTAAACGAAAAAGAACATAACAGTGTAATAATTTTTGCCAGTACCAAAGAAAAAGTAAAAGAGTTAAACAAAGAATTGCAACGCTCTGGCCTTTCTATAAAAGCATTTCATAGCGATTTAGAACAAGCTGAACGAGAGCAAATAATGCTTGCCTTTAAAAATAAAGAAGTTCAAATTTTAATAGGAACCGATATTCTTTCACGAGGGATTGATGTAGATGGAATAAGCTTGGTAGTAAACTTTGATGTTCCACCTGACCCTGAAGATTATATACACAGAATTGGCCGTACAGCGCGCGCAGAAACTACCGGAACAGCCATTACATTTATTAATCCGAAGGATCAACGCAGATTTTTTAGTATAGAAAATTTAATTGGAACTGAAATCCCTAAACTGCCGTTACCTGAATTTTTAGGAGAAGCACCATTGTACGAACCTGAGAAAAAAATGGAAAAACCTGCTGGTGGTTTTAAGAAAAAAACAGGATTTAAAAAGAAATTTAAACCTAATAACAAACCTAAAACGCAATAAAAAAGTATAATCCATTATACTAAAAAAATATGGGACAACAGAAACTAAAACGATTTGCTGAATTTGTAACTTTTCCAAACTGTTTTGATTTTCCTTATCATTTAAAAGGAAATTGGAAAACGGAAGTATTTAAAAACAACAAGCCTTTGGTGCTTGAATTAGCTTGCGGCAAAGGCGAATACACCGTAAATTTAGCACAACAAGACCCTGATACCAATTTTGTAGGAATTGATATAAAAAGCAATAGAATGTGGAAAGGCGCGGGTATTTCGCAAGAACTTGGATTAACCAATACGGGCTTTGTACGAATGTCTATCCAAAAAATTAACTTGTTTTTTGAGCCTGGTGAGGTGGATGAAATTTGGATTACTTTTCCTGACCCATTTCCAAAAGAAAGACACGAAAAAAACAGGTTAACACATCCAGATTTTTTATTTTTGTACAAGGAAATAATTAAACCAAACGGTATTATTAATTTTAAAACCGATGACGATGGCCTCTTTGATTTTACATTAGAAACCCTTGAAAACGTTAATATCAAACCAATAGAAATTATTAAAGATGTTCACCACGAATCTCATGATTACGACAATTTAAGAAATATAACTACGCATTATGAAAAGTTGTTTTCGGCCAAAGGCCGCAAAATAAAATACTGTAAATTTAAACTCGATACTTTAACTTAATACTCCTATATTAGAAGCTATTGAAAACCATATTTTAGAAATAAGTCAAAATAAATAATCAATAAATGCGTTAATAAATTACAAACTTATTAAACATGATTTAAAAAGCTTTGTACTTTTAAAAAATTATATATTTTTGTTTGCTATGAAATTAATAAAGCTGTTAGCTGTTTTTATACTAATTACATTAAACCAATTACATGTAAAAGCCCAACAAATAGAGATTGGAATGCTTTTGGGGACATCGCATTATATTGGCGATTTAAGTGATGAAAAATTAAATTTTAGCAATACTTATTTTGCTGCTTCTTTATTTGGCAGATACAATTTTTCTAACAAAGTAGCCATTAAAGGCATGGCTGCTTATGGCAGAGTAAGTGGTGCTGATCAACAAAGTAGTCTACTTGCATCAAAAATTAGAAATCTTAATTTTTATTCTGATATTTATGAATTTAGCTTACACTTTGAATACAATTTGCTTAAAAATGATTTAAGAAATTTGCATTCACGTCCGTTTATTCCATATATATTTGGAGGAATTGGTGTATTTAAATTCAATCCTAAAACGGAATATGTTAACCAAGCTGGCGAAAAACAAGTAATTGAATTGCAACCTTTAAAAACTGAAGGTCAAGGGTCCACTGTTTATAATGATTTGAAACAATATAATTTAACTGAAATTGCTTTTCCTTTTGGTATTGGATTTAGAACAAGAATTAGCGATGCCTTTTATTTAGGTTTTGAAACGGGTCTTAGGTTTACAACTACTAATTACTTGGATGATGTAGGAGGTAAATATGCTGACAATTTGGTTGTAAAATCTAATAGTGGAGAAATTGCTGCTTTATTAGCAGATAGGTCTTGGGAGGCTTATCCTGAACTAGGAACTGGCTATTTTGATGATGGTGCACCAAGAAGTAACAAAAAGATTTTCGAAAATGATATTTATATTATTTCGGGAGTAACTTTAACTTATATTATTAGGTCAAAGGGTCAACCATGTCCAACATTCTTTAATTAATATAATTCATTGAAAAAGATTTTTTTATTTTTAGCACTTGTTAGTATTTTAAAGTTAAACGCTCAAAGTGTTGATGTTGGAGTTGGTTTGGGTGTTTCAAACTATTGGGGTGATTTGGCTCCAAGTGTGGCTTTAAATGAAACAAATGCTGCTGGAACTTTATTTGGCAGATTGAACTTTAACAATACATGGTCTATTGTCGGTCAGCTTTCATCGTTTAACGTAAGCGGAAATGATAAAAACTTCGAATTTAACAAATCAAGAAATTTAAATTTTACAAGTAATATTAGAGAATTTGCAGGTTTAGTTGAGTACAATTTTGTGCCATTTGGTTATGGCGTTTTAGATTACAAAGTTACTGGCTATATTTTTGGAGGATTTTCTTACTTTCAGTTTAATCCGCAAACAACTTACAATGGAGAAACAGTGACACTAAGGGATGTTAAAACGGAGGGTGTTGGTTATAATAAATATTCATTTGCCATACCTTTTGGAGTTGGTGTTAAATGGATTTTTGCTCGAAATTTTAGTCTTGAAGGTAATTATAATATTAGAAAAACATATACTGATTATATAGATGATGTTAGTGCACAATACCAGGACTACTCAGGCGGAAGTTTAAGAACACAGCAAATAGCTGATAGAAGCTATGAAATTTATGGAACCAATATTTTTCAACAAGGAACAAAAAGAGGAAGTGATAATTATAACGATTGGTATATGACTTTTACTGCTAGCATAGCTTACAGAATACCAGGAAGAATAAAGTGTCCATCTTTCTTTTAATTATTTAAAAGCCTCAGTTTCAATTTTAATATTTTTATTTAGTTCAGCTAAAAATTGGCGTCTTGGAATATTGGTAGCGCCCATGCTCATTAAATGAGGATTTTCTACTTGGCAATCAATCATGTGAAAGTTGAACGATTGTAAATATTTCGATAAATGAATCATAGCCATTTTACTGGCATTACTCATGGTACTAACCATGCTTTCGCCCATAAAACATTTGCCTATTGCCACTCCATATAGGCCTCCAACTAATTGGTTTTCGAACCAAACCTCTACGCTGTGTGCGTATCCTTTTAAGTGTAAAATATTATAAATATCCTCTATTTCTTCACTAATCCAGGTGCCTTCGGCTTTTAAGCGTTCGGTTCTGCAAAGTTTTATTATTTCAGGAAAAGCTTTATCAATGGTACAAGTAAACTTTTTACTTTTAATAACTTGTTTCATGCTTTTTGAAATATGAACCTGGTTAGGATAAAGCACAGTTCTTGGATTTGGGCTAAACCACATAGGGAAATCACCTTCATTAAACCAATGGAAAATACCTTTTCGGTATGCTTTTAAAACCAAATCAGGACTCATTTGCCCGCCAATAGCCAATAATCCATCTTTCCTTCTGGTATAAACCGATTCAGGAAAAATATCGTTTACAACATAATACAACATGTATTGTTAAAGTTCTTTTCTAAGCCTTGCTACAGGTAAATTAAGCTGTTCGCGGTATTTGGCTACAGTTCTGCGTGCTATGTTATAACCTTTGTCTTTTAGAATTTCCATCAATTTTTCGTCAGGTAAAGGTTTGTGTTTGTCTTCCGAATCAATGGCTTCTTTTAAAATATTTTTCACTTCATGGCTACTAACTTCTTCGCCATCATCGTTGGTAATACCTTCGCTAAAGAAATACTTAAGTGGGATAATTCCCCAACCTGTTTGAATGTACTTACTATTTGCTACACGGCTTATGGTTGAAATATCATAACCTGTCATGTCAGCTATGTTTTTTAAAATCATAGGTCTTAGTTTACTATCATCACCATCTTCAAAATACTTGTGTTGGTATTGTAAAATGGCATTCATGGTAGTTAGCAAGGTATTCTGGCGTTGTTTAATACTATCAATAAACCATTTGGCTCCATCTAACTTTTGTTTAATGAACATTACCGTATCCTTTTGGTCTTTGGTAGGCGCGGTACTTTTTTCGTAAGCCTGCATTGCTTCCATATAAGTTCGGCTTATGCGCAAATCAGGCGTATTACGGCCATTTAAACTTACACTTAACATGCCACCATCATCGTTCAAAGTAAAATCAGGCATAATGTATTGCGCAGCTTGCCCACCGTAACTATCGCCTGGTTTAGGATTTAACTTAGTAATGATACCAATTATTGACTTTATTTTTTCATCATCTAAATGAAGTTCTTTAGCAATTTTTTCGTAGTGTTTTTTACTAAATTCTTCAAAATAATTTTCTAAAACTTCTATAGCTAATTCAATAGCTCGGTTATAATAATCTTTGCGTTTTAGCTGAATGATTAAACACTCTTGCAAACTAGTAGCACCAATTCCCGGAGGGTCTAATTTTTGAATTTTAACTAAAACATGTTTCATTTCTTCAATTGAAGCTTCCACGTTTTGAGCAAATGCTAAATCGTTAATAATGGCTTCTAAAGGCCTGCGTAAATAACCATCATCGTCAATAGTTCCTATGATTTGATTGCCAATAATTTCTTCTTTTTCGGAAGTAACTACCGCACTAAATTGTTCTAATAAAGCATCATGAAAAGTAGATGTTTCGGCCAATGGAGAGTCTTTACGTTCTTCGTTACCTTCATCACTTAAATGAAAACCATCAGGTTCGTATTCATCATTAACATACTCTTTCACATCAAAACTTTCGCTAGCCAAATAATCCTCTACGCTTGAATCTTTATCAAAATCATCCGTATCTTGAGTTTCGGTTTTTGGGTCTTCACTTGGCGAAGCATCGGAGTCTTTATTGCTAAGCAAGGCAGGATTTTCAATCATTTCTAAATCAATACGCTGCAAAAAATCTACAGTATTAAGTTGCAATAACTTAATGAACTGTATTTGCAAAGGCGATAGCTTTTGCTGTTGTTTTTGATATAGGCCTTGTTTTAACATGTTATATTATTTTCAAAAATATAAAATTCCTTTATAAAAATTATGCCAAAAACTAAATATTACTAACAATTAAAACTGTGTGACAGAATAGAATTGACAATGAATAACAAAAAATTTATTGATAAATTGATACATAAGTTAAACTAGCATTTGGGAATCTTATTATTGCAGTCATAATTATTGTAAAAATGAACCAAAATAAACCATTAGCTGAACGTGTTAGACCCCAAAATCTAGACGAGTATACAGGTCAAGAACACTTAATAGGAAAAGGTGCTATTTTACGCGAAGCAATTCAAAATAAAAGTATTCCATCTATTATATTTTGGGGTCCTCCAGGAGTTGGCAAAACTACCTTAGCGCGCATAATTGGTTATGAATTAAACTTACCTTTTTATGGTTTAAGTGCCATCAATGCTGGTGTGGCGGATGTAAGACGCATAATTGATGAAGCTAAAAAAATTGGAAAAGTTTTATTGTTTTTAGATGAAATACATCGGTTTAACAAAAGTCAACAAGATGCTTTGCTTGGTGCAGTGGAAAATGGAACCATCGTATTAATAGGTGCTACCACCGAAAATCCAAGTTTTGAAGTAAATAATGCATTGCTTTCGCGCTGCCAAGTTTATATTTTAAAAGAATTAGAAGCCGAGCACTTACAATTAATTATTAACAATGCCATAGCCAATGACGATTGGCTAAAAAGCAAACAAATTGAGTTCAAGGAAACCGAAGCTTTATTTTTACACAGTGGGGGTGATGCTCGAAAATTGCTCAATATTTTAGAGTTAATTATTAATCAAACCAATACCACACCAATTGAAATTAATAATGAAAACACTACTCGCATTTTACAACAAAAAATAGCGAGTTATGATAAAAATGGCGAAGAGCATTACAATATTATTTCGGCATTTATAAAATCAATGCGTGGTAGCGACCCTAATGCCGCTGTTTATTACCTAGCACGAATGCTTGATGCAGGCGAAAGTATTGAGTTTATAGCAAGGCGTATGTTAATTTTGGCAAGCGAAGATATAGGTAATGCCAATCCCAATGCTTTGCTTTTAGCTACTAATTGTTTTCAAGCTATACAAATTATTGGCATGCCAGAAGCACGAATTATTTTATCGCAAACAGTTGTTTATTTGGCTACATCGGCTAAAAGTAATGCCAGTTATTTAGCAATAGACGAAGCTTTAAGCACGGTAAGAAAAACCGGAAACTTACCTGTTCCACTGCATTTGCGCAATGCGCCTATCAAGCTAATGAAAGACTTAAATTATGGCAATGATTATCAATATGCGCATATTTTTGAAAATAATTTTGTGGAGCAAGAGTTTTTACCTGATGGTATAAAAGGGCAAAAGTTTTATGAACCCGGCAATAACCCGCGCGAAAACGAACAACGCCAATTTTTAAAATTGAGGTGGAAGAAAAAATACGGCTATTAATTATTAGTGAATTTTATTCTTGTGTCCAATTAGCTCTATCCATTGGGCTAAACTGCCAAGGTGCTTGATTATTCTCTAGATTATTAAACATGCTATTAAGAGAATTGGGTGCTTTGGTTTCTTCCATTACTTTGTACCTACGCATTTCTACAATGATTTCCATTGGGTTAATGTTTATAGGACAAGCTTCTACACAAGCATTACATGTATTACATGCCCACAATTCTTCTTCACTAATCAAACTGTGTAAATTTTTATCATCAGGAACAAAAGTGCCTTTATTAGCATCAATGTTTTTTCCAACTTCTTCCAGCCTATTGCGTGTATCCATCATAATTTTACGAGGAGAAAGTAGTTTGCCTGTTTGATTTTGAGGACAACTACTGGTACATCTTCCACATTCAGTGCAGCTATAGGCATCCATCAAATTTTTCCAAGTTAAATCGGTTACATCTTTTACTCCAAAACTCACAGGAGGTTCGTAACCTTCAGGGGTCGTTGCACTTGGATCAAGCATTAGTTTTACCTCTTGAGTTACTGATTCCATATTGTTCAAATTGCCCTTGGCTGTTAAATTGGAGTAGTATGTATTCGGAAAAGCTAAAATTATATGAAAATGCTTACTAAATGGCAAATAGTTCATAAAAAGAAAAATACCTATAATATGAAACCACCAAGCTATGCGTTCAAAAGCTATTAAGGTATCGGTTGAAAAAGTATCGAAAATTGGAACCAATAGCCAAGAGCTAATTGGAAAGGAGCCTGCATTGATATAATGGGCTGCTCCGCGCATTTGTAAAATTTGGTCGGCAGCATTCATTTTTAATAATGCTCCCATTAAAACGATTTCTACAAATAATATAGTAGCTGCATCTTTGGTGGCAAAGCCCTTTAATTCTGGACTTTGAAAACGAGGTAATTTTAAAATAAAACGTCTGCTTAAAAATACCACGCAAGCTATAAGCACACCAAATGCTAAAATTTCGAAGAAGCCAATTGCAATATTGTAAATTGGTCCAAAAAACGAAAGAGCTCTGTGTGTGCCAAAAATTCCATCAATTAGTATTTCCAAAACTTCAATATTAATAAGCACAAAGCCTACATAAATAATAAAATGAAAAAAAGCTGCCACAGGTTTTGTTCCCATTTTACTTTGACCAAAAGCAACACGAAGCATTGTTTTTAATCGAGCGGGTTTATTATCTGTACGATCTATATCTTTACCTAGTAAAATATTACGTCTTATTTTACCTAAGTTCTTTACAAAAAAATACGTGGCAATTCCTGCAATTATTATAAAAAGTATCTGAGCTATCATATATAAGATTTGAATTAGGGCAATAATAATAATATTTACATAAAGATATAAGGTTAAATTGAAAAAAAATAAAGCTAATGGTAAAATGTTTTATCCCTGAAAATGAATAGTTTTGAAATAAATTTTTGTTTTAAATGAAAAATAAAATAATATTTACTTGCACAAAAGGCAAAATAAATTACTTTTGCGCTCCCACAAAACGGTGCAGTAGCTCATCCCGATAACTATCGGGAGGTAGAGCAAAAAACCAAATCAAAACGGTGCAGTAGCTCAGTCGGTAGAGCAAAAGACTGAAAATCTTTGTGTCGGGGGTTCGATTCCCTCCTACACCACATTAAAAAACTTATAAAGCATTGAGTACTAGTTTATTCAATGCTTTTTTTGTTTATATTACTGAAACTATACTGAAACAAAACTGAAGTTAGCTATGATTTTATGTTTGTTTATTGGCTTAAAAAAATACTTTTGTAATTCAAATAATTTATAACATGGCAGTTTTTGCAATTCCAAATCCTAAAAAAATTTTAACAATTGATTTTTCTATTGAACAAGTAAAAAAAGGAGTTAATAATTTATATCTTATTGATAATAAATATAAACTATTCAACTCAAATGAAATATTTAATCAATATACATTTGATTTATTAGAGTTTTTGAGTTTAGGAGTTTATATTGACATTAATCTTTCAAGTATAAATGAAAACAAAACTGAATTAACTATTGAAGTTAGAAGGAAAATTGGAACTTTTGACCAAAGCCATGAAGTAACTAAAGCAAATAATCATATTCAGTTAATAATAGATTTGCTTTCTAAATGTATCATTCTTAGTGATGAACAAATTGTTGAACTTAAACAAACTACAAATATTGAAGTTGTTGAAAATAACAATAAAATTGGTAATGGACAGATTGTTTTAATAGTAATAATTTGTTTACTTATTTTGGTTGGTATTGTTTCTGTTTTTATGATTAGAAGCAAAAATGCTAATTAACCCCCCTCAAAATTATTATATATATATAAATTACTGATTAGTGGTTAATATGTTTAATTAACAAACTTATTTAACCCTCCTCACCTATAATAAAAGATTATACTATTAATCATTCATTATAAAAATAGGTCTTTCCTTTATGTTTTTCCATTTATTCCAGTAGGTTTCTATTGCTTTTAATAAATCTTCTTTTGTATTATAATCTTCTAATACAATAACATTTAAACTTGCTCTAATTATTTCATTAGTTTGTTTTATACTTAGGTTGTTAGCCCTTATAAATTCAATTAGCTGGCTGTAAGTATTTATAGTTGTCATCTTCTTTTGGGTTTATTCCACTACCTAAATTTATAATTATTGGTTTTATTTCTTGCTGTTCAATTACTGCTTTATCAGTCATGCCTAATTTGTTTTTAGCATAAAATATGCCTTTGCCTTCATTGGCCACTATATCAATTGCAAGTGCAATAAATAGCCCTTCAATCCTTTTTATAGTGTTTAACTTATCTTCATTATATCCATTTAACCAATTATAAAAAGTTGTTCTGCAAATAGTTGGTTTACCCTGTTTAGGTATCCAAATGCGAAGGAAATAATCAATGGTGGGCAAATGTCTATCTTTAATTAGTACTACCTTACCGCTTGCAGTTGGATTTTCTTTTTTATTGTTAATACATTCGTTAATATAATCGTATGCTAGTTGTTCAATTTCGAGCGGTGTAATAAGTGTTTTTGGTGTTGGCATTATATTAGTTGTTTTAGTTGCTGTAATCGGATTAAATAAGGTTCAAAAGTTGGTTTACTATTATTGGTTTTTAGTGTTTTTAAATGTCTATCAATGAATTTATTTACATTGGTTATGGTTTGGCATTGGTTTATTTTTATTGGTTCGGTTGGCAATTTTGTATTTTTAAAATACGCTTCTAGTTCAATTATTTCATTGCTCCAATCTATTTTGGTTATTTCCTTTATTGTTGGGGGTGGTTCAATAATGATTGGTTCAATTACATTTTTCTCAGGCTCATTTTTTAAAAAGTTGGCCAAATCAAATTTTATTAAGTAATCAGCTAAATCAAAACCATGCTGCCTTTCAGTTTCGGTGGCTTTGCGCTCCAATAAGTCTGAAACAATAAACTTTGCAATGTGTGAAAGTTCCTTTGCTTTACTGTTCCACTTGTCAAATGCTTTTAAGTCAGGAAATAAAACAACCTTTCGCCCTTCTAATACTTTGCATTTATCTATTGTTAAACCTTGTAATTGCCCAGCTGCCAACCAAATAAACTGTGGTAAATAAACACTGGCAATAATTGCGGTTTTTTCACTTTCTACTATGGCAATTGTTTTTTGATTATCAGTAATTAAATGTTCACCAAATAAACATTGCTGAAGTTGAAAAACTTTAATTTTAAGCGCTGAATGTATCCATTGAATAAAATTATGTGGCTCTTTTACTCTTTTGCCTGTGGTGGCATCGTAAAGCATTATTTTGCCTGTTCTTATTTTGCCTTTGGTATCTATTTGCCAAAATACAGTTGAATTTTGCCAATAATCTGAAGTTCCAATAAAATATTTACTTATTAGTTCATTGGTTATTTTGTGGCCAAATAAATTGTTTAAGTAAATAATAAAATTGTTTGCATCGTAATTGCTTAAACTAGCTTTCAATAAATTGGCATCAATAAAATTTGGTTTTACTTCAATTATTTTTGGTTTTACTTTTAGTTGAAAGTTGGTTTTATCAATTGAAATATTGTTATCCTGTAAATATTGCTTTGGTGTGTAATGATAACCACAGCTTGTTTCTCTATTGCATCGGCCAACATTACTGTTTATGTGTTGGCCTGTTTCAGTATCAATATAAAGTGCAAAAGTTTTACTTCGCTGCTTACATTCAGGGCAAATATAACGGCTGCTTATTCCTTTGTATGGTTCTAAAATGTATCTGTAATTATTCATTTAAGTTTTGGTTTAATTGTTTGTTCATTGCTACACTTACTTCACTTACTACACTTTTTTGTTTAAATAGTGTACATAGTGAATGAAGTGTAGCTTAAAACAAAACTTTATTTTTCTGCATTTACTGTAGTTCCATAATTTTTACGTTCTGTTTGATAACCTGAATTTCTTAATCTATCGGCAAACGTGCGAACCGAACAAGGTTTAAAACCTCCTTCAATACAGTAGTTTTTGTATTCGCTGAATAATTCCTTTAAAGGTATTTCGCTTGTTGTTGAAATTTTATATTCATGTTCGCTCAAAAACATTTGAATACTGTCACTTTCACTTTTATATTTTTCAACTGCTTTTTGTGCTGCATCACAAATTGAAAAACTTTTTTGTTTCAATATCCTATTTAATCCTTCTAAAACCCAATTGAAAACTCCCGAAAGTTCATTTTCAATTATTTTTGTATGTAGGTTTTTATCCTGTTCATTTGGTGGAATAGTTACATCAAAAGGTATTATTAAAAACCTTCTGAAATAAGCGTTTGTATGTTCTACATCTTTGGGCAACTCGTTACAATTGAAAATTAGCTTTGCATATTGTTTTAAAATAAATGGTTGGCCATAGGGCAAACGTGCTTCTACAGGTTCGCCCGAAACCAATTGTTTAAATATTGAAGCTTCTAAATTTCCATTTATTTCACTTGCATAATTTACCAGCTTATTCGCAAGTTTCGCCCTAAAATAACCATTATCATTTGTTAAACTTTGAAGCGAATAACTGCTTACATTTTCGCTCCCTAACAATGAATTTACGACCTCAAAAAATACACTTTTACCATTTGCACCTGTTCCATAAAGTATCAATGCTTTTTCCTCTTTTAGTGTATTGTTTCCATGTTTAATAAAAATAAAACCCAAATATTCCGACAATATCCTTTGGCGCTCAATGTCGGGCAATACTTTATTTAAATATGCTTCAAACAATGGTGCTTTTGCATTTGGATTGTATTCAAAAGGTAATTGATAGGTAATAAAATCTAAACTATTAAATGGCCTAAGTTCTGTTCCTTTGGCGCTAATTTCAAAAGTTCCATTTTGCAAATTTACCAATACAGTATTATTACAATTTGGTGGGGTTGGCAAATATGCGGTTGAAAGGAATTGTTTAAATAACTGCTCCCTAAATTGGTAAAATCTTGCTGAAAATTTTACAACTCCCATTTTTTCAGCTGCTTCGCCTAAAAACTTTTGAAATGTTTCTTTATCAATTTCAGCCCAAAAAGTACCATTATACAAATAAATAAAATCATGGTTTTTACATAAACCCCAATTATTTTTTAAAGCAAACTGTAAAGCGTTTTCAATTGATAAAACTAAATAGTGTTTTGTATTTAATTTAAAATTTTCTGCATCGTTAGGATTGGCCAAACCTTCAAAATCAATTGGTTCAAATTGTTCAATCAGCTGGTTCAATATTTCATTATGTGCTGTGGAATTTTTAACCTTTGTTAGTTCGTTTTCTAACTTTTCAGCATCGTTTATAATATCATTTGCATCAATAATATTAAAGTCAAAATTTGGATTATTTTCACTATTTTCGTTTTGTCTTTTAGAATTGGAGCGTTCATTTTGGTTTACCATTATTTATGCTCCTTTTTTTATGTAGTGACTATTTAAAAATGTTTCAATGTCACTTCTTTTTACCCAAATTTTAGCACCTAATTGAATAAATGGAATTACTCCTTTATCTCTGTAATTTTGCCATGTTTTTGGGCTAATTCCTAATAGTTTTGGAATCTTTTTTGATTCAATGATTGAAGAACTAAATTCTTCTTCATCTCTTTTTACAAGTGAATCCTTTATTTCAAAGATTGCATTTGTTAATTTTTCTAATTCTTCTTTTTCAATTGCTGTTATATTCATAATTTTAGATTTTTCAAAATTGGTATTGTTAATTTTATAAAGTTGTAACTATTTACATTAGTCTACTTTAAAATATAAGATTAAACTTAATTTGCTTTTTAGATTGTCATTCATTTATAGCTAAATACCCTTTGCAAAGGACAGTATTAAATGATTTGGTGCAATGGATTGTGGCTAACTTGTGTAGAAGCCAGCTGCACCCTTTGTTTATTAATAATGTATCATATTTTCAACATTATTGTTGAAAACAAATTTTCATGTAAAAGCAAAAAAAAAGACCTTAACAAATTCTGCTAAGGTCTTTTATTAAATATTTTAGGCTTCAAAATGGATAAGATTTCTTATCTAAGTGTATTATAATATTGCTTTACTATGTGCTTTATTTGCTGAATCTCTATCAAAACTTTTCAAATAGATTTGAGTTATTTTTATGTCTGATTGCCCTAGCAAATCCTTAATATCATAAATTGAAACATCTTGCTGCCTAAGTATATCAGCAAATGAATGTCTACTTATATGAAATGTTAGGTTCTTATTTATTTTGGCTTTCAATGCTATTTTTTTTAAGTTCAAATTTATTACTGCATTCTTACTACTTATTGCTGAATTTAGTTTTAGTTTATCAGCTTTTAGTAGTTCATTTTTCAAAATTGGAAAAATATAATTTTCACTATTAATATTTTTAGTTTGATATAATTTAAGAATAGCTTTTGCTTTTGGAATCAATACTACTTCATGTGCTGAAGCTGTTTTATCCATATTGTAAATTAAAGTATCTTCTACAATGTTTTTCCATTGTAATTGCATAAAGTCACCTATTCTTATACCAGCTGCATAATAGGCAAACAGAAAATAATTTTTCACATTCCAAAGAATTGAATTTTCTTCAAGTTCTAATCCTTCAATTTTTTTTATTTCTTCAATTGAAAGTTTTTCTTTGTTTGTCTTAAACTCTTTTAGTGTTTTACTTGTAAAAGGATTCTTTCCTTCAAATAAATCTTCTTTGATTGCTTCATATAAAATAGTTCTTATTGCTCTTAAATTAGAAGTAACTGAATTATCATTCAAGCCTTTTTTCTTTAAATGTACTTCATATTTATTCAGTAGTGAAACATTTAATTCAGTAAAAAGTATATTACTATTAAATTCATTTAAGTTGTTTAGCTTTGATTTAAGGTGCTTATAATAACCAGCTGAATGAGTTGTAAAGTAGGTTTCAAGTTTAGCCTTAAAGTAATCTGTAAAGCTGCCAGTATTTTTGTTATTTACTTCATTAATTATACTTTTTGCTGAAACAATTTGATTGTTTTTTTCAATGGTTTTACTTGCTTTTTTTACTTTATCAATAAAATCTTGAATATCTGAATTAAGTTTTTTATGATTAGGATTGCTTTTCCTTATCCAGTAACCTTCTTTAGCTTCTTTGTTAAATGCATTAAAGCTAACAAAAACACCAGTAGAAATTCTTTTAATTTTTCTGTTTTCTGTTATCCTAAGCATAATTAAACAAGTTCCATCTTTTTTAGGTTTGCTGTTTATTTCAGGTTTGTAAGTAATAGCCATATATTTAAATTTTTATTCAAATATAGTAATACTGAAACAATACTGAAACAAAATTTACTTTCAATTACTTTTGTTTACTTTCAAAAGTATTGTATATAAGCCTAATTATAATACATTTGTGTGTGAATTGGTAGCAAATGAATTATTGAAATATAATTGTTGTAGTACCTCCTACACCACACTTAAATCAAAGGCTTATAAGTTAAATCTTATAAGCCTTTTTTATTTTACAAAATTTCCTTTTTCAACATTTAGAATTTTTTCAAATGATTGATAAATAATCAAAGCATTTTTTATTGAAAATATATTTATGTTTTTTATAAGGTCAAGTGTTGTTTTCAAAAAAGCACTCATTACTATTTTAACAATTTTCAATGCGTAAATCCTTATTGCATTACTTAAAATCAATTTTTTAAAATAGTTTGACGAGAACTTTATGAGTTGATGTAAATAGAAATCTGTTTGAGTTAATACTTTAATTACTAAAATTGGCAAAAGAACTATTTGTTTTATATTGCCAACTTTTAAAAAACAGGTATGAAAAAATACGTTTTACTAACTTTGACTTTTATTTCAATTGGCTTGTTCCAAAGCCATAAAACAGACGAGGGCATGTTTCCTTTGTCGGAACTTAAAAATATTAACCTTAAAAAGGTGGGTTTAAAAATTAAACCTATTGAATTGTATAACCCAAATGGAGTGAGTATAGTTGATGCTATTGTACGAGTGGGTGGCTGTACAGGCAGTTTTGTAAGCAACGATGGTTTAATTGTTACCAATCACCACTGTGCTTTTAGTTTTGTGGCGGCCATTAGCGATACCGTTAACGACTATATAAAAAATGGCTATTTGGCCCGTACTCATAACCAAGAAGCGCAAGCCAAAGGTTTGGTTTGTAAAATAGCTGCTAGTTACGAAGATGTGTCAATCAAAGTATTGCAAGGCACACAAGGCACAGCCGATGCTGCCGAAAGGTTGAAAATAATTGCCAATAATTTAAAAACCATTACCGATGCGGAGAATAAAGCCAATCCAACTTTAAGTTGCGAAATTTCGGAAATGTTTACCGGACGCACTTATGTATTATTCCGTTATAAATTATTAAAAGACGTACGCTTGGTTTATGTGCCTGCCCGCAGCATTGGCGAGTATGGTGGTGAAAAAGATAATTGGGTATGGCCTCGTCATAGTGGCGATTTTGCTTTTTTAAGAGCCTATGTAGCACCTGACGGAAGTGCAGCTGAATATTCGCCAAACAATGTACCTTACAAACCTGCCAAACATTTGGTTATAAATCCTAAAGGTGTTAACGAAAACGATTTTGTATTTGTATTAGGTTACCCAGGCCGTACTTACCGCCATCAGCCTGCTGCATTTTATAAATACCACGAACAATATATGTTGCAATACATCAGTAATATATACGATTGGCAAATTGAAGAAATGGAAAAATTAAGCAAAGGCAATCAAACCTTGGCTATAAAATATGCTTCTCGCATTAAACAATTGGCTAATACCACCAAAAATTTTAAAGGTAAATTACAAGGATTTAGAAGGACAGGTTTAACAGCTAAAAAATACAAAGATGAAGCAGCACTGCAGGATTTCTTAGCTAAAGATGAAGTTTTAAAAGCTACTTATAGCAATGTTATTCCACGTATCAATGTTTTGTATGACGAAATTTTAAAATACGCTCCTCGTAATTTATGGTACGATCAAATTTACAGCGTAACACCAATGTTATCTATGGCTGCGGCAATTGATAATTTTAAAAATGCTTACCAGTTGTTAAAAAATGATGCAGAAAGAACCGATTTTAAACTAAAACAAGGTTTAAAATTGAAACAAGCATTATCGGTAGCATTTAGCAAGTATGATGAGCCTTTTGAAATGGCTGCCTTTAAAAAAATGCAAGCCGATGCCAAACAGTTTAATAAAGATAACAGAGTTGAAACTTTTGAAAAAAGCATGAATGCGTATGAATTGTACAGTAAGACTATTTTTAAAGATACCAAAATGATTGAAAAGCTAGCTAATGAAGATATTGTAAAGCTTTTTGCTTTGCAAGATCCATTGTTAGATTTAGCTGCTAGCTTAAATAAAGAAATCAATTTTTATGATGAGCAAGATAAAAAACGTGAGGCTGAATTGAATTTATTAATGGCAAAATATGTAGATGCAAAATCGGTATTCCAAAATAAAAACTTTGTGCCTGATGCCAATGCTACCTTGCGCTTTACCTATGGTTATGTAAAAGGTTATTCGCCAAACGATGCTGAATACCATGGTCCATTTACCAGCTTACGTGGTGTGGTTGAAAAAGAAGATGGCGTTGATTATGAATTGTTACCTTTAATTAAAGAATTGTACGCAGCAAAAGAATATGGCGATTTGTTAAAACCAAGCTTGGGCGATTTACCAGTTAACTTTTTATATAATTTAGATACTACAGGCGGAAATAGCGGAAGCCCTGTAATGAATGCCAAAGGCGAGTTAGTGGGAATTAATTTTGATAGAGCTTACACAGCTACTATTAACGATTATGCTTGGAACGAAAGCTACAGTAGAAGTGTGGCTGTGGATATTCGTTATGTGCTTTGGGTGTTACAAAAGGTGGCTAAAGCCAACGAGTTAAACGATGAATTAGTTAAGAAATAGTTGTAATTTACCGTATAACAAAAATTTTACTTTAATATTGTTACCTAGTTTTTATTAAATAAATTAAATACCTTATTATCGCACACACAAATAAAACAAAAATGAAAAAAATAATTACAACAATAGCAGCAGTTGCCATGAGTACTTTGGCTTTTGCACAATTAGTTCCAAATGGAAGTTTTGAAACAGCCACAGGTAATAGTGCTGATGGTTGGGTTAGTACAAGTGGAAGAACAAAAGTTCGAACAGTTTTTAATATAAGTTCAAATGGGACAACATTTTCGTTAAGTGCCGCAACAGGAACTAATTTTTTAGGTGTTTTAAATGATTCTCCATCGGTTAATGGAGCTATAAAAATAGGTCGTGTTAGTAACACTATGGTTATGAAAAGAAGACCAGCAGCCATGAAATTTAAAATGAATTACCTTACAAGTGTAACTACTGAAAGTTTTTTTGCTTTTATAACTTTTTTTCAATCAAATGATGGAAAAAGAGATACTTTGTTAACCGATTTATTTGCTTTAAATCAAAGAGGTCCTTTATTGGGTTCAGTAGCTAATAATAAAATTGGTTGGTTACAAATATCAAAACCTATAAATTACGCATATTGGGATGAAAACTTTTTAGGTGCTCTTTCAGATAGTTGTATTATTGAATTCTTCTCAACTGGAAATATGGCTTCGGGTTCTACAGCAACAACATTATCAACAGAATTGATGATAGATGATGTTGAATTTACATCTTGGGGAACCGGTTTGGAAACTACTGTAACAGCTGTAGATCAGTCAGATTTATCGAACTATCCTAACCCATTTAATTCTGTGACTGCAATTAATTACAGCCTTGCCATTCCATCATCAAATACTAACTTAACTGTTATTGATATCAATGGAAAACAAGTATTTACCAAAGATTTAGGCAAACAAGTTGCTGGCGATTTTACAGTTAACTTTGATGGTTCTGATTTAAACAGCGGTATTTATTTCTACACTTTAACTAGCGATAACAACCGTCAAACTGGTAAAATGATGATTAGTAAATAATCATTTTAAATATAGTTAATAACTAAAAAAAGCTCAATTAAACTCAGTTTAATTGAGCTTTTTTTATCCAATTAATTGCTGTCCTTAAATAAATTATTCAAAGCCTAACTGTTTTATTATTTGCTCTATTTGCCAATCTTCTATTGGGTTGTACTCATCTTTTAAATTTCCACCGTAAAATTTTGTCATTCCTTGCCAAAAATAGGCTGTAAAATTACCTCTATAGGTTTCTAATAAATCATATGTTGTTCTTCCTGTTTCTCTATAAATTAGCTTTATTAGTATTTTGCCTTGGCTCACGGTTAAGCCTTTCAAATCGTCCATAAATTGGTCTTTTATATTGGCTTCTGTTTTCTTTAAGTATGCCTTTCTGGCCTTTTCAGTAGGTAAAAGCTGTAGGTTTTGCTCCAACATTTGGTACCTAAAAGCAGCTAACTTTGCATAAGGAAGCGCTTTTTTTACATTATAAACCAAACGTTGGTATTTTTTTTCGTATTCAGGATCTTTTTGGGCAGTAACTATAAAGTCAGGAAGGGTAACATTTTTTAAAGTATCCTGAGCTTTAATAGTAATTGAGCCAAATAGAATTAAGTAAATAAAAAGGTTTCTGATTTTCATAAATAAACTATCGAAAAAATAATGCCAAAAGTATTTAATTCAATGAAATTTCAATTTGATGCTGTTTAATTAGCTCTTTTAATTTTTTAATTCCGTATCTAAATCTACCTTGAACAGTATTGATATTTTCTCCAATTTGATCAGCTATTTCTCTGAATTTTAAATTGCCCCAATGTTTTAAAATAATCACTTCTTGTTGTTCAGTGGGTAATTGTAAAATTAAACTACGTAAAAGTGTAGCTTCTTTTTCAGCTTCAAAATCTTCGAAAGGAGCTCGTACTTTTTCGTCTGCATAATTGTCAAAATACGAATAACTTTCGTCTTCTGAATCGGTACTCATAAAGTTCGAAAACAAATATTCTCTCTTTTTAGAGTTTTTGCGTAAGTAATCAATTGAAAAGTTATTGCATAAGCGCAATAAATACTGTTTAAACCTCCCTGTTTCAGTATAGCGGCCATCGTTTAAAACTTCGATAATTTTGATAAAAACATTTTGGAAAATTTCTTCCGCAACATCTCTATGTTTTACTTTTTGTAAAATGATTGAAAAGCCGGCATTTTTATGCCTTCTTAGCAATGTTTCGAAACTACGCACATCGCCATTAAGATACATCAGTATCAATTCATCGTCACTAACTTTTGAGGTTTGCATAATTGTAAGCATTAATTGGTTCAGTAGTTTTTTAGCAAACAGTTATTATTAATTGGTTAGTGTAAAGGTTTATACTTTATAGGCGATGAATTTTGGTTTTATTGTTTAATCAAATTTACTAACAAAAGTCATATCATCAAATTTTCGTCATTATATTTTTTTATTTTTTTAAAACTTGCTCATTATGAGGGATTTTTAATTTTTATTTCAACAGTAAATTTTTCCATTCAACACATTTAAGTAAATGTTTAATACTAAAATGGTGTACCGTCAATAAAATTTTAGTGCAATTCGTCAGTTTAATTTACAATTATTGTACAATGAAAAATTATAACTACTCAGTAGCCGAAAGATTAATGCGCTATGTGCAAATTGATACCACTGCCGATCCTAATAGTACTTCAAATCCAAGTAGTGAAAAACAAAAAGATTTGAGCCGAATTTTATGCAATGAATTAATAGCATTAGGCTTAAATGCTGAAACAGATGAGTTTGGTTATGTATATGCAACTATACCTTCTAACACCGATAAAAAAGTTCCGGTATTATGTTTTTGTTCCCATGTAGATACCAGTCCTGATTGCAGTGGAACCAATGTAAAACCTATTTTACATAAAAATTGGGATGGAAACGATATTGTGATGCCTGATGATAATTCGGTTGTTTTATCAGCTAAAAACCATACTTATTTGCAAGAAAGAATTGGCGATGATATTATTACTGCTAGTGGTTTAACGTTATTAGGTGCCGATGATAAAGCGGGTGTGGCAATTATTATGGATTTGGCACAATTACTTTTAGCTCATACTGAAATTAAACATGGCGATATCAGAATATTATTTACACCTGATGAAGAAATAGGGCAGGGGGTTGATAAAATTGACATGAAAAAACTGAATGCCGATTTTGGTTATACCTTAGATGGTGGCGAACGTGGTCATTTAGAAGGCGAAACCTTTAGTGCCGATGGTTGCAAAGTAATTTTTCATGGCATAAGTGCTCACCCGGGTTATGCTAAAAATAAAATGGTAAGCGCTATAAAAGCAGCATCCTATTTTACTACATTATTACCTGCCGATACCATGTGTCCTGAAAAAACGGATGGTTACCAAGGTTTTTTACATCCTGTTTCAATAGAAGGAACAGTAGAAAAAGCTACAGTTGGCTTCATAGTTCGCGATTTTGACACTGCCAAACTAAAAGAGCATGAAGCTTTGTTAGCACAATTGGCTCAGCAAGCCGTTGCTAAGTTTGAAGGTGCTACTTACGAAATTAAAGTAACTGAACAATACCGCAATATGAAAGAAATTTTAGACCAATATCCGCAAGTAATGGCCAATGCTGAAGAGGCTTACAAACGTGCAGGTTTAAATTTAGTAAAAACCAATATTAGAGGTGGAACTGATGGTTCAAGACTTTCGTTTATGGGTTTACCTTGTCCTAATATTTTTACTGGCGAAATGGCTATTCATAGTAAGCAAGAATACGTAAGTGTGCAAGACATGCAATGCGCAGTTGATGTATTGGTGGAGTTAGTTCAGGTTTGGGAACAGAAAGCGTAAAAGTTCATTTCAAAAAAGGGTCAATCAATTTTTAAATTGATTGACCCTTTTATAATTTACCATGAAAATATTTGTCAGAGTAGCGACCATTTTTATAACAATATTATTGTTTGTTTCTTGCAACAGTTGCAAGTGGAACATGCCAACTGAAATGATTGGTAGGTGGCATGCAACAAGTACCAAAATTACAGTTCGAACAGAACCCAAATTGATGCATTTTAAGTTTGTATCGGAAAAAGCTGAAGTTAATATAGAAATTGGAAACAATAAATATGTGAATGGAAATATAGGAAAGGCCAGATTTGAAGGTGGGGTAATTGAAAAAAATTATGGTTTACCACCATCAGTAACTGGAATAGCTTATATTATTAGATGTGGTAAAATTGGAAAAATTTTCAATAATGATCCTTTAGAATCTAAAAATATAGAAATATGGCTTAGCCCTATTAAAAATGGAATTATGGAAGCAGAGTTAAGGTGTGATAAGTTTCCGATGGCAGGTATTAACTTTTTAAAAAGCACCGAATAGAACTAATGGTCAGCTAATAAAAGCTCGTTTAAAAATTCGGGGTAAACTTTTTCCCAAAAATTAGTAAGCATATTATTGTAAGCATCTTTGCTGGCATTTTCAGGTGTTACCTGATAGCCTTTTATGTCTTTCAATGCGTTTTTATAAATTTCATGGTTGTTACTCGCATCCACAATACTAATATCCATGTTGATATTAGCTTTTAACATTTTGCCCCACATTACACCTAAATCAGTTGTGTTTGCTACTATTTTTACTTCGTAATCTGCATTTTTTCTATCAGTAACAAAGTTACAGCCGCTCTCTACTAACTTACGTTTAAGCAAAGGTTCAATGATGTTAAATTCAAGAGTTTTACCTAAAATTTGTTCTTGGCTATTGGTGTATATTTTTATAGGTTCTACTACCAATCTAAAATTAGTACTTGGCGCATCTATGTTGGTTAAAATGTTTTTCAGTAAATTGTTTAAACTATCAATTTTAATAATAGTAGCTATATCTACCATTATTTTTACTTGTTGGATTGGGTCTTTAGCTAAAATTCTATTCAATGAAAAAGTTGCTATTCCATTTTGATCGGTTTCTGCACTATTTCCATAATCAAATTTGGTTTGATTGGCTTTTAAAGTTAATGGAACAAAAGGAACTAAAGAGTTGTTTGAAGCAAGTTTAACGCTAGCAGTAAAAGGATTGCTGATGGGTTTTCCAATTTTACCTTTTAGTTCTACCACATCGGTTTTAACTTGCAGTTTGTATAATTGGTTTTGAATTTGATTTACAATTTCGTTTACCAAGTAAACTTGTTTGCCTTTATATTCAATTGCTACATCTTCATTTAAATAATTTTGTAACGCACCTAAAGCCTTTATTCGCAAACGCATTATTTGCATAAAGTTATCTTGTAATGTAAGTTGGTCTGCATTGTCTAAAAAATTGATGGATTGATTAATGGCAGCTTGCAGTTTTCTGCGTTTGGCTGCTTCATAATCGCTTTTTGAAAGTTTGTAATAAATATAAAAATCGGTTTTGTTTTCCCAACTATCTATTACCTCAAAATCCTCTACCATTGCTTGGGCATTCACTTGAGTTTCAGTAGCAAAAATTTGGTTATAATTAGCATTGTTTTGATATTGAGATAGAATAGAATTGCTTGAAACCACCACTTTTATTTCGCCAATCATGTCGTTTAAAGCACGCTTTTTGGCCATTTGCTGGAAGTCGGTTGGGTTTAAAGTTTTGTTTGCATAACCTATTCCAACATAATAATTTGAATTTATCGGACGTTGTTGCACCCAATCAGGCTGTTTGCTTCTATCCTTGCGGTTAACCCCATTTTTTGAAGTGCCACAAGACAGGATAAAAAAACCTGTAACCGATAATATAAATAGTAGTTTAGTTTTCACTTTGGTGCAGTATAATTTTGTTGATATTCAAACATTGTACCATTATTGACTATGATTAAATATTGCTCAAAATTACCAATAGTTTTAGTAAAAACAAGGTAAGAAAATTACTGTTTTGTAGAAGACATTTGTTTTTTTCTAATGCCCAGTTCCACACATATTATTACTTACTTCAGCTTCATTAATTTGAGGGCTTACGTATGGAATGCCTAAATTCAATCCGCGAAGTATAAATAAACACCCAAAAACGATGGCAAACGCGGGCATTAATAAGTTGGCTTTTTGCCTAAATTTTAAATTGATAATTTGCCCTAACATGGAAATAGTAAACATTACAGGTAATGTACCTAAACCAAATGTAGCCATAAATAATGCACCTGAAAGTGCCGATTGAGTAGCTAATGAAGCAATTAAGGCAACATACACAAACCCACAAGGCAAAAGACCATTTAAGTTCCCAATTAAAAAAAATGAATACGAACTTTTGCTGGAAAATAATTTACCATACCATTTATTACCCCAAAAATTGATGTCGAATTGATTGGCTATTTTAGGTAAAAATAGTTTGATTAAAGTAATAACTAAAATACTAATTCCTGCAAAAATGCTTATGGATTGTTGTAAGCCCGCTAGCTTTAATTGAAAGCCAACCGCACCAATTAGGAACCCTAAAATGGCATAAGTAAAAATACGTCCTGCGTTGTACATGAACCTAGAAAGCCATAAATGACCTTGCGTATTGTTATGCTTTGGCAATGCAAACGCAATGGGTCCGCACATGCCTGCACAATGCAAGCTGCTTACCATTCCAGTTATAATTGCAGTTAAAAAAAGCATAAGTTATTTTAAATCGAAATTTTTCTCCAAATAATGTTTCCCTGAATTATTGGTCCAACTAAGCTTACCTACCCAATTACCTTTTTCAAAATTAGTAATATCAATATCGGTAGGAATTGAATCGCCAATTTGTACCTCAAAGGTTTTATCTTTGGTTTTATTAGCCAAGTATTTTAGGTTTAACTGTGCATTGCTAATTGGTTTATGAGCTATGTTTTTTAAACGTAAAACAGTTTGATTATTAATATTAGCAACTTCAAATAATATTAAACTATCTGCGCCTTTGTTTTCATCAATGGTAGCTTGGTAATTTTCACCTTTTTCGTAATAATCGTTTTCAATTAAAGCCACATCTTGTTTAACCATTTTTAAAATCATAAAAATGATGAAACACATAAATAATACCGTAAGTGCTACTAATTTGGTTCCCCAGTTTATTTTCATTTTTTAGTTGATTTATTTTGTGGCCAAAGTTAATTAACTGGAGCCACAAAATTTGATTTTACTTGTTCAATTAATATACCATTGCTTTTTACATTAATCAATACTTTATTTTGATTACTAGTAATGGTTTTAGGGTCAATTTCAATAAAGAAACTGGTTTTGCCTAATTCGTCTTTTGGTATTTTAATCTTACCTTTTTCGATTAGTACAATGCTTCCTTTTGGTTCAACTAATTCTAGTTCAATTGGAATAGAATCGAAGGTTTTATTTACAAACTCAATATTGTATAAGTTACTAATATTGCCATTGGCTTGTGTTTGGTAAAGCATTCCCGAAGTTCTGTTTAAAGTTGTTTCAATTTCTTTGCGGCTAGCAACCAAATAAACCAAAAGAGTTAATAAGCCAACTAAAACAACTGAGTAACCTACATTACGTAAAGTAAACTTAAAGGTTTCGTTATTATCAATTCCGTTTTTAGAGTTAAAGCCTATTAAACGAGTTGGTTTATTTATTTTTACCATTACTTCATCGCAGGCATCTACACATGCTGTGCAGTTGATACATTCTAGCTGAGTACCGTTCCTTATATCAATACCAGTAGGGCAAACTTGAACACATAATTTACAATCAATACAATCGCCTTTTGGAGCAGGAGTAGCAGTATCTTTTTTACTTGCTTTTCCTCGAGGTTCGCCACATAAATAATTGTATGCTACTACTATTGAATGTGGATCTAACATTAAACCTTGTAACCTGCCATAAGGACAAATAATTACACAAACCAACTCGCGTAAAAAAGCAAAAACAAAATAAAATACAGTAGAGAAAATAAGTAATGAAGCAAACTTACCAATATGTGCCAATGGACCATCGGTAATAAGCAGCTTCATTTGGTCAATACCAATTATGTATGATAAAAATGTATTAGCAATCAAAAATGAGATTAAATAAAAAGCAACATGTTTTCCTCCTTTACGAAGTATTTTTTCAGTATTCCATTCCTGGCCAGCTAGTTTTTTTTGTTGGTTAAAATCACCTTCAATTAAATATTCAATTTTACGAAAAAGCATTTCCATAAAAATGGTTTGAGGGCAAGCCCAACCGCACCAAACTCGGCCGAACAAAACAGTAAATACAATAATAAACAATATAAAAGTAAGCATCAATAAGGCAAACAAGTTTAAATCTTGTGGCCAAAAAGGCATACCAAAAATAATGAATTTTCGCTCTAAAACATTAAATAACAATAAAGGATGTCCATGAAATTTAATAAAAGGAGTGGCAAAGAATATAATGTATAAAAACCAAGCAAAAAGTGTTCGGTATTGGTATAAACTTCCTTTTGGTTTTTTTGCAAAAATCCAAAGACGTTTTCCATCTTTATTTACATTCGATAAACTATCGCGGTAATGCTCGCCATCTAGCGCCTTTGCCTCTTCTACTTCGTGCATAATCTTTTTATAAATGCTATTGTTAAACTAATTTTAGTGATCACTAAAATTTAATTTTATCCAAAAAAATGAAAAAGGCTGTCTCTAAATTATAGCTATATGTCTGTCACATTGAGAGAATACCGATAGCTATCGGTAGAAATGTAATAATTACAAGTTCTAGTACGATAGCTATTGGACTTCGCTCGAACAGACGAACATTTTAAAGCTTTTGAGGCAGCCTCTATATTGTATTATTATTTTAAAGCAGTTGCCAAACTATCAGGGGCTACTGCTGTGCTATCGGTTTTTGCTGTTTCGCTAGTTTCTTCCATTTCAGTTCCTTGTGGCGCTTTTGGTGCTGGTGGATTGGTGCCACCGATTGATTTAATATAACTTGCTAATTGAGCCATTTGTAAACCGTTTAAAGATTTTTCCCAAGCAATCATACCCTTACCAGTAACTCCATATTTAATGGTTTTAAATACATCGCTTACTTGGCCTCCATGTAACCAAAACTCATCTGTTAAGTTTGGTCCTACATTTCCTCCACCATCTTCTCTATGGCATACTGCGCATTTAGCAGTATATAATTCCTTACCTGCTGATAAATCTTTGGCATCGGCCATTAATTTAACATTGCTTTCGTCTATGGAATTACCTACTTTTTTTAAATAGGCAGTTTTAGCTACTTCTGCATCGGTTAGTTGTTGTTCGTATTCTGCCAATTGCGATTTACCTAAATTATCAGAATAGTGATACCAAAATCCATAAACAATTGCAAATACAATAGTGGTATAAAACATAAAGTTAAACCAAGGTGGAGTTGGGTTATCTAACTCCACAATTCCATCAAAACTTTCATCTAATAAAAGTTTTTTCTCATCTTTTAATGAGTGTAAAGAAAACAGTTTTTCAACTGTTGTTCTCTCTTCATCGGCTTTTACCAATTCAGGGTTGTTAATTCTGCGTAATGCTGTTAAGGTTAAGTACAATAATCCTACTATGATAAGGATTAAAATACTAATGATAACACCCATTACTTTTAAATACAGCGTATCAAAATCGCCATAATCAAATGTTGTGGCTTCGGCTGCCATGCTTCTATTGCTTAGCAATAAAATTATACTGGCTAAAAATACTTTTGTTTTCATTTTGTTAATCAATTTTTTGTTAAACATTATTCAAGCGGTTTATTGCTCATTTCATCAATGTATTCTTTTTTGGTTTTAAATAGCCATAAAGCTATAAGTGTAAAAAAGGCTGTGAATACTATCAGCGAGAACATTTGATAAATGCCAATACCGGTTACTTCGTGCAATAAGTTACGAAACATATTTTTATTTAATTAATGGTTATTTAGCTGCCGAATTAGTTAATTTAATATCTGTACCCAAACGTTGTAGGTAAGCTATAATTGCTATTAATTCTTTATCGCTTTCAATTTTTATTTTTTCGCTTGCCAGGTTGTCGCTAATGGTTTTAGCTTGTGCTTGCAAATCTTGTAAGGCTCTTTCTTCATAGCCTTTTTCGTAAGGAACACCTAATGTACGCATGGCATTAATTTTATCCTTAATATTGGTAACATTCATGCTTTGCTCTGCTAAGAAAGGATAAGCTGGCATAATTGAACCTGGTGACATAGTTCTTGGATCTATCATGTGGTTATAATGCCATGAGTTTGGATATTTTCCACCTTCGCGCATTAAATCAGGCCCAGTTCGTTTGGAACCCCATAAAAATGGATGGTCATATACATATTCACCTGCTTTTGAGTATTCGCCATAACGTTCAGTTTCGCTTCTAAACGGACGAATCATTTGCGAATGGCAACCTACACAACCTTCACGTATGTATAAATCACGACCATGTAACTCCAATGGTGTATATGGTTTTACACTGGTAATGGTTTGTATATTTGATTTGATTAAGAACGTTGGCAACATTTCTACCGCACCACCAATTAGAATAACTACAATTGATAATACCATAAATGTCATTGGTTTGCGCTCTAAAGCCTTATGCCAGTAAGAAGCATGTCCTGTAGGTGCATAATTGCTTTCTAATGCTGGGGCTTCTGCATCTTCGTTTGCTACTAATTTACCAGCAGTCATTGTTTTAACAATATTATAAACCATTACTAAAGTACCTGCTAAATAAAGCGTACCACCAATAGAACGGAACACATGTAATGATAAAACTTGTTTAGTAGTATCTATAAATTCGTATTTTAATTGACCAGCTTCTGTAAACTCTTTCCACATTAAACCTTGTGTAAATCCGCTCCAATACATAGGAACTGCATAGAATAAAATACCTAAAGTGCCTATCCAAAAATGGAAGTTGGCTAATTTAGTAGAGTGTAATTTGGTTTGGTAAATGCGAGGGATTAACCAATACAAAATACCAAAGGTCATAAATCCGTTCCAACCTAATGCGCCTACGTGTACGTGAGCTACTATCCAATCAGTAAAATGTGCAATAGCGTTTACATTTTTTAACGAAAGCATTGGACCTTCGAAAGTAGCCATACCATATGCTGTAATACCTACTGCAAAGAATTTTAATACAGGTTCATCACGCACTTTATCCCAAGCGCCACGTAAAGTTAACAATCCGTTTATCATACCACCCCACGATGGAGCAATTAACATAATAGAGAAAGCTACACCTAACGATTGAGCCCAATCAGGTAATGAAGTATATAACAAATGGTGGGGACCAGCCCAAATATATAAGAAAATTAATGTCCAAAAGTGTAAAATAGATAATTTGTATGAATAAACTGGTCTATCAACTGCCTTAGGCAAATAGTAATACATCATACCTAAAAATGGAGTGGTTAAGAAAAATGCTACTGCATTATGACCATACCACCATTGTACCAAAGCATCTTGCACACCTGCGTAAAATGAATAACTTTTAAATAAAGAAATAGGTAATTCGAAAGAATTAATAATATGTAAAACAGCTACCGTAACAAAAGTGGCTATATAAAACCAAATAGCAACATACATGTGGCGTTCTCTGCGTTTTATAATAGTACCAAACATGTTCCAACCAAATACTACCCAAATTAAGGTAATAGCTATATCTATTGGCCATTCTAATTCGGCATATTCTTTTGAGGTGGTTAAGCCTAAAGGCAATGTAATAGCCGCAGCTACTATAATTAATTGCCAACCCCAAAAATGTATATTACTCAATAGATCGCTAAACATTCTGGTTTTACATAAGCGCTGTAACGAGTAATAAACACCCATAAAAATAGCATTACCAACAAAAGCAAAAATAATTGCGTTGGTATGCAATGGGCGAATTCTTCCGAACGAAGTGTACTGATTTCCTAAATTGGCAGCGGGCTCATAAAGTTGAATGGCCACAAGCAAGCCAACTAACATTCCAACAATACCAAAAACCATGGTGGCTATGGCAAAGTTTCTTACGATTCGATTATCGTATTGAAATTTTTCTGTTTGCATATAGTGAGTATTTGTTTATTTTACTCAACAAACGTACTTTCAATACTAGCGCTTTAAAATGACCATTGGCAAATGCTATTTTGAGAGATTTTAGCCCAAATAGTGACTAGGGTCAGTAATTGCCATATAAATATTTAATTGATTCAATAGTTTTCTTAGGTTTTTAGGTGTAATTGATTTTAAGGTCTATTCTTAAAAATGGACGATTTTTTTGATTATTGTTTAAATTCATTCATGGAACCTTAAAAAGGAAAAATTTTAAATTATTTATCATTCAAACCAACACCATAACCAAATAAAGCGGCCACTGCAGCTAAATGAACAATTAAAACTGCTTTTTGCCAAGTAGGTCTTTCGTTCCATTTTTGTTCAGTATCAAATGGGTCAAAAGCTAAGCCAATTCCCATAGATGCGGCATCTTGCATATAATCTTTGGTGAAAATAGTTTGGTATAATCCTATGATGATGAAGCCAATGTAAAGAAACTTGTTAAAAGGTGTTTTCATATTTTTTAAATTATTGAATACAATTTTATTGTCTCTTTTTCTACCTTCAAAACAAAACTCCATACATGGTAATTCTCTCTTATAAATTGACTAAAAAGTAGTTGATTTTAAAATTAATAATAATTCCTGTTTGTTTAACGGTGTCCTATGCCTTATTTTTACTAATCTTTGACAATTAGAACGCTTTAAAGAGCCTACTTTTGCGGCAGTAATGAAACAAACAAATATTAAATACATCATAAACTTATTCCTACCTTTACAGGTGTATGTTTTGTTGTTTTTTATTGGTTTCAGTTTTATTAATTTTAACATTAAAATACAAACACCAAATCCATATAATAGGATCAATAAGACCCATTATTTAAATATTCAAAATTCGCATCATCAAAATTCGCCAATAAATAAAAATAATAATCAAACAGAATCTCCAAGTATTAATTTGGAAGAAGAAGATGATTTTTTTACCGCTCAATATTATCCAGAAATTTTCTGTTTTGAGGTGTTACCAATTTATTTGGTTATTGTAATTGATGAAGAAAAATTTATTGAATTTTACCATCCTGAACTAACCGTTCCCCCACCTAAAATAAGCCTTCAAAAGTCTTTTTGTTAATTTTTAAACAATAGATAGGTTTTTAGATTCATCCCACTTTCAAGGTTTTATAGCGTAATTACCATTGTAATCTATAAATAAATAATGCCTTGCTAATGGAATTTGTTTGTAATAACTTTTTATTATAAAAGAGTTGAAAACAAAGTTGTAATTGAAAGATTACGCTCATTAAATTAACAAAAAGAAGCGGCTTTCTCAAAAGCTTTAAAAGGCACGTCAACGGTAGCGGAGTCCGATAGCTATCGGACGAGAAATTAATACTTGTTTTCAAAACATTTCTACCGATAGCTATCGGTATTCGCTCAATGTGACAAAATGTGTAAGGCTGAACTTTTGAGACAGCTTCTTAGTCTTTTTCCTTTATCACCAATTAACTTAAAATCATATCATTAAATGAATAGAATTGCATTGCAATTGAGTTCAGTTGCGTTATTATTTATAGCAGCCTGCTCTACTAAAGAAACCAAAGAAAAAGAAGAAAAATTTCCAATTGCCCAACCATTGGTGGTTGATACCTCATTTAGCAAAGAATATGTGGCCGATATTCACGCCATGCATAGTGTAGATATACGCGCTCGTGTAAAAGGATTTATTGAAAACATTTATGTAGATGAAGGAAAGCCTGTAAAAGCAGGTCAGCTATTATTTGCTATGAGCAATAATCATTACAAAGAAGAGTTGAGTAAATCGAATGCCATGCTTAAAAACGCCCAAGCCGAAGCCAAAGGTGCTGAACTTGAAGTTAAAAACATGCAAACTTTGTTAGCAAAAAAAATTGTTTCCAAAACTGAATTGCAAGTAGCTGAAATTAAATTAGAAGCAGCCAAAGCCAGAATTGATGAAGCAAAAGCAAATATGGCTACTGCTCAATTAAATTTAGGGCTTACTAAAATTTGTGCTCCATTTGATGGGGTTATCAATCGTATTCCAAATAAAATTGGAAGTTTAATTGACGAAGGAACATTGCTTACTGAGTTTTCGAACAACAAAGAAGTTTTTGCGTATTTCCATGTATCGGAAAGCGAATACTTAAACATGACTGCAAGCAATAAAAATGCACATAGCAATGAAGTGGAATTGGTAATGGCAAATAATAAACTTTTTCCCGGTAAAGGAAAAATAGAAACAGTGGAAAGTGAAATTGATAAAGAAACAGGTAATGTAGCTTTTAGAGCTAGATTTTATAACCCAAACGAAATTTTGAAACAAGGTTCAAGTGGAAAAATAATTATTAAACAAGCACTGAAAAAAGCCATGTTGATACCTCAAAAATCTACCTTCGAAATTCAGGATAATATTTATGTTTTTGTGGTTGATAACGACAACATTGTTCACATGAAAAGAATTATACCAAAACTACGCATGAAGAATGTTTACATTGTGGATTCAGGCTTAAATCCAAACGAAAAAATATTATTAGAAGGCATTCAATTGGTAAAGGAAGGTGAGAAAATCCTAACACAGTTAATTCCTTCACGACAAGCTATTAAAAGCATCAATTAATTAATAAATAAAAAAACAACTTAAATGGTTTCAAAGTTCATACATCGTCCTGTTCTATCAATTGTTATTTCATTATTTATTTTACTATTGGGTGGCTTGGGTTTAACTCAATTGCCCATGACCCAATTTCCGGATATTGCGCCACCTGAGGTGAATGTAACAACCAAATACACTGGTGCTAATGCCGAAGCATGTGTTAAAGCTGTGGTAACACAGTTGGAACGTGCTATTAATGGTGTGCCGGGAATGGCTTACATGTCTTCAGTTTCTGGAAACGATGGTACAAGTGTTATTCAAATTATTTTTAAATCGGGTACCGACCCTGAAATTGCTGCTGTAAATGTTCAAAATAGGGTAGCTTCAACTTTAGATGAGTTGCCCGAGGAAGCCATAAAAGCGGGAGTTATTGTTGAAAAAGTTCAAAATAGTATGTTGTTATACTTAAATATCTTAAGTAATAATGAACAAATGGATGAAAAGTTTTTATACAACTATACTGATATTAATTTACTAGCTGAGTTAAAAAGGATTGATGGTGTTGGTTTTGCCGATATTATGGGTTCGCGAGATTATGCCATGCGTATTTGGTTGAATCCTGCTAAGTTAACCACCTATTCTATTTCGACTGATGAAGTTATTAAATGCTTAAAACAACAAAATATTGAAGCTGCTCCGGGTAAAGTAGGTGAAAGTTCAGGCCGTCAAGCCCAACAATTACAATATGTACTAAAATATACAGGTAAGTTTAACACCCCTCAGGAGTACGAAAACATAATTATAAAAAGCAATGAACATGGCGAAGTTTTAAAACTAAAAGACATAGCCACGGTTGAATTTGGCTCGCAGGAGTATGATGTAATTTCGAAAGAAAATGGAAAACCATCGGCTGCCATTTTAATAAAACAAAGACCTGGTAGCAATGCAACTGAAGTAATTCAAAATATTAAAAAACGTATGGATGAACTAAAAGTAAACTTCCCTGCTGGCATGGATTATACAGTTAGTTACGATGTTTCTTCATTTTTAGATGCCTCTATTCATGAAGTAATTAAAACTTTAATTGAAGCTTTTATTTTGGTTTCACTTGTGGTATTTATTTTCTTGCAAGATTGGCGCTCTACGCTTATTCCAATTTTAACGGTTCCAGTTTCATTGGTAGGAACTTTCTTTTTTATGCAATTAATGGGTTTTTCTTTGAACCTTATTACCCTTTTTGCTTTAGTATTGGCCATTGGAATTGTAGTTGACAACGCCATTGTTGTGGTAGAAGCAGTTCATTATAAAATGGTAAATCAAGGAATTGGGGCAAAAAAAGCAACTGAACTTGCTATGCAAGAAATAAGTGCAGCCATTATTGCAATAACCTTGGTAATGTCGGCAGTGTTTATTCCTGTTTCTTTTATTTCTGGCCCAACGGGTGTTTTTTACCGTGAGTTTTCATTAACCATGGCGGTATCTATTGTACTTTCAGGAGTAATAGCCTTAACATTAACGCCAGCTTTGTGTGCAATCATGCTGAAAAATAACCACCACCATGATGGTGAAAAAAGTAAAAATTGGTTAACCAAATTTTTTGATGGTTTCAATAAAAAATATTCGGCCTTAGAGGGTAAATACCAGAGGCTAGTCTCTTTAATTGCCAATAGACGTGTGGTAACTTTTGGTATTTTGCTTGTATTTGTTTTTGGTACTGGCTTATTTGGTAAAATTATAGCTACAGGTTTTATTCCAAACGAAGATCAAGGAACTATTTATGCCAATATTTTAACTCCCGAAGGTGCAACACTTGAACGTACTGAAAAAATTGCAGATGAAATTCAAAAAGTAGCGGCAAGTATTGAAGGAGTAGCTTCTGTTTCTACATTGGCAGGATTTAGTGTGCTTTCCGAGGGTGTTGGTGCCACTTACGGTATGAATTTAATTGGTTTAAAAAAATGGAAAGAACGCAAATTTTCGGATAAAGAAATCATACAACAGTTAAATGAAAAAACAAATTATATTAAAGATGCAAAAATTGAATTTTTTACACCACCTCCAGTTCCAGGTTATGGTAATTCAAGCGGATTTGAATTAAGGTTGCTTGATAAATCAGGTAAAGGTGATTTAAAAAACCTTGAAAAAGTAACAAACGAATTTGTAAAAGAACTGAATAAACAGCCAGAAATTATAAATGCTTTCACCACATTTAATGCAAGTTTTCCTCAATTAATGGTGAATATTGATTACTTAAAAGCAGCACAGAAAAAGGTTGTAATTGAGGATGTATTAAGTACTTTACAAACTTATTTAGGGAGTGAATATGCCACAAATTTTATTCGATTTGGACAGTTGTACAAGGTTATGGTTCAATCATCTCCTGAGTATAGAGCAATGCCAGAAGATATTTTAAAAATGTATGTAAAAAATAAGGAAGGTGAAATGGTTCCTATTTCCGAATTTGTAAGCATAACCAAAACATACGGACCCGAACAAGTTACTCGTTATAACATGTACACTTCTGCCATGTTAACTGGCGAGCCCGCCAAAGGATTTAGTAGTGGTGATGCCATTGCAGCCATTAAAAGAACAGCTAAAGAGAAATTACCAAAAGGATTTGATTATGATTGGGCAGGTTCGTCAAGAGATCAAGCCAATGCAGGCAATGAATCTATCATTATTTTTGCCATTTGCTTGTTATTTGTTTACCTATTGCTATCAGCTCAATACGAAAGTTTTATTTTACCGCTGCCTGTTCTTATATCGTTGCCAACTGGAATTTTTGGCGCCTTTTTGTTTTTATTCATGATGGGTTTAGAAAATAATATTTACGCCCAAATTGCCATGATTATGTTGATTGGGTTATTAGCAAAAAATGCCATTTTGATTGTGGAATTTGCTTCTCAAAAACACAGCGAGGGTTATACTCCTTTACAAGCAGCAATTGAAGGAGCTACCTTAAGGTTAAGACCTATTTTAATGACTTCGTTTGCATTTGTGGCAGGATTAATTCCATTGATGCTTGCTAGTGGAGCTGGGGCTATTGGAAATAAAACCATTGGTTCTGCATCGGCAGGAGGTATGCTATTTGGAACCATTTTTGGAATTATTATTATTCCAGGTTTGTATGTGGTATTTGCCACCATTCAAGATAAATTGAATAAAAAAAATATCGCCCATAAAAACAATTATTAATTAAAAAAACAATCATAAATATGATAGAGAAAAGAGTGCAATATTTATTATTTAATAAAATGAGGTTGGCCTTTTATTTGGTAGTACTTGTTTTTGTGGGGTGTGCCCCCAAATACAAGGCAGCCACTGTTAAAGAAAAGGTTTTACCCAAAAGTTATAATACTTCAACCGATAGTTTAAATATAGCTAATATTAATTGGAAAAAATATTTCTCAGACCCTATATTGGAGCAACTAATCGACTCAGCTCTGATCAATAATTTGGATTTGCAAATGGCTCTTCAAAAAATTGAAATTTCGCGTGCAGGTATTAAATTAGCTAAAGGGGCTTTATTGCCACAAGTTGGTTTAAATATTGGTGGTGGAGTGCGTAAATTTGGTTTGTATACTATGGATGGAGCTGGAAATATCTCCACCCAAATTACTCCAGGCCAAATTGTTCCAATCGATTTACCCGATATGAATATTGGTTTGCAAGCTTCATGGGAGCTAGATATTTGGGGTAAATTAAGAAACCAACGTAAATCAGCAGTTTCAAATTATTTAGCAACTATTGAAGGTACCAATTTTATTATATCAAATTTAATAGCAGAGGTTGCTACCGCTTATTACGAACTTCTTGCATTAGATAATGAATTGGATTTGGTACAAAAAACCATCTTAAAACAACAAGATGCTTTGCAAACTGTATATGCGCAAAAAGAAGCAGGACTGGCCAATGAACTGGCATTGCAGCAGTTTTCAGCTAATTTGTTGCAATCAAAAATTTTAGAAAAAGAAACTTTACAACGAATAGTTCTATTTGAAAATAAAATCAATTTTTTAATTGGAAGATTCCCACAAACAATTACCAGGAATAAAGAGCTGCTTGATAAAGAAATTGCTCAAGATTTTAATGCAGGTATTCCTTCACAATTATTGAAAAACAGACCTGATATTCGTAAATCGGAGTTAATGGTTGAGGCAAGTAATTTTGATTTAAAATCGGCTAAAGCCGCTTTTTATCCAAATTTAAATATTACGGCAGGCTTTGGTTTTCAAGCCTTCGACCCTCAGTTTTTATTTCAAGCACCTGCATCGTTAGCCTACAATACTCTTGGAAATTTAGTTACTCCTGTGGTAAATAGAAATGCATTAAAGGCCCATTTTAATACAGCAAAAGCTGGTCAACTTAACGCAATTTTCGATTATCAAAAAACAATTTTGAATGGATTTGTAGAAGTATCAAACGAGCTTTCCAATGTTCAAAATTTGAAAGAAATGAATAACCTAAAAAAGCAAAAATCTCTAATTTTGAATCAATCGGTTGAAACATCGAATCAATTATTTATGGTTGGGAAGGCTACTTATTTAGAAGTGTTAATTGCCCAGCAAGGTTCATTACAAGCCGAATTAGAATTAATTATAAACAATAAAAATTTAAAACTAGCAGGTGTAAACATTTATAAAGCTTTGGGTGGCGGCTGGAAATAATTAAATTTGTTTTCTTTAAATAATTTATTTTAAATAAAATAATGGAACCATATAAAATTCAACTTATTGAGAGCAGTTTAGTTGTTATCAGTTATCTTTTGGTGTATTATATTACAACAACATTTGTTAATAATTCACTCAAGAATACCCACTTACAAAGGGGTAGAAGAAAAATGATTATTAAGTCGGTTCATATTTTAAGTTTCTTAACTGTTACCATTTTGCTATCAGCTATTTGGGGTTTAAAACAAAGCGAAATTGCGGTTTTTGTGGGAACACTTTTAACAGCATTAGGTATTGCTTTTTTTGCGCAATGGTCATTGTTGTCAAATATTACTTCCAGCTTATTGTTGTTTTTTAATCACCCTGTAAAAATAGGCGATACCATTAAAGTACTAGATAAAGATTGCCCTTTTGAGGGCGAAGTAATTGACTTAACTTATTTTTTTGTTCATCTAAAAACAACTGGTGGCGAATTAATTACCATTCCAAATTCACATATATTTCAAAAATCAATTTCAATGATTGAAAAGAAGTAAGTTGTTTTTAAATAAAATATGAAACGAGTTTCACTTGTAACCTTAATACTCATTTTGTCAACTCAAATAATCGTAGCTCAAAACTTTGATTTAGGCAGTTGGAATATTGTCAATTTAAAATTGAATGTAAATAACAAATGGAGTTTATTTGGGGAATCGCAGTTGCGTTCCTTAAAATTCTATAATAATTTCCACTATTACGAATACAAGGCAGGGTTTAATTATAAGTTTAATAATAATGCCACATTTACCCTAGGTGCAGGTAGTTATCAAACCTACAGGGAAGGTGGAGATTTTTTAACTCCAAAAAATAACAATGAATTCAGAATTTGGCCGCAAATTGTTTTATTTCAATCGTTAGGAAAATTAAAAATTGAGCAACGATATCGCACAGAGTTAAGGTTTACTTCCAATGGTTATAGAAATAGGTTTAGGTATAGATTAGGTTTGTCTTACCCATTTGGTAAAGAAAAAAATAATTATAAACCTTATCAAGTTAGTACAAGCAACGAAATTTTCTTTACCGATAATGAGCCCTATTTTGAAAGAAACAGAATGCAAGTTGCATTTAATTACAAACCATCAAAATCAACCACTTTGCAAGTTGGTTATTTACACCAATTCGACTATAAAATTAATGATGAAACAGGAAGAGATTTTTTGCAAATTGGGTATTTTATAGAAATATTTTAAAGCCAATTTAGCTAAATGAAAAATAAATACATCATTCAAAGGAACACTTTAAACGAGCAAGGCATCAACCAATTAAATATATTATTTATGAAAGTATGCAGCATATTATTTTTTTTATCATTGTTTGGTGTAAACCTTTTTGCTCAAACACCCAATAAAAATGAGGAGCAATTATTAAACTCTGGTGTTTTAATAATGGGAAACGATAGTGTAGAATCAGTTCCAATTATTTACCAACGAGATAATGTTCCTTTTGTTGAAGTGGTTATTGATGGTAAGAAATATCTTTTCTTATTTGATACAGGTGCCTCAGGATGTTTTATTTCTAGTGAAATTGCAGGTAAGGCCAATATTGAAAGTACTTTGCCAATTGAAGATGCAGGTGGAAAAGAAAATAATGCAAACTTAGTTTTTAAAAATATTAGTATTGGTAAAAGTTCATTTAACAACATAGTTTGCTTAGTGGCTAATACTGATAGATTGGCAAATTTAGGTTGTGTAAAAATTGATGGAGTTATTGGAACAAGTTTAATTAAATTATGTAATTGGAAATTAGATCCCACTAATCAAATGATTTCATTTTCAAAAACAGCATTTAAAAAGGAAATAAACAGCACAGAGTTTAATATTGAATTTACGGATTCTCGCCTTCCTTTGGTTCAATTAAGTTATGACCAAATAGCTTTTTACGCGCTTATTGACTCAGGCTTTTCTGGTTACTTTCAATCGAATGATGATGTTTTATGGAAATCGAAAAAGTATAAAAAACTTAAAAGAAAGGTAGGATTTGGACAGTATGCACTTGCCGCATTTTCTATTCAAAATTCATATGTATCAAATTTGAAAATAGATTCATTCAAAACACAATCGGGATTTATTACAAATATTCCTGCTACCATTTGTAGTTGTAAACCAACTATTGGTTCTGCATTGTTAAAAAGAAACGTATTTGTATATAATTTTTTAGAAAAGAAAATGATATTTACGCCTATAAACTTTGATACCACATTAAACAATATTTTTGATATTGGATTTGGCTTAAACGACTCTAACCAATTGGTAATAAATTTTGTTTGGGAAAATAATGAAACTAAAAAAGCTGGATTTAAAATTGGGCAGCAGGTTTTGAAAATTGATAATAATGAAATAGGAAAATTAAGTAACACTGAACTTTGTGATTTGAAGAAGTCATTACAATCTAAAAATGAATTAAGAGTTGCCTTATTAATTGGCAAAAAATTGAAAGATTTTGTTTTGTTAAAACAGTCTTCACATTTATAATATTTCTTACATAAAAAAATCCCTTTCAATTTTACTTGAAAGGGATTTTTTATTTTTAGTTGTTATAATAAAAATTCAACAATCTATCAATTTAACAATTCAACTTATTTATACAATGGAAACTTAGCCATCCAAGTATTGATGTTTTTTCTAATATCGGCAAGGGTGGTTTCGTTATCATTGTTCATTAACGCAATGTCAATATAATCAACAATTTGTTCCATATCGGCTTCCATCATACCACGAGTGGTAATAGCAGCAGTACCTACGCGCATTCCACTTGTTACAAATGGTGATTTATCATCAAAAGGAACCATGTTTTTGTTAATGGTAATATCAGCTTTGCCTAAAGCAGCTTCGGCTAATTTTCCAGTTAAGTTTTTGCTACGCAAATCAATTAACATCAAGTGATTATCGGTTCCACCAGAAATAATTTTATAACCACGGTTTACAAATGCATTGGCCATAGCTTGCGCATTAACTGCCACTTGTTTTACATAAATTTTGTAATCATCAGTTAAACACTCGCCAAAAGCTACTGCCTTAGCAGCAATAACATGCTCTAAGGGTCCGCCTTGAGTTCCAGGAAAAACAGCACCATCCAAAACAGCACTCATCATTTTCAATTCACCTTTCAACGTTTTTTGTCCGAATGGATTTTCAAAATCATTACCCATCATTACAATACCACCGCGAGGTCCACGTAAAGTTTTATGAGTAGTAGAAGTAACAATATGGCAATGTTGAATTGGATCGTTCAATAATTTTCCAACAATTAAACCTGCTGGGTGAGAAATATCGGCTAATAAAATAGCACCAACACTATCTGCAATTGCACGTAAACGGGCATAATCCCAATCGCGGCTATAAGCCGAAGCACCACAAATGATCATTTTTGGTTTTTCAGCATGTGCTTTTGCTTCTACTTTATTCCAATCAATTAAACCAGTTTCTTGCTCCACACCATAAAACGAAGGAACATATAATTTACCCGAAAAATTAACAGGCGAACCGTGTGTTAAATGTCCACCATGCGAAAGATCGAAACCTAAAATTTTATCTCCAGGGTTTAAGCAACCTAACATTACTGCAGCATTAGCTTGCGCTCCCGAGTGAGGTTGAACATTGGCCCAAGTAGCACCAAACATTTGTTTTAATCTATCAATAGCTAAATTTTCAACTACGTCAACAATTTCGCAACCACCATAATAGCGTTTACCTGGTAAGCCTTCAGCATATTTATTGGTTAATACGCTTCCCATAGCTTCCATTACTTGTGGGCTTGTAAAATTTTCTGAGGCAATTAACTCAATGCCATGTTCTTGGCGGCTTTTTTCTTGATTAATTAAATCAAATATAACGGTGTCTCTTTGCATAGTTTTTCTAAATAATATTTTTACGAAAGTATATTTTCCAACCTAATAACTTAAATGATTTTTTGCACCACTGGCCATACCAAAACAAAAGCCACTACTACAAACACAATCCCAATAATATGATTCAGTAATTGTTGTTTTTTAATTGATAATAAGTGTTTCACTTTATTAGCCGAATAGCAAATAATAAATTGGTGAAAAAACATGGCGCCCAAGGTAACACTAAAAAAAACCACTACTTCTAATAGGGTAGGTAGGTTACTTTTAATAAATGCAGCTAAACCCAACCAAAACAAAAGTGTTAAGGGGTTTATGCTATTGAGCATAATGCCTTTCATTATATAAATAAAGTTACCACTTGCAGGTGGTTGTATTTCATTTGGATCGTTTGGTTTTTTAAGGTAAGTACTTATGCCTAATATAAGTAATGCCACAAAACCTATCAAACGTATTTCAGAATCGAGCTGGCGCAATTGATTTTCTACAAAACTTGCAGCAAATACGCAGAGGGCAATAAACAGCAAATCGCTAATAACCATACCCAAGGCTATTAATAATCCTTTTTTATAACCTCTATCAATACTAGTATGTAGCAATGAAAAAAAACCTGCGCCAAATGATAGCGAAAGTATTAGTCCAGTTCCATACCCTTTTAAAATAGTTTGAATCAAAATAGTTTTTGGTGTATTAAAGTTGGCAAAATAATAATTACTTGCAAAAACCACTAAGTATTCTTTTTAATTATTTAATACCCACCTAAATAATAGTTAAATAAAAAATTTGCGGAATATAAATGAACCTATACATTTGCAACCTTATTTCAAAAAAACAGAAACGTGGGAGAGCATCACAGTAATCATAATAAGCTATCAGTAGCTGGACTTTTAGTTACACTTGGAATTATTTTTGGGGATATTGGAACATCACCACTTTATGTATTAAATGCCATAGTAGGCGATAAAATCATTTCGAAAGAATTAATTTATGGAGGCCTTTCTTGTATTGTTTGGACATTAACCTTACAAACTACCATAAAATATGTATTGATTACTCTGAATGCTGATAATAACGGTGAAGGTGGTATTTTTTCATTATATGCCTTGGTTCGTAGGCGCAGGCCCTATTTAATTTTCCCTGCCATTATTGGTGGTTGTGCTTTATTAGCCGATGGGGTTATTACACCGCCTATTTCGGTTTCATCAGCTATTGAAGGTTTGCGATTGTTAAAATCAGATACCATTAATTTCTCTGAAATTCCAACTGTGCCAATTGTAATTGCTATTATTAGTTTATTGTTTTTAATTCAACGTGTAGGTACATCTATAGTTGGTAAAGCATTTGGGCCAATTATGTTTTTGTGGTTCGGTATGTTAGCTGTTTTAGGTGTTGCTAAAATTGGTTCTCATTTAGATGTGTTAAACTGCTTAAATCCATATTATGCTTATAATTTATTGGTAAATTACCACGAAGGTTTTTGGATTTTAGGTGCAGTTTTCTTATGTACAACAGGAGCTGAGGCATTATATTCTGACTTAGGACATTGCGGTAAAACAAATATTAGAGTTAGCTGGATTTTTGTAAAATCAGCCTTATTATTAAACTATTTTGGACAAGGTGCAAATTTATTAAGCCACGAGGGCGAAACATTGGCGCAAGCGGCAATCAATCCTTTCTATAGCATCATGTCAACAGAGTTTTTACCATATGGTATTGCCATAGCTACCATGGCTACTATTATTGCAAGTCAGGCATTAATCAGTGGTTCGTTTACTTTAATTTCAGAAGCCATTAGGTTGAATGTTTGGCCAAAAGTTGCTTTAAAATATCCAAGCGAAATGAAAGGTCAGCTTTATGTACCAAGTGCAAATTTAATTTTATGGGCTGGCTGTGTTGGAATAGTATTGTATTTTAAAGAAGCAGGAGCTATGGAAGCTGCTTATGGTTTGGCTATTACCATTGCTATGTTAATGACAACCTTATTATTGGTTAATTACCTTAGCCATATAAAAATAAATAAGTGGTTGATTGCATTATTGTTATTAATTTATGTTGCTATTGAAGGTTCGTTTTTAGCTGCCAATTTATTGAAATTTACACATGGTGGTTGGGTAAGTTTAGTTATAAGCAGTGTGTTTATTTTTGTTATGTGGATTTGGTACAAAGGCCGCAAAATCAAAAATAGATTGACTGAATTTGTTCAGTTAAAATCATATATTCCAATTTTAGAACAATTAAGTAAAGACGAATCGGTATCTAAATTTGCTACACATTTGGTTTACTTAACAAGTGCCGATTTACAAAACGAAATAGAATCAAAAATTATGTATTCTATTTTACAAAAACAGCCTAAACGTGCCGATATTTATTGGTTTGTACATATTCATGTAGATGATCAACCTTATACCATGCAGTATAAAGTTGACCATATAGTGCCCAACGATATTATAAAAGTAGAGTTTAAATTGGGCTTTAGAGTAGAGCAAAAAATTAACTATTACTTTAGAAAAGTAGTTGAAGAATTAGTATTAAATGGCGAGGTAGATGTTACGAGTCGTTATGCTTCTTTACGCGGACAAAACATTACGGGAGATTTTAAATTTGTAGTTTTACAACGTCATCTATCAAACGAAAACGAACTTTCGGCTTACGAGCAATGGATTATGGATGTATACTTTACACTTGATAGGTTGAGTTTATCGGAGGCCAAAGCATTTGGATTAGATACTAGTTCGGTATTGATTGAAAAAGTACCATTGGTGATTACTCCTTTAAAAGAATTTAAGCTAAAACGAATTTACTAATCATAAAAAAGGCTGCTTGATTAAAGCAGCCTTTTTTATGATATTTCCGTTTAATAATATATTCTTAAAAAAGTCTAATTCCACTTGCCCACTGTAATTGAACCTTAGCTTTTGCGTATTTACTTTTAATTTCAGCTTGTTTTATTTGAGCATCAATTAAACTGCGTTCGCGAGTGTTCACTAAAAACAGTGAACTTTCACCGTTTTCAAACCTAGTTTGTTCAGCATCGCGCAGTGTGAAAGCATTTTTAACCAAAACTTCTTGAATTCCTATAAGCTGCTCTAGGTTGAGTAAGTTGTTATAATTAGCAAAAACCTCATTAACCAATTCTCGTTTGGTTAATTGGGCTTCAAAATCAATATTTTTTAGTTTTAAATTGGCTTGTTGCAGTTTTCCTCTTTCTTTACGTAAAAACAAACTGCTGTAAAAACTTGCACCAAACTTATACTGTCGATTAAAAATATTGTTTACATCGTTTTGAGTGCCTTTGCTGTAAGTTTGAAAAGGATAATATTCAATATTAAGTTGAGGCTTTATATTTTCAATGGCCAACTTTCTATCAATTTGTAATTGCTTATTTTTAAACTGCAATTTCATCAATTCTGGATGATTACCTTCGGTATAGTTTACCATGCGTTGCAATGAGTCACTACTTATCTTTTTAAGTTCAGTTCCAATTGCCGAAGGATAAACCGTTGCTTTCAATTGTAAAGGTTCATTTTTATTGCTCCATAAATAATTACTGATGCTTAAACTGGCGTTTTTAAATTCAACGTCTGTTTCCAATAGAAGCGTTTCTCTGCGTTTTAGTTCAATCAATGCTTCTACACTATCAATAGGTTTGTCTTCGCCACCTTTTATGCGGCTGCTTATAAAGTTAAATCGGTTTTCGGCCAAATTATAACTTAGCTGCATTAGTTTAAGTTTTTCGTAGGCTAATTGCCATTCCCAATAATCTTTGGCTGCACTTAAAAGCAATTTATTAATTACTTTAACACGTTCGGCCTCGTTCAGTCCTTGTAAATACTGTGCTTGGCGCAATGCAGCCCTACGTCCATCTGTTTGTAAACCACGTAAAATAGGCACATTTACTCCAGCATAAAGCATTCCATATTCGCCATACTGAGGTAAATATTGGCCATTATTTTCTAAAATTTTTATACGGTCGTTATTTACTGCTATTCCATCGCTTTGGTCATAACCTGCTTTTACATCTAACCCAATTAAGGTTGGTATTTTTATTTGAGGTTCAAAGTAAGTATAGCTATTTTTTCCATCGGTAGTTTTGTTTTCATAATTGGTACTAATTACGGGGTCAAAAGCCCCGCGAGCTGCTAATAATTCAGCCTTGGCACTTTGTGTTAATAAATTAGCTTGTTTTGAAACAGGATGATAATTGACTACCTGTGAAAAAAAATCTTGGAATGAAAATACAGATGAATCTTGTGCTGATATTGAATTGCAAATGCAAAGTATTAACCCAAATGGAATCAATTTTAGTTTCATGATTATTTATCCTTTTTGGTTTTGGTATCTGCATCTTTTTTCATTTGGTTGGCTTCTTCCATAAAATCGGGAGGAAAAGCATTAAACTGACGCCATAATTCGTACCAAACAGGCACTCTATTAAGCATAGCCCAACCATAAATACCTCCACCTGCACGAATCAATTCAGGCCAAGGCACATCGTTAGGATCTTGTACTACCAAAATTCTAAAATTACCTTTTTCATCAGCATTCCTATCAATGGCTTGAACTACACCTCCAAAAGTTCCAACGCTTCCGCTTGGCCAACCACTAAAAACTAAAGCAGGCCAACCATCAAACTGAATACGAACTTTACAGCCTTTGTATAAAAGTGGCATATCCAAAGCTCTTACCGTCATTTCAACGGCAGTTTTCGTATTAGCAGGAACAATGGTAGCGAGGTTCTCATTTTCCTTAATAGTTTCGCCAATACCAGCTTTTAAAACTTGCACCAAATAACCATCTTGAGGAGCTTTAATGGCATAAAATCCACTTCTTAACAATAAATTGCTGTATTCTATTCTTAATTTGATAAGTTCGGCTTGGCTTTCAAAAAGTTCTCCAGCTGTTTCTTCTAAAATACTTTCTGCTTTCGAAATTTTATCTAAATATTCAGCTTCAATAAAGTTTAAATCAATCCTCGCGTTTATCAATTCATTCTCAGCTTTGTCGTATTTGTTTTGTGCTTCAATCGACTTAGACTTTGTTTCTTGCATTTTGTTGTTTCTGTTTTGAATTTCAGTTAATGAGGCAAGTCCTTTTTTGTATAGTTCATTTAAACGTTCATATTGATTTCTTGATAGTTCCTCGTTGGTTTTGGCAGCATCTAAATTTGCTTTTTCGCCCTTAACAAAAAACTGGGATTGAAGCACTTTATTTTTAGCCATTTTAAGCTTAATGGATACGCTGTTTTTAAGCGCATCTATTTGTTTTTCTAAAGCTATTATTTTCCTATTTTTTGCCTTTAAACCATCTTCTTTATTAACAATTTGTTTTTGGGTTCTAGCTAATAATTCAGGGTCGAAAAACTTTTCTTTTACCTCACTAATAATTACTAAAGTATCCCCTTTTTTTACAAATTGACCTTCCACGACTTTCCATTTTTCAATTCTCCCACCAATAATGGATGGAACATTCTGTGGTCTATCTTCTGGGGCAAAAGGAGCAACTTTTCCTTTTCCATTTATGTTTTGTTGCCAAGGCAAAAACAAACTTAAAAACACCAATGAAAAAATACCAATAAGCCAATTTCTAATGGTTTTAAACTTTTTAGGTGTGTTTACCAATTGAACGGTATAAAGGTTCGTGTTTTTAAATTCGTTCAGGGTATTATTATAAGGATTTTGATCCATTTTGTTAATTTAAATTGGAGTGGAATATTAATTAATAAATGCGCTTAACATATTGTTTTGGCTCAAGTTTTGGAATGTATCGGTTTGAGTAAAAGTGCCATTATTCATTAAATAGATACGGTCACATTTTTTTAAAATACCCACTTGCGATGAAACAATAACAATTGCCCAGTCTTTATTATCAAAAATATTGTTTACTAAAGTGTCACTTTCTTTTTGGTTCATATTATAAAAAAAGTCGTCTATTATTAAAAGCTTGGGTTTTTGTACAAAACTGCGCGCTAATAATATTTTTTGGATAACACTTTTAGGGAAATTTGTTCCACCTGGGTTTACATTGCTTTGTAATCCATCTTCTAATTGCGCTAAAAAGTCCGTTAAACATGAATTTTCAACCGCAGTCATAACATCTTTAAAAACAATTCCAGTGCGACCCATTACAATATTTTCTTCAATGGTACCTTCAAACACATCATCTTGCGATAAGTTATCTCCTACTATTCCTCTAAATGAATCTATATTAAGTTCTCGCAACGAAACTCCATTTAAAGTAAATGAACCTTCAAAATTGCAATATAAACCTGAAAGTGTTTTAATAAAAGTAGTTTTCCCGCTGTCGTTGTGACCAGTTATAGCAATTCTTTCGCCTTTGCCAATTTCAAAGTTTACATTGGTTAATGTACTTTTTTTACTATTTGGGTATTTAAAACTTAGGTTAGTGGTTTTTAAAAGTAGTTTTTGTTCTATTTCTAAATCGTGTAACTCACGGCCTGCATTACTTTCAGTTTCTAAATCGGTCACGTGACCAATTTTATCTAAGGCTGTTAGCAAATCGTAAGCCACTTCTAAGGTAGAAATCAATTTTTCAACTGAATTAATAATTAAAACAATGATTAATTCAGCAGCTACAAATTGGCCTAAATTAATTTGCCTATTTACCACCAAAAAACTACCTAAAATTAATAATGAAGCAGTAATTAATGTTTTAAATGATACAATGGCAGCATATTGTTTTACCAAAATGGTAAAGTGTTTATTTCTATATTTCAAATAATCCGCTAATAAATTATCTGCTTTTTGTATAGGTAAATTAGAGTTTCCTGCGAGTTTAAACGAAGTTATACTTCTGCCAATTTCTTGCAACCAATAAGCTACTTTATATTTATATTTCGATTCGTAAATACTAGTTTCAAGCGCTTTTTTTCCAGTGGTGTAAAAGATTATGAGTATGATAATTAAAATAAAAAATCCAAAACCTATAAAAACTGGATGGTAAAGTGAAAGTAACAATAAGCCAAATAGTATTTGAATTAAAGCTGCTGTTAAATCAATCAATATTTTAGGTAACGATTTTTGAACGTTTAAAACATCAAAAAAACGATTTACCATTTCGGGTGTATAATGTTTAAGTAAACTCTCTATTTTTATGCGTGGTAATCGCCAAGCAAATTCAAAAGTAACATTTGCAAATACACGTTGTTGTAATATTTCAACCATTTTTAATTGCTGAATTTGTAAATAACCTGATAGGCCTGTGGCAGCAATTACTAAGGCAATTAAAATAATTACCGATTCTAATAATAAACCACCCGATATTAAACCAACTATAGCTTGTACACCAAGTGGCAAAGCTAAATTAATAATGGCAATTAATATGGCAAAGAAATAAATGTATTTTATATCTCTCTTTTCTGCTTTTAATAAACTTACAAATCTTTGAAAAGGAGTGATGCCTTTTTTATGTTCTTTATTTAATATTGAGCCTATATGAAAGCCAGTTATAAATAAAATATTGTATGTTTCTCCATTTTCATTTTGGTATTCGTTTTCCAAAACTAATTGGTTTATAGTTTTGGCTTCACTAGCAATTTCATGAATTGTTTTATAATCCGTACGTTGCTCATTATCATCTTCAAAAGAAATAGTTTGGTAACTTTTATTTTGAAAATGTTTGAGTAAAACTGGAGTTATGTCTTTATGCGATTTTTTAAAATAAATTATTGGAAATGTATTTTTAGTGAGAAACGCCTCGAATTCACCCTTAGTAGCAGTTCTAATTTCAAAGGCATATTTGGCAAAAGTTCCAATATTGATTAATTGTTCATAAAACATATCAAAATTATTAGACAAGCTTTGTTGATATCTTGCCTTTGCTTTTTGAAGTTCTACGTGGTCTAAAACATGGTTTGATGCTTTTGAAAACTCTTCAATTAATCTAACAATTTGGTGGTTGTGTTTCATTTAATGCTAAAAACAATATGGGTTTAAAATAGTTTTCAAATGTAAGTTTTTTAATGCTTGTTTTATCTGCTGAGTTTTAGATAAAATTTTCATGAGTTATTTTTTAAAAAAAATCCGTAACAACTTATTCTTGCTACGGATTTTCTATTATATTTATATGAATAGTTGAAATTTACCTTAGTATCACTCGTTTAAAATCTCTATCTATTTTAAACTTAACTGTACCTACTGCTAAGTTCTTTTCAGTTACTTTATGGCTTTTTCCATCTACTACAAACTCAGTGCAAGTAAATGGCAATCCATGAACAACCACTTTAAACGTTTTATTACTTTCAAAAGCACCTTCTAAAATATGAGAAAGGATTAAGTTTTTACTGTTTCCTTTTACATAGAATTTATGTAGGTTGTACAATCCCATGCGGTAGCCATAATTGTCGCCCGCATCTTCGTAAAGGTAACTAATTACCTCTTTTTCCTTATTGAAATAAACATGTAATGTGGTTTCTAAAACATCTAACTCGCCTACATATTGTTGTTTCGGCCATTGTGGAATAACTGCACCTGCTTTAATAAATACAGGCATTCTATCAAGCGGACAACCCACCATATGTTCCTTACCTCCATTGTATTCATGATCGTTCCAAATATTGAACCAACGTCCTCTTGGCAAATAAACAGTGCGTTCGGTAATTCCGGGACGCATTACAGGACAAACCAAAATATGATCGCCAACGGCAAACTCATCGTTACGGAAAAGTGTCTCAGTGTCGGTTTGGTCAATAAATGCTAATGGACGTAATATGGGGGTTCCAAACGTACTGTTTTGCCAAAATGCAGTGTACATATATGGCAATAATTGGTAGCGTAGGTGAATGAATTTTTTTACAATGTATTCGTATTTGGTTCCAAAACTCCAAGGTTCTTGGTCAAATTTAGTTTCGTTACCTGCGCTATGTGTTCTGAAAAACGGATGGAAAGCTGCTAATTGAATCCAACGTGTATACAATTCACCATCAGGTTCGCCTATAAATCCGCCTACATCGCTTCCGCAAAACGATACACCCGAAATATTTAATCGCAAGCATTGTTGACTAGCAATCCATAAATGCTCCCAAGTAGCTATATTATCACCTGTCCATACACTTGAATAACGTTGCAAACCACTGTATCCTGAACGTGTAATTACAAAAGGACGTAAAGGTTGTAAATAACGTTTAATACCTTTTTGGGTAGCTCTTGCCATTTGCATACCATATACATTATGCGCTTTTCGGTGGCTACAAGGATTTCCATCGTAATCATGGCGAACATCCTCAGGGAAAGTGCCAATTTCAAAAACGGCAGGTTCGTTCATATCGTTCCAAACTCCGCGCACTCCTGCTTCAATTAAACCTTTGAATAAACCACTCCACCATTCGCGCACTTCAGGATTGGTAAAATCAGGGAAATGGCATTTACCCGGCCAAACATCGCCTTCCATTAAAGTGCCATCTGCTCTTTTACAGAAATAATCTTTGGCAATAGCTTCTTGCCAAACCCAATAATCTTTGTCTATTTTTATTCCCGGGTCAATAATTACAACCGTTTTAAAACCATCAGCCGAAAGTTCGCTGATCATTTTTTTAGGATCAGGAAAATACTCTTTGCTCCAAGTAAAACAACGGAAACCTTCCATGTAATCAATGTCTAAATAAATGGCATCGCATGGGATTTTTCGTTTTCTGAACTCTGAAGTAATTTCACGTACTTTACTTTCGGGGTAATAACTCCACTTACATTGATGGTAACCTAAACTCCACATTGGCGGCAGTTCAGGCGTACCTGTAAGGCTTGCATATTGTTCTACTACTTTTAACAAATCGGGTCCGTAAATGAAATAGTAATTCATTTCGCCACCACGTGCATAAAAACTTAAGGTATCAGCATTACTTTTACCAAAATCAAAAATGGTACGGAAAGAATTATCATAAAATATACCATATCCAATTTCGCCTTTGCTATGCACACCCATAAAAAATGGAATGTTTTTATACAATGGGTCTTGGTCTTTTTGAAAACCATAAGTATCCATACCATAGTTTTCAAAATATTTACCACGTAAGTTCATTTCGGTGGGCTTATCGCCCATTCCATAAAAGTACTCATCGGGTTGAATTTTTTTGCTGCAATAATTTATTTTACCACCTTTTACCAAATAATGTTGCCAATGAAAACCTGCTTCATCTTCACTAATAATATTATTTTGCCTATCAAGCATGGTAATTTTCATGTTTTCCTTACTTATTTTGGCGGTAATTGATTGTGTTTGGATATAATAAAATCCATCATCTTCATAAAAATGAAGTTCTACCAATTTTTCATCAAAATATTTACTAACAGCATAACTAAAATCTTTCTGAAAAAAACCATCAGCAGCATACCTAAAACGAATAATTTTATCGGTCATTACTCTTGCTTCTAAAATGGTTTCGCTGGTAATAAAAATAAAGAAATTACCTTCTTTTTTTACCTCTGTAACTGCATCGGGGTAAAATTTACTAGAGTATTTAGTTTGTGTTAGCATGGTTGTAAATATCTTAATTCAAAATCCAACACAATAAAACATTTATATAAAAAAATAACTAATTAAGTTATCAAGAATTATAAGTTAGTTGTTTCATTTTATAATATTTTTACCTACTTCCATTTTGTAAAATATTATTTACCATACTATTAAAGCTTATTTTAAATATAAACTACTAATAAATAGTACATTGTGTTTTTAAAGTAAAATACCACAAATGCAGTGTTGCTATTGGTATTAAAATTACCAATGTTTGTTTTAATAAAAAATACCTGTTTTTAGGTAATGCTTAAAGGTGTCATTTATCCATTATTTGAAAAAACTATATACCAATGAAAATACTAAACTATACCATAATTATAAAACTAAAACTACTAAGCATAATAACAATAATTATGCTAACGCAAAGTTGCGTAAAAGAAGAATACGATAAAGTGGAACACAAAACCAATTATTATTACCTAACCGCAGCGCAGTTAAACCAAACACCTTATTTTACTAACCCTGCCTTTGATACCATAAGCTTTACAAGCGATAAAGGCGATACCTTAACCTTTGTAAAAACCAAAACAGATACTACTTGGTATTGTGAAAATGGCTGGGGAAACCCTAACACAGGTTACGATAAAGATTGCTACCAAACCATACACAATACCTATATAACTACTAAAGGAAATGGGAGTTTTGATGTGGAGCATGGGTATGTTAATTCCAATTTATTTTCTTTCCGAGCCATAGATGTCATTAATGTTAAATTTAACGAATTAAATTTTTTAGTTAGAGACTTTAGGATTGGCTCTAAAAACGGAACAGTTTTTTTTGATAGTATTGAGAGAGGAAATAGAATATATAAGAATGTAGTATACATATTTAATAATTTAAATGATTCTATTTCAGGAATGTCATACATTAATAAAACAGAAGGTTTCTTTTCAATAAAAAATAATTTAATAAATACAGAGTTTAACTATTTACCTAAATGAAAAGAATATTTTGCCTGCGGTTGGTGTTTTCACCAACCTTTTTGATATAAAAAAATAACTCCTTGCATTAAATTAAAAATTATAAATACTCTTAAGTTTCTATTATTCATCTTAGAACTTGCATTTAACTGTTTTGGTTGGTGAGAACACCAACTATAGGCAATGTGTAATTTATCCATTATTTGAAAATTCATATCATGAAAATAACCAAACAATTTCGAACCCAAAGTTTATTACTTTTTCTTTTGTTGTTTGCAGCTTGCAGCAAACAGAGCCCTTGTAGCGATTACACCTCAAAAACTTTTAACTATTTATTACCCGATAGCACCAAATCACAAATACCATACATAGGCAACGAAACCCTTACATTTATTAGCAACCAAGGTGATACGGCAATTTTAGTTGGGCAAGGGAAAAATAACTATATATTAAAGGAAAAAGTAAAGGTAAGTAGTAACCCTGAATGTCCTCAAGAAGATAACTATTCATACGAACACATAGATATTGAATATCAAGGTAACAATTTTAATTTATTTAACGTAATTTATAGTATGTACATAGATAAGTATAATAGCATATATATTAATGTAAATATTAATGACAAAGCAAATTATTTTGCAGATATTGGAGTATATAATGATATAAGCAGATATAATAGTCCTATTAATGTTGGGAGCAATATTATTAATGGATATAATTTTAATAGAGAAGATGGAAAACCAGCATTTATTTACAATAAGAATGTGGGTATACTTAGTATTATAATTGATTCAAGTTTAACTTACACCTTAATTAAATAGATAATAAAAAATATTCTACTATTTTGCTTGCGATTATTGTTTTACCAACCTTTTTTGATATAAAAAAATAACTCATTGCATTAAACTAAAAATTATAAATACTCTTAAGTTGCTAATTATTCATCTTAGAACTTGCATTTAACTGTTTTGGTTTTTGAGAACACTAACTATAGGCAAAAACAATTTTAAAAAACAACATATGAAAACAGCCAAACTATTTCAAACCCAAAGTTTAATAATTATACTTTTGTTATTTTCAGCATGCAGCAAGCAACCCTGCAATGGCAGTAATTACACCCCAAAAAATTTTAATTATTTAATAGATGATAACACTAAGGCACAAATACCATACACAGGCAACGAAACCCTAATATTTATTAGCAATCAAGGTGATACAGCTATTCTAAAAGGACAAGGTAAAAATAACTTTATGAAAAAAACCACTAAAAATAGTGTAACTAGTATGGACTGCCCTGAATATGATAATTATAATTTTGAACAGGTGGATGTAGAATATAAAGGAAATAATTTCAATTTGTCTAATTTATTTTATTGGGTATATCACAATGAGTATCATGAAATAAATACTGATGTTATTATAAATAATAGTTTTAGTGATTCACATTTGGCATACAGTGGATATTATAATAATACAAGTAAATACAATTTACAAGTACAATGTGGGAGTAAAATGATTTTGGGAGTTAAAATTTATGGAAAAAATAATAATCCAATAATTTACAATAAATCATATGGTATAATTCAAATTCAAATAGATAGCAATCTTATTTACACTTTAACTTTATAGATTTCTATGCGGTTGGTGTTTTAACCAACCTTTTTTGATATAAAAAAACAGCTCCTTGCATTAACTAAAAAATATAGATACTTATAAGTTGCTAATTATTTATCTCAGACAAGCACTTAACTGTTATTGTTTGGTGAGAACACCAACCATAGGCAACTCTCAGCATAACATCTGGTAAAAAACCAACCATATTTAAAATAGTTAGTTGTTTTATTTTATAATATTTTTAAAACATTTTGTAGTTTGAAATAGAAATAAATATATTGCTTGAAGTAATTTAATAAAATTGAATTAAAATATCTACATGCAAAAACGACCTAAAGTATTAATGTTTGGATGGGAATTTCCGCCAGTAATAAGTGGTGGATTGGGTGTAGCTTGTTTGGGATTATGCAAAGCACTTTCCCCTTTGGCTGATGTAAAAATGATCATTCCCAAAAGTGTTCCCAATTTCAAAATACCCAATATTGAACTAATAGGGTTAAATGCTTTTAGTAGGGAGCAATTACGTGAGATTTTTAGTAAACCAAGTAAACATGGTGACCATGGTTTAAATTCATATCAGGTTAACGCGGGTGTAAACCCTTATGCCAAAATAGATAACCACGAGTCAATTAACCAAAAGTTTTACGAAGTTTATAATAATAATATTGAACCCTTTGAAATAGATGCATTATACGCTGGCGATGTTATAAAAAAGGCCATCGAATTTTCGCGTATATCGGTTCAGTATGCGCTTACGCAAGAGTTTGATGTAATACATGCACACGATTGGATGACTTTTTTACCTGCCATTGAATTAAAAATGCTTACAGGTAAACCAATGGTTTTGCATGTGCATTCAACCGAATACGACCGCTCAGGGGCCGATAGCAGAAATTGGGTATATGATTTAGAAAAACGTGCTATGCAGTTAGCCGATAGGGTTATTCCTGTAAGTCATTATACTGGTAGTATTTGTCATCATCATTATGGCATTCCTGAATATAAAATTACTCCCATTCACAATGGTGTTGAAACAGTAAAACATACTGTAAAAGAAAGTCCGCATAAAGATAAATTAGTTATTTTCTTTGGACGGATAACTATGCAAAAAGGTCCTGAATTTTTTGTAGAAGCTGCACGTATTGTATTGCAACACCATAAAAATGTAAAGTTTGTAATGGCTGGCAGTGGCGATTTACACAAACCATTAATCGAAAAAATTGCCTCATTTGGTTTAGGCGATAAATTCTTTTTTACTGGCTTTTTAAACAAGCAAAAATTAAATGAACTGCTAGCAATAAGTGATGTGTATTGTATGCCTAGCATGAGTGAGCCTTTTGGTTTAAGTGCAGTAGAAGCTGTGCAATACGGTTTACCTGTAATTATGAGTAAAACCAGTGGAGCAGGGGAGGTATTAAGTAGTTCATTAAAAATAGACTTTTGGGATACTCATAAATTAGCTCAATACATCATTGCATCGCTTGATTATAATGGATTAAGCACCGAAATGGTAGATAAAGCAAACGAAGACCTAAAACACATTACTTGGGAAAATACAGCCTTAAAAGTAATGGAAGTTTACGAGTCGATTATTCCTTAATGAGGTTTATTTAGTTAATGGAGTTAATAAGTTAAAGGAGTTAATTAAGTTTATAAGTAAATAAAGTTAATTAAGTTGATTTGTTAATATGACAATACAGCTAAACAATTAATCGAATAAACAATTAAGCAATTCAACACTATAACAGTTCAACAATAAAACGAATAAACAATTCAACAGTATAACAATTAAACAGTTAAGCAATTAAACGATTAAACAATTAATCGAATAAACAATTAAGCAATTCACCAATTTCACAAATCATAATTCATAAATCAAAAATATACTCCTATGCCATCAATTTGTTTTTATTTTCAAGTACATCAACCATATCGTTTAAAGGAATACACTTTTTTTGATATTGGCAATAACCATCATTATTACGATGATGAAAAAAACAGACAAGTGTTAGATAAGGTGAGCGAGCGCTGCTATTTGCCTACTAATAAATTAATGCTTGATTTAATAAAAAAGCATAATGGCGAATTTAAAATAAGTTATGCCATTAGTGGTGTGGCTTTGGAGCAATTTGAAACTTGGCGCCCCGATGTATTGCAAAGTTTTAAAGACCTTGCAGCAACTGGCTGTGTGGAGTTTATAAGTGAAACTTATTATCATTCGTTGGCTTATATTTTTAGTAAAGATGAATTTGTAAAGCAAGTTGAAAAACACAAAGCATTGTTAAAAAAACATTTTAACTATACGCCTAAAGTATTTAGAAATACTGAATTGCAGTATAATAATGAATTAGCCAAATTCATTGAAGATTTAGGTTACGAAGGCATTATTTGTGAAGGGGTAGATAGGCTTTTAAAAGGGAGAACCCCCAATTATTTATACCAAGCACCAAACGTTACTAAAATAAAATCATTGCTTAAAAATTATCAACTAAGCGATGATATAGCTTTTAGATTTAGTAATCGTGGGTGGGAAAGTTGGCCTTTAACAGCCGATAAGTTTGCTAGTTGGTGTCACTCTATTGCTGGCCAGGGCGAGACCATTAACTTGTTTATGGATTACGAAACTTTTGGTGAGCACCAATGGGCCGAAACTGGTATTTTTGATTTTATGTGGCACATGCCTGAGTATATTTTAAAACATAAAGATTTTTCTTTTAAAACTCCTTCAGAAACAGTGGCTGCTTATCCTACAAGAGATGTGTACGATGCACACGAATTAACAAGTTGGGCTGATATGGAGCGAGATTTATCTGCTTGGCTTGGCAACCCTATGCAGGATGAAAGCATAGCTAAAATTTACTCTATTGAAAAAAGAGTTTATGCCACAGCTGATAAAGCCATTATTGATACTTGGCAAAAAATGCTAACCAGTGATCATTTTTACTACATGTGTACCAAGTTTTGGAGCGATGGCGATGTTCATAAATATTTCAGCCCATACGAGAGTCCTTATGATGCTTATATTTATTTTATGAATTCATTTAGCGATTTTTTAATGGAGCTTGATAAGTTTGAAGCCAAAAAAGTATAGACACAAAAAAACCTGCATTTACTTAAAATGCAGGTTTTTTTTATAATTAAAATTGTTGTTTTAAGCGCTTAATGCAGCAGCTCCACCCACAATTTCCGAAATTTCGGTAGTAATTGCAGCTTGACGAACTCTATTGTATTCCACTTTTAATGATTTCAATAATTCACCAGCATTATCAGTAGCTTTATCCATAGCAATCATACGAGCACCATGTTCTGAAGCTAAAGAATCTAGCATACATCTGAATAATTGTGTTTTCAAAATTCTAGGAATTAATTCTAATAAAATTTCTTCCTTATTTGGTTCAAAAATATAATCGTTTTTCTTAACACTGTCAGTAGCTAAACTTGCGGTATTAATAGGTAAAAATTGTTCTGCACTTAAAATTTGAGTAGCAGCATTTTTAAATTGATTATAAACTATTTCAACAGCATCAAATTTACCTGAATTGTATTGATTCAAAATAAACTCACCTATAGCAAATCCTGTTTCAGAATTAGGTGTTAACAATGAATCCTTAAAGGTATCAATATAATTAACTGCCTGTTTTGAAAAATATTCATGTCCTTTTTTGCCAATTCCGATAACGCTTAAATTACCATTAGCTTTTTGTTCTGCATATTTTTCATTGATAGTTTTGTTGGCCATTTTAATAACATTTGCGTTAAATGAACCACATAAACCTCTATCACTAGTAATAACAACTATTAATACATTTTTTACAGGACGAGTATCGAAATAAACTTTTAAAGAATCTACATCAATACTATCAGACAAATTACTTAAAATGCCATTTAACTTTACTGCATAAGGGCGCATTAAAGTAATTGCATTTTGTGCCCTACGCAATTTAGTAGCCGAAACCAATTTCATGGCTTTGGTTATTTGTTGTGTAGAGGTAACTGATGCTATTCTTATTCTAACTTCTTTTAAATTTGCCATTTTTTATTATAAAAGCTCTTAGCAATTAGCAACTTGCTTCTGGCAGTATTTGCCAATTGCTTATTGCCAATTGCTAAAAATTTAATATTTAACCTACGTATTTTGCTGATAATTCTTTACAAACTTTTTCAATAGTTGCAGCAGCATCATCCGATAATCCTTTTTTCAAATCATCTAATGTGTTTTTATGTTTATTTTCCATATAACTTAAAAACTCAGCTTCGAATTCACGCACTTTATTAACAGGAACATTGCTTAATAAACCTTTAGTTCCTAAGTAAATAATTGCTACTTGTTGATCAACACGTAATGGTGAGAATTGACCTTGTTTCAAAATCTCTACGTTACGAGCACCTTTTGCTAATACTGATTTAGTTGCTGCATCTAAGTCAGAACCAAATTTAGAGAATGCCTCTAATTCGCGGTATTGAGCTTGATCTAATTTTAAAGTACCAGCTACTTTTTTCATTGATTTAATTTGCGCATTACCACCCACACGCGATACCGAGATACCAACGTTGATAGCTGGACGAATACCAGAGTTAAATAAATTCGACTCTAAGAAAATTTGTCCATCGGTAATTGAAATTACGTTAGTTGGAATGTATGCAGATACGTCACCAGCTTGTGTTTCAATAATTGGTAAAGCAGTTAATGAACCACCACCTTTAACCAAATGTTTGATTGAATCTGGAATATCATTCATTGCTTGCGCAATAGAATCAGTAGCGTTAATTTTAGCAGCACGCTCTAATAAACGGCTATGTAAGTAAAATACGTCACCTGGGTATGCCTCACGTCCTGGAGGTCTACGTAACAATAATGAAACTTCACGGTAAGCTACTGCTTGTTTTGATAAATCATCATAAACAACCAAAGCAGGATTTCCTAAATCGCGGAAAAACTCACCTATTGCAGCACCAGCCATTGGAGCGTAAAACTGCATTGGAGCTGGATCTGATGAAGTAGCTGTAACAACTGTAGTGTATTTCATAGCTCCATTAGCTTCTAAAGTACTTACAATTTGAGCAACTGTAGATGCTTTTTGTCCAATAGCTACATATATACAATAAACTGGTTTACCAGCTTCATAAAATTCTTTTTGGTTGATAATGGCATCAATACAAACTGCTGTTTTACCAGTTTGACGGTCACCAATAACTAACTCACGTTGTCCACGACCAATAGGAATCATGGCATCAATAGCCTTAATACCTGTTTGTAATGGTTCTTTAACTGGCTCACGGTAAATAACACCAGGAGCTTTACGCTCTAAAGGCATATCATATAAATCACCAGCAATTGGTCCTTTACCATCAATTGGTAAACCTAATGTATTAACTACACGACCAACCATGCCATTACCTACTTTAATAGATGCAATTTTACCAGTTCTTTTAACTGTATCACCTTCTATAATTGAATCACTAGAGCCTAATAATACAGCTCCAACGTTATCTTCTTCCAAATTTAATACAATTGCTTGTACGCCATTTGCAAATTCGATTAACTCTCCAGATTGAACTTTAGTTAATCCATAAATACGGGCAATACCATCGCCCACTTGAAGTACCGTTCCTACTTCTTGTAATTCAGCATCCGATTTAAAGTTGCTTAATTGCTCTCTGATAATTGCTGATACTTCGTCAGGTCTAATCTCTACCATAATTAATTTTTGTTTATTTTGAGATATATGTGTTTAATAACTGTTGTTTGGCTTTACGTAAGCTACCCGAAATACTTGCATCATACAAACGGTCTTCCATTTGAATCATAACTCCACCTATTAAAGACGGATCTACATGCATTTTAAGTTCTACGTTTTTACCACTTTGTTGTTGTAAAAAGTTTTTTATTTCAGCTTTAATTTCAGCTGAAGCTTCTACTGCAGTTTTCACCGAAGCAGTAGCAATTTTGTTTATTTCGTTGTATTGTGCAATAACCGCATCGCAAATTGAAAGGAATATCATTTCGCGTTGTTTACGTACAATAATTGATATAAACGAGAAAGTTAATTTATTAAATGAACTAGCAAAAATTTGAGTAATAACTGCTAATTTTTTGTCACCTTTAATAACTGGGCTTTTAAGCAAGTTTTCAAGTGATTGATTTTGTTCAATAGTTTGTTTAAATAATTTCATATCTGCACAAACTACCTCTAGCAGGTTTTGTTCAATAGCTAAATCAACTAATGACTTTGCATAACGACTGGCTACTCTAAAATCCGACATACTAGTTCAGTGTTATATTTTTTAAACTTTCATTTACAAAAACCTCTTGTTGGCTTCTGTCTTCCATTTTGTTACGTAATATTTTTTCAGCTAAATCAACTGAAAGGTTAGCAACTTGAGTTTTCAATTGGTTCATGGCATTTACTTTCTCCATTTCAATTGCCTCTTTTGCTGCAGTTATCATTTTGTCGCCTTCGCTTTTAGCATCACTTTTAGCTTTAGCTAAAATTTGATCCTTAATTTCGTTTGCTTCTTTTAATAACATATCACGCTCAGCACGTGCTTCGTTTAATAAGCGTTGGTTGTCTGTTTTTAAACTTTCCAACTGTAAACGAGCAGTTTCAGCCGATTTTAAGGCTTCATCAATGCTATCTTCTCTTTCTTTAAGGGTTTTGGTAATTGGTTTCCAAGCAAATTTTGTTAATACAAAAAATAGTATAAAAAATGCTATCGAACTCCAAAAAATCAAACCAATACTTGGGGTTACTAAATCCATTGTATATATAATTTTATAAAAGTTTTTTCAAATAAAATAAAGCCCGATTTAAAACAACCGGGCTTTTTGGGGTACTAATTAATTAGTTAGCTCCGTTTCCTAACAAAGCAACAACCACCGCGAATAAAGCAACCGCTTCAACGAAAGCGGCAGCAATTAACATTGCAGTTTGAATTTTGTTAGCAGCTTCTGGTTGTCTTGCCATACCTTCCATAGCAGATCCACCAATTCTTCCAATACCTAGTCCAGCTCCGATTGCGGCTAGTCCAGCTCCGATTGCAGCGATACTTCCTGTCATTTTAGTTTTTATTTAGTTTAGTTTGAAATTTTAAAATTTATTTTTTATTGATTAGTGGTGTGCTTCCTCGCCATGTTCAGGTTCTTGAACAGCCATTCCAATAAATAAGGCTGACAAAATAGTGAATATAAATGCTTGGATAAAAGCAACCAATAATTCAATAGCGCTAATAAATACGATAAGAGGAGTTGCTACTGCACCTACTGCATACGATTTAAAGATGAATGCTAAACAAACTAAGCTTAGCACTAAAATATGTCCTGCTGTAATGTTTGCAAATAAACGAATCATTAAAGCGAAAGGTTTTGTAAAGATACCAATAATTTCTACTGGAATCATTAATGGGTATAACCAAAGTGGCACATGAGGCGTAAAAATGTGTCCCCAGTAGTTTTTGTTACCGTTAAAGTTAGTTATTAAGAAAGTAATTACCGCTAACACTAAAGTTACTGCAATATTACCTGTTACGTTAGCTCCTCCTGGGAAAAACGGAATTAAACCAATTACGTTAATGAACCAAATAAAGAAGAAAACAGTTAATAAATAAGGCATAAACTTTTGGTATTTATCACCTAAGTTTGGTTTAGCAATATCGTCACGAACAAAAATAATGATTGGCTCAATCCAGCTTTGTAAGCCTTTAGGAGCACCAATTCCTCTTTTGCTATAACCTTTAGCTACAGTTAAGAATATTAATAATAAACCAATTACAGCTATAAATAAAGTTGCAACATTTTTAGTAATAGAGAAGTCTAATACTTTTTTGCTAGCCTCTTCATCTATTTCGCCTGCTTCGTTTACAACTTTTATTTTTTCGTGAACTAGTTTGTAAGTGTAGTTACCTTTAAATACATCATGGCCATGATTAAATTTACCACTTGAAAAAGTTTCTAAACCTTTGTCTGTATAAATAATTACTGGCAAATGAATGCTGGTATGTCCAAATAAATGCCAATCGTGTGCATCGGCAATATGTTCCATTATTGTTTTGTTGGCATCAAATTTTTCTTCACCATGATTTTCCTCATGTGTACCTTCAATATGCGCTGCAGTAGCATGTTCGCTTTCTGCTGAAACAACTGTAGAATCAGTGTGTTCACTAACCAGAGGTTGATTTGCGAAAGAAATGACTGAAACGATAGAAAACACTATCGTTAAAAGGGCAGTTTTAATGGTGTAGTTTATTGATTTCAAATTGTTTATATAAGTCATTTGGTTCTTCTTTTCGTCCTTAATGGTGGCGCAATTTAGTTGTAAGGATATAAATTTCAAACACAATAAATAAAATAAAAAGCAACATAAAGTAAAAAATGAAAGATAATTGATACGATTTATGGGTTTGAGCATAGTACAAAACATAGAACAAACTGCTTATAAATCTGACTGCTAGGGCTGCATAGGAGTGCATCACAAAATTTTGTGGACCTTTTTTTAATCCCAAATAACTGATATAAAACACTAAACAAGTTACAATGCAGTAAAATGTTAAACAAATCATTGCATCGTTAAAGTTTAAATTGATTTTCAGCGAATTAATGCTCCAAAAAGTGGCCAAACCTATAAAAATGCCTAATCCTATGCTCAGCAAAAAAAATTGTATAATTGTTTTCATGTATGAGTTACTTTTCTTTTATGAAGTTCTTAATCAAATTGTAAAATCCAATCGTCATTCCTATAAAAACACCAATAACGGTTAGATATGGGACTTTATGTGCAAAATGTTTATCAATCCAATTACCCAAAAAGGTAAAAATAAGCATGAAAATAATAAGCTGAACCAATAAGCCAAATACTTTGCTGTATTTGGCATAGCTGCTTGTTAATTCTTCTTTATCGAGTTTAGGGTCGGTCATTTTTTATGACCGCAAAAGTAATTTATTATGGCAAAACAATTATTTTTTTAATTTGCAGGCATGAAAACCACTAAAATTATCGCTTTTATATTAATTGGCATTTCGCTTTTATGCGCAGTTAGTGCTTGTGGAAGCAAAAAAGGAATTGCACGAAATAAAAAATGTAATTGCCCTAAATTTTAGTTAATCAAAACATGCAAAATCCTTTAGTAAGTTTAATTACAGTTACTTACAATGCTGAAACACTTCTTTACGATACTTGGCAATCTGCCATCAATCAGTCGTTTAAAGATTTTGAACTCATTTTAGTAGATGGTGGCTCAAAAGATAGTACCGTAAAAATTGCTCAACAATTTACCAGTAATATAGGAACCATTATTTCGGAACCTGATAAAGGAATTTACGATGCCATGAATAAAGGCATAAAAGCAGCAAAAGGACAATGGGTTTATTTTTTAAATGCAGGAGATTCATTCTACAATAATGAAGTGCTTTCCGATATTTTTAAAAACAATACTTTTAATAACTGCGAACTTATTTATGCCAAAGTGCAAACGGTAAATGAACCAACTGGTGTAAACTATATAAATGGCAAACCTGTAAAATACAGCGATTTCTTTTCGCACTACCCTATTTGTCATCAAGCTACTTTTACACACAAAAGTGCTTTTGAAAAAATAGGCTATTATAATACTAGCTATAAATTGGTGGCTGATACTACTTGGTTTGCCTCATTTTTTAAAACTCAGCCGGAAAAAGCTCTTTATTTAGATAAGGTTATTGCTTTTTACGACATTCAAGGTGCCACTTACCATAAGCGTATGCTTGGATATAAGGAGTACATTCATTTTGGATGGAGCAATTTTCCATTAGCTGTTGCCATTAAAAATTGGTTGATGTATCCGGTAATTTGGCTAAAAGTAAAACTGATAAGAACTTTAACCAATACTGCTATTTTTAAAGTTTATAGAAAGTTAAAGTTTGGGATAAAATTGGCTCAGTAAATTCGAAACAATAAATTCGGAATTCGAAGGCATGCTAGTTTAAATGTTTGATATTTAGAAATTAATTAAAAAATAAAACAATTTAATTAACGACTCTTTTGTTTTTCTGCTTCTTTAAAAATTCCTTTTAAAACATCAAGTGATTTATTGAAATCTCTGATAAAAAACCAAGTCAACAAATAAAATGTAATAGTTAATGAGACTATAAAAATTGGAAACTTTGCGATAACTCCATATTCAAACATTATATTATTTGAAGGAAAAAATGCAACTATTAAGAAGAATGGAAATAAAGCTCCTCCTATTAAACCTAATAATAAACGTGGATATGGATAACAACTTATTTCAATTTCAGTAAATCCATTTTCTAACTCTTTTATTTCACCATGAAGAAATATTTGATTTGCTTTATTTAACGATTCCTCATTTGTTAAATTCACATCAAACTGTTTTCCTGATGTTGTTCCTTCTAATTTTTTGCTATTAAAAATTGTCTTTAAAAATGAAGTTTCATTATTGATATTATCATGTATGGCTTGCATAATTTGCGGAGGAGTTAAATTAACTTCGAAAACTACAATTCGGGGAAATAGATTGAAAAACATAACTCAAAAATAAACTTTTAAGGCATAAAAAAACCGAAGTTTAAAAAGCTTCGGTTTTTTATTATTTGGTAATTATTATTTCAACTTCAATTTTAAAAATGCCAAAGCTTTTGCATGCGCATCGGCCGAAAATTCTTTGTTAAACTTAGGATTACTAGGATTAGCAAAAGCATGGTCAGCATCGTAATTGTAAACAGTTAATTTCTTTTTAGCTTTTTTCATATTAGCTTCAAATGCTTTAACTAAATCAGCATTGATAAACTGATCTTGTTTAGCAAAAATACCTAACACATCGCAATTTAAAGTTTTTAAACGCTCAATGCTTTTTTCTGGCATTCCATAATACATTACGCAAGCTTTTGCTTGTTTACTTTCTAGTAAAGTACTTTGTAAACTCCAAGCACCACCCATGCACCATCCAATAGTAGCTATTGATTTGTCAGCTCCAACTTTAGCTATAATTCCGTTTACTATAGCAGAAGCACGTTCTTGTTTTAAACCCGACATTAATTTTTGTGCGGTTGGAACTTCGGTTGCAACTTCGCCATCATACAAATCAATTGCATACACATCTACATCTCCCATTTCCATAGCAAAAGTTTCTGCTTCTTGTTTTATGTAGTCGTTTAATCCCCACCATTCGTGAAATACAAATAATACTTTATGGGTTGGCTTTGAAGATTTAATATAATAAGCATTTCCGTTTGAACCTTCTTTGGTGGCAAATGAAATAACTTCGCCTTTGGGTTGTTCTAACTTGAAAGGTACTGGCACATCGTGTTTAGATGCAAATTTGTCGTTCATGGCTAAGGCTGCATTTTGACTGCTAACGGTTATGGCGCAACAGCTGGTTTGTGATTTTGCAATAGTAGCTAAAACAACTAATGCCATTGCTAATAAAATTTTTTTCATGTTCGGTTTTGGTTTATATGAAATCAAACTTGCTAAATCCTAAATTGTTTCATTATTCTTTTCTGATTTTATATTTTAACTCTTGTAGTTTTTGCTCAAAATAACTTGGCTGCCTTAATTTAAACCAACTTGGTTTTGAGTAATACTTTGGATTTAAAAATACATTTACATAAACAGCTCCATTTTCATAACTGTTTCCATACCAATTATTATATAAAAAATCACGCTGTGGCATTGTAAATTCAGCATTTACATTTGATTGAAGCAAAGCAGGAATGGTATCTAAATTCAAGTCATTTAACGAACTAATTTTTAAACCTTTGTCCAAATCCAAATAACGAATATCGGCACTTGAACTAATGGGGGCGTATGAATAAAATGCAATCGAATCGAAATCATTTTTTACTAGTTGTTCTAATTTAAAGAAATTACGGTATTGCAAATTGGTGTCTGCTATTACCTTACCTGGATAATACATAATATTTCCAATACCTAAACTTACCAAAACCAAACTTACAATCCATTTGAGTTGTTTTTTATTGCTTGCTTCAATTAATAAAATAATAAATAAAAATTGGCTAATCATAAAATACCTATGGCCAATGGTATTGTATAAAAACACCGCCATGCAAAGGCTATTTACCAATAAAATAATAGCACTAAAAATAAACAGTTCCTTATTTAGCTTTTGTTTAAAAAACAAATAAATAAGCAACCCATAAACGGTTAATATACCATTATCAACCAAGCGCCAAATAATTAAGAATACACTTTGAACAAACTGCTTCATTCCTTTTATATCATTATGTTCAGTATAATTGGGCGATAAAAAAGCCCAACCAAAATGCTGTTGATGAACGTACAACCAAATACCTAAAACAGCTACTGCTGGAAGAAAAAGCAATAGTCCATTTTTAAAAAATTGGGCTATGGTTTCTTTGTTTTTAAATACTTGGTAACAATAAATAATGCCAAACGCCAATAAGAAAAAATTAGCTTGTAAATGGGTTAATTCCATTAATACAGTGCTGATTATAAAACCTGCTTTTTGTTGTTTTATTAAATAATAAAATGCTAATAATACAAACAAGTAAAACAATGGTGTATTAAGCAATAATGCTTGCTGAGCTACAAATATTGAATAACAACCGGCTAATAAAGTGGCTAAATTAGCTTTGGTTTCGTGGCAATAATGCAAAGCAATTTTTCTAGTTATAAAAAGAATAAAAAAAGAAATAAGGATGATTATAAAATGACTTACAACCAACGATTTTCCAAAAACCATCCAACAGCAAGCCAATAAATATGGAAACAAAGTAGGATGACCGGGATCAAAATTGGCAGGATACCAAATAGTTTGCAAATTATTATTGTAAATATTAAGTGCTGCTCTAGCTGTAGATGTAACCGCATCGCCATGAAAAGGATCGTTTTTAATTATCAAAAACAAAACTAATTGTAAAACTGCTATAATGGTTAAAATATACTTGTTAAATGACTTTTGCATTAAATAAAAATTGTAATATTTAAATGTAAAATAATAATATTGCTTGGTATTAATACCACCACAACAATATTGATTTTAAGGCAGATTTTATGCTTGTGTCAATTTAATATTTGTTTATGATAGAAATAAATTCACCAATTGAACCATTAAATTTTGAGCTTTTTGAACAAAAACAAATTTCGGTTTATATTAAACGTGATGACAAAATTCATCCATTTATAAGTGGCAATAAATGGCGCAAACTTAAGTATACTCTTTCCGATGCTAAACAAAAAAATAAAAACCATTTGGTTAGTTTTGGAGGTGCTTACAGCAATCATTTAAATGCGTTGGCTTGCGCAGGTGCTATGTTTGGTTTTAAAACTACAGCTTTTATTAGAGGCGATGAAGGTGTAAGCAATCAAATGTTGGCCTTGAATAAGCTTTGGGGAATGGAGTTTATTTATACCGATAGAACTAGCTACAGAGATAAAGAAACGTTATTTGAAAATCATTTTGGACAAAATGAAAATGCCTATTTTGTAAATGAAGGAGGGGCAGGCATTTTAGGTGCTAAAGGTTGCCAAGAAATTGTAACTGAACTAACCGAAAATTACCAATATATATTTTGCGCAGTAGGCACTGCTACTACTTTACAAGGAATTGCGCAAGCTGTAAAAAACCAACAATTAGCTACTAAAGCCGAAGGAATTTGTGTTTTGAAAGGAGCTGAAAATATTGATGAAGAATTGCAAAAAAATCAATTGCAAGATTATTATAAAATTCATCATCAATTTCATGAAGGAGGTTATGCAAAAAGCAATCCTAAAGTGATGGATTTTATAACCCTATTTGCTAGTAAAACAGGTATTTTATTAGATCAAGTTTATACAGCCAAAATGATGATGGCCGTTTTTACTTTAGCTGAACAAGATTATTTTGAACCAAACTCCAAAATTCTTTGCGTTCATACCGGGGGAATTTTGGGTTTATTGGGAGTTTTGAAGTAAGTTAAACCGATGCCTTCGCTTCAAGCGAAGGCATCGGTAATTACAAGAAGGATAAAATTTGTTAAGTGAAAACGTATAGAAAATATATAAATAACATTATGGGTAATATAAAATTATTTGAAAGTAAAAAAGTACGTTCTAAATGGGACGAACACGAAGAAGTTTGGTATTTCAGTATTGTTGATATTATAGGTATTTTAACAGATCAACCAACTACAGATCGTGCCAGAAATTACTGGAAAGTATTGAAAAACAGACTTTCTAAGGAAGGAAACGAAACGGTTACAAATTGTAACCAGTTGAAGCTAGAAGCAGAAGATGGCAAGATGCGACTTACGGATGTAGGTAATGTAGAACAGGTTTTCCGACTCATTCAATCCATCCCATCACCAAAGGCAGAACCATTTAAACAATGGTTGGCAAAAGTTGGATATGAACGCATGCAAGAAATAGCAGACCCAAGTCAGAGTATAGATAGGGCAAGGGAAAATTGGCAAAAACTAGGTCGTTCTGAAAAGTGGATTCAGCAAAGAATGACTGGGCAAGAAACTCGGAATAAACTTACTGATTACTGGAAAGAAAGTGGTGTAGAAAAATCAGATGAATTTGCATTGCTCACCAATATTATTCATGAGGAATGGACTGGCTTAACAGTTAAAAATCACAAAGATTTAAAAGGATTAAAGACTCAAAATCTACGTGATCACATGAGCGAAGCTGAGTTGATTTTTACTGCTTTGGCTGAATTATCTACACGCCAAATAGCCGAAACTGATGATGCAAAAGGTTTACACGAAAATGCAAAAGCGAGCAAAAAAGGTGGCAAAATTGCTAAAAATGCGCGATTGCAATTAGAAGAACAAACAGGTAAAAAGGTAGTTACAGGTGAGAATTTTTTACATCCAAAAGCCAACAAAAAGAAATTGAAATAATAAAGATATTTACCAATGGCTTTACTCAATTGAAGGCCATTGGTTAGTTTTTTACTCAATCACCAAACGCTTTACCAATTGTTTGCCAGTTTCAGTTTGGATTTTTACAAAATATACACCCGCATTTAGATTTATCAAATCAATAGTTGCTGATTGAGTTCCGCGGGCCATTGCTTGATTAATAACTGTGGCACCGAGAATATTGATGATACTTACTTGCGCTTTTTCATTCAATAAATCGGTTTCAATAGTTAATTTATTTTTGGCTGGATTAGGATAAATTTTGGCTTCAAATGTTTGTTCTTTTAAATCATTTATAGTTGATAAACTTATTTTCCCTAAAATAGTACTTTTATAAAATTTAAATCCACCACGTTGATTCCCAATTAACACCTCAGGGCTAGCATCAGCATCAATATTAGCAATGGTAACACTGGTATAAACCCCTTGAGAAATACTATCAGCAGCCATGTTTGCATCATCTTTAAATATATTAGCAATTCTACGTGCTTTTATTGAAGGATTAGCAATGATATCAGTATATAATACTACACTTTTGCTATAACTTCCAATTAAAGCTTCGTAAATACCATCATTATCCAAATCAAATACAAACGGATAGGCATTGCCATAACTTTCGCTCCTTGAACGAACACTTAATTTCCCTAATGAATCTATAGTTGGGGTAGAATTAAATGCAGGTTCAGTGACTGTTCCTGTGTTTTGATAATAAGCCAAGGTTCCGTTGTATTTTCCAATAACTAAATCTAGTTTTCCATCAGCATTTAAATCAATTAACTGAGGAGCTATTTGAGTGCCGGCATTTATATTAAAATAATTGCTATCTCTTTTCGCAAAAGTAATATTAGCAGTTGTTGAAGTGTTTTCATAATAGTTTAGATAACCATTGTACCAGCCCAAAATCATGTCCTTTTTGCCATCATTATTTAAGTCACCAAAAGTTGGAATTACATTGGTTAGTGGTAAACGTACATCTGCTTGAATATTGGCAAAATTGGTATCTACCAAACTAAATACAGGATTGGTTTTAGTTCCAATATTTTTGTATAAATACAATTGGTCAAAGTTGTTTTTAGTACTTAAATAATTTCCTTGTGTTGCAATTATTAAATCTTGGTCATTATCATTGTCGATATCTACAAAAACAGGCTTTGAATTTCCGCCTAAATCAATCATTTCATCTATTAAAAAATTCTCTTTAACAAATTGAAATTTGGCAGCAACATTATTACTAGTTGCTGTGTTTTTATATAAATTGATATGGTTCGTATTTTTAACAGCAGCAGGTTCATTTGATGTAATGATAAGATCAGTAATTCCATCGTTATCATAATCTTGAAAATAGGGGGTAGGCCATGATAAATCTAATGGACGATAAGTGTTTCTTGGGAAAATGGTGTCTTCAGTTACGAAGGAATCTCTTAACAAAGAATTTGACTCTCTACCGTTTTTTGCAAAAATCAAAGTATTGAAAAATCCATCACCATAAATAAGATCTTTATCACCATCCGCGTCCGTGTCAAAAACAGCAAACGAATTGTTTACATGCTTTCCACCTTTGCCTAAATAATAGGCATCTAAACCAAAGTTAAATCCATGAGAGTTTACTTTATAACCTACATGACCCCAAAAGTTAACCCCAAATCCGAAATTAATTGAATCGCAATTATTTTTTGGTTTTCTATTTCTGTACAAATCAAAATAATTTGATCCTGAGGGCATGTAAACAACATCAGGGTCACCATCATTATCCATGTCCTCTATTGCTCCGATATCAGTTGGGGTGAATTCCAAGCAATCTTCAAAATCGGCACCATTTAAGTAGGTTAAACAATTACTTCTTTGTTTAAATTTTAAATCATTAGATATGGAAATATTTTGTAAATATCTTATGGAGTTTGATTTTACAAATTCTCCCGGATTTAGTACATATGCTGGTCCGGATGCTGTTAGTAAATCTTCCTTTCCATCGCAATTGAAATCAGTTATTTTTAACCATTGCGAAATATTAGGTAAGAATTTTTCGTAAGAAGGTTCATAAACCCAACTATTATTTTTCCAAAGGTAGGTAAATACTTTGTCGCCCATGCCGTCAAATACTACTAAATCTTTTTGTCCATCATTATCTAAATCCATCTTATTGAATTGTGGTTTTTGAAAACCACCAACAAAAGGGTATTTCAAAGTATCTGTGTTGTTTCTTTTTAAAAATTTTGCTGAATTAGCTAAAGTAAAATATACATTTTGAGCATTCATTATTGAGTTTATAAACAATAGTGAAATAATAGCAAGTATGAATTTACGCATAAATTATGGTTATTTGTTGATTCAAATTTATAAATTAAAGTTTGAAGTAGTTTCATAATTTTTTATTAAAATGGATATAGCCAGTTTACATCAATTATTTTTAAAACATCCTATTGTTTGTACCGACACGCGTAAAATTGCTGCTAATAGTTTGTTTTTTGCATTGAAGGGAGAAAAATTTAATGCAAATCAATTTGCTAGCCAAGCATTAGGTCAAGGAGCAGCTTATGCCATAATTGATGAAGCACAATATAAAATTAGTGAGCAATATATTTTGGTAAATGATGTATTGACCACCTTGCAACAGCTTGCTGCTTTTCATAGAGACACTTTAAAAATTCCAGTTATAGCCATTGTAGGTAGTAATGGAAAAACCACTACTAAAGAATTAATCACATCGGTTTTAAAACAAAAATTTACAGTTTTAGCTACTCCAGGTAATTTTAACAACCATATTGGCTTGCCTTTAACCATTTTACAAATAACTAGCGGTCATGAAATAGCAGTTATAGAAATGGGCGCTAATCATATTGGTGAAAATGAGTTTTTATGCCAAATAGCCAAACCAAACTATGGAATTGTTACTAATAATGGTAAGGACCATCTTGAGGGTTTTGGCGATATGGAAGGTGTAGCAAAATCGAACTCTGAGCTTTATTATTTTTTACTAAAAAATAATGGAATTGCATTTGTAAACATGCACGATGAATGGTTAATGCGCATGGCAAGGCAATTGAAAAATAAAGTAACTTATGCTGCTAATTTTGAAGGTAGAAATAAGGAAGCATCACACACTTGTTACACTAGTCATTTACAGCCAACTATCAATTTTACAATTAATACTTCACCATTAGAAATAAATAGCAATTTAAGTGGTGATTACAATTTTGATAATATAACAGCAGCGGTAGCTATGGGATTGTATTTTGGATTAACCATTTCTCAAATTGCTAAAGGAATTGAGAGCTACAAACCGAGCAATAATCGCTCAGAAGTAATAAAAAAAGAATCAAATACCATTTATTTAGATGCATATAATGCCAATCCAAGTAGCATGGAGGTTTCAATTAAAAACTTTGCAGCTATGCCTTTTGGTAATAAAGTACTTATTCTTGGTGATATGTTTGAATTAGGAAAATATGCTGAAGAAGAGCATCAAAACTTAGTTCATTTTTGCGAAGCACTTGACTTAACAAATGTGTTTTTATGTGGCGATTTATTTAAAAACACCAAAAACAATTATGTGAGTTTTACAACTACAGAGGAATGTAAAGTGTATTTATCAGAAAATAAATTAATGGATTCAAATGTGTTTATGAAGGGCTCCAGAGGAATGAAGTTAGAAACCTTGATGGAAGTTATTGATTAAAATACTACAAGCCTAGCTTACTTTTTATATAAAAATATAAATCATCAAAAGGAAGGTTAACTCCTTTTATAACATCAATAGCATATCTGCGCTTAACTTCAAACATAACAATATGCACCAAAACAAAGGCTATGGTAGTCATGGTCATAAATCGTTTGTTGTATAATAAATACTTGTATGCTAAAATTTTATGTAACATACCTTCAATAACTTTTTAAATAAAAAAATGTTTTATCAAACAAAAAAGGCCGCCTTATATATAGTGCAACCAAAAGCTTAGACTAATTTATAATTAATCTTGGGTTTAAACACTTTAATAGGATTGATTACTTATTGCACTTTTTTATTTAAATAAAAAGCAACAAATAAAAATATCTAATCTTAAAAAGTATAACTTATCTAATAAACCCTTTTGCCATTAAATATTCAGCTATTTGAACGGTATTAGTTGCAGCTCCTTTGCGTAAATTATCAGCTACAATCCATAAGTTTAAAGTGTTTGGCTGGCTTTCGTCTCTTCTAATTCGGCCTACAAAAACTTCATCTTTTCCATCAGCAAATAAGGGCATTGGGTATTCAAAATTGGCAATATCATTTTGTAAAACAACTCCTGAAGTTTTGGTTAAAATATCTTGCACTTCTTGTAAATCGAAATCGTTTTCAAATTCAATATTTACGCTTTCGCTGTGTCCGCCAGTAGTTGGAATTCTCACGCATGTAGCAGTAACTTTAATCGAATCATCGCCCATAATTTTTTTAGTTTCTTTCACCATTTTCATTTCTTCTTTGGTGTATCCATTTTCTAAAAAAACATCTATTTGTGGTATGGCATTTTTATCAATTTGATATTTATAAGCCATTTCGCCAACTATACCATTACGTTCATTTTCCATTTGCTGCACCGCTTTTACGCCTGTACCTGTAACCGATTGGTAAGTAGAAACCACCACACGTTTAATTTTATATTTGGCATGTAATGGATTTAAAACCAATACCATTTGTATGGTTGAACAATTTGGATTGGCTATAATTTTATCGTTGCTGGTTAATACATGAGCATTTACTTCTGGAACTATTAATTTCTTGGTTTCATCCATGCGCCAAGCCGATGAATTATCAATAACAAAACAACCAACTTCGGCAAATTTTGGAGCCCATTCTAACGAAACACTTCCTCCAGCTGAAAATAAAGCTACATCTGGTCTGGAATCTCCTGCTTGTTGCATAGTATGTAAGGTGTATTCCTTATCCTTAAAAAGTATTTTTTTACCAGCAGATTTATCGGAAGCAACTGGAATAAACTCAGATACCGGGAAATTTTTCTCAGTTAATACTTTTAACATAACAGAACCCACTAAACCTGTGGCACCTACTACAGCAACTTTCATACTTATTTTTTAAATTAATGTGAGGCTCAAAGGTAAATATTTTTAGGCTTTAATTGTATTTAGCTTAACTACTTTTTATAAATAGTTACCTTGTTATCTTGAAAAGTATATATAAGGTCTTTTGTCAAATACGACCATTTTATTTTGTTTACAAACTGAAATACAGGACGGTTAATGCCAATTTTTAACTCCACGGCATTTATTTGCTTATCTAATGTCTGAAGAACATAATTACTGTTTAGTTGAAACGATGCTGTTTTACTGAATTTATAGGTTTTAACATAAGAAGCAAAAACATCAAACAACAAAGCTGTACTATCGTTTGCTATCATAACCTGTTTTGTATTTTCTAATAAAGTAGTTGGCACAAAATCGGTTTTAATTATTTGTCTAATATTTCCACTGCTTTGTGTAACGGTTCCATCTTTACTCATTTTTTTTAGCTGCAAATCGCCTAAATCAAAAATCCAAATTCCATTGTCGTAACTGCGCGCAATGGCTGATGCTTGGGTAATGTTTTGTTTGGTTAAATCTAATTCGCCTCGGTAAGCAAGGTTGTTATCTAAAAATAATACGCGATTTATTTCTTTGTAAAACACATAAATTTCCATTGGATTACTAGCATCAATGCTGCTAATATTTCCATTATAGTTGTAGTTTAAGGTAGCTAAAACCTTACCCGATGTATTATATTTATATAATTGGTTGCTAGGAGATACTACATATAAATTACCTAATTCGTCTGCTTGAATGTACTTGGCATTTACCACAAACTCGTTTACTAATTGGGTGCTATCTAAAATTGTTTGGGCATTTATATTGCCTACTAACATCAAGGTAAAAACAACCATTGTTTTTATCGATATCGAAACCAAATTATTTAACGAATTAGTTTTCATTATTATAAATATAATTGGCCGAACTATCGGTATAACTTTTTATAGAAACCTCATTTTCATCTAATTCTAAATAAGTATTGTAATCAATCCAATCTCCTAAGTTGATATAATTTGATTGGTTATTCAACTTATAAATCATAGGTAAATGCCTATGCCCAAAAATAAAATAGTCAATATGTTCGTGTTTTAAAAAATTACGAGCATGTTGAATTAAAAACTCGTTTTCACCATAAAATGCATGGTTATCACTATAAGTTTCTTCTTTACTTTTTTGGCTAAAATAATTAGCTAAACCAATGCCAATATTGGGGTGAAAAAAAGCAAATAAGCGTTGAAAAAAATAGTTTCTATAGACTGAAAGTATAAATTTAAACTTTTGTTGTTTAGGTCCTAATCCATCGCCATGACCAATATATAGTTTTTTACCAGCAATGTTTTTAATAATGGGTTTGGCATACACTTTACAGCCAATTTCTTTTTCTAAATATCCAAATTGCCATAAATCGTGGTTGCCATGAAAAACATGAACAGGAATTCCATCTTCTACAAACTCTGCCAATTTTGCTAAAAGCCTAACAAAGCCTTTAGGAACCACAGTTTTGTACTCAAACCAAAAATCAAAAATATCGCCAACTATGTAAAGTTCATTACATTGTGGTTTTATGCTATTTAAAAATGAAACAATACGCTTTTCGCGTACTACACTTTCTTCAAAGCTAGGAATGCCTAAATGAAAATCGGAAACAAAGTAAGTTTTTTTTTGCGCTTCCATTATTCTCTTAGGGTATCATCAATAATAAATACAAAAACCTCAGTAGGGCCGTGTGCTCCAACAACCATGGTATTTTCAATATTAGCAGATCGGCTTGGGCCAGTAATAAAACTTAAAAGTGACGGAATATTTTTACCGTAACGATTTTTTACCAATTGCATTCCATCTTTAATTTCCATTACAAGTTGTGAACGCTTGCTAATTACAATATGCACAGAAGGCCAAATTGTTAAAGTACGACTATTAGCCGTTGAACTTACCAATACAGTGCCAGTTCTAGCAATCAATGCTTCGCATGATGTGATGGAGGCTTGTACTTTATCTAATTGTTCTCTTTTATGAGTAAAATTTATCCCAGTATCTTTTAGCATATCTTGCAATTGGTGCTCCCAGCAAAAAAAATGTTTCCATTTTCTTTGTTCCAAAAGTGTTATTAGTTTATCTAAAAAATCAAATTGACTACTACAATGAACAAATTCACCATTTGCCTCAGTAAATTGTTGTGCAAAAATTTCCAACAAACTCAAATCACTACTTGGTTGTGCATAAATATTGCTATCTAAATCAATATTTGTAAATTGATTTTTGCTTTTAAAAGTAAGTGCTTGACGTACTTTTTTTAATATTTTTTCTTTGGGTGTTACCTGTTGATCCACTAAGCGCAATGTAATATTTATTTATCATACAATACAAGTACCCAAAATAGTAAACTTTAAATTTTTTTTGCTAGCAAATTCCTTTTTAAAATTCACCTAAACTTATCATTGTATAAGCCTATAAATTACTTTACTTTGCAGCCGAAAAATTAGAAAGCATTTTAATACTGTGTCGAAGAAAATAATCATTAAAACTCCAGAGCAAATAGAAGGAATTAAAGCAAGTTCTATATTGGCAGCCAAAACATTAGAAACAGTGGCTCCATTTGTAAAAACAGGAGTAACAACCAAATACCTAAACGATATTTGCAACCAATTTATGCGTGATAACAAAGCCATTCCAGCTACTTTGGGCTATAGAGGTTATCCTGCAGAAACTTGCATTTCGGTTAATGATGTAATTTGCCATGGTATTCCAGGACCTTACGTTTTGCGAGATGGCGATATTTTAAACATTGATGTTACTACTATTTTAAGTGGTTATTATGGCGATACTTCCAAAATGTATACTGTCGGCCAAGTTAGCGAGTATGCCCAAAAATTAATTGATGTAACCAAAGAAAGTTTAGCAATTGGAATTGGCCAATGTAAAGCTGGAAATAGAATTGGCTTTATTGGCAATGCCATTGATAAATATGTTAGTGCATTTGGCTATTCGGTAGTTTACGAATTTTGCGGACATGGTGTTGGTATTAAATTTCACGAAGAACCTGAAGTAGGTCATTGCAGGACTGAAGATTTGGGACCTGAAATGGTTCCTGGAATGACATTTACCATTGAACCTATGATCAATGCAGGAAAGGCAAGAGCCAAAGTTGATAAAAAAGACAAATGGACTGCCAGAACTATTGATGGCAAGTTATCTGCCCAATTTGAGCATACCATTTGTATTACAACTTCATCGCCATTGGTTTTGACCGATATTAACAACGAGTTCCCAATACCAGCAAGTATTTTTTAACCATAATATTTAATAATCATATGAAATTTTACAACCATAAAAAAAATTTTTTAGCTATTGAGGACACTGAATTTTCTAGCTATAAAAACTCAAAATATGTTATTCAATCAGCTCCTTATGAATACACTTCAAGTTATTTGAGTGGCTCTGATAAAGGACCCGAGGCAATTATAAAGGCTAGCCAATTTGTAGAGCTTTATGATGAAGAATTAGATCAAGAAAGCTACAAATTAGGAGGTATCTGTACTTTACACCCAATGGATTTTAAACGTAAAGTAGATGCAAAAGCGGTGAAATTAATTGAGGAAGAAACTGCTAAATTAATTAGTGATAATAAATTCCCGATTACCTTAGGAGCAGAACATACCATTAGCTTAGGTTGTATAAAAGCAGTAAAAGCCAAAACACCAAATGTACATGTATTACAAATTGATGCTCACAGTGATTTACGTGAAAGTTATAACGATAATCCTTATAGCCATGCAAGTGTTATGTTCCGAGTGCAAGAATTAGGTGTTCCTTTAACTCAAATTGGCATCAGAGCTCAGTGTATTGAAGAATCTAATCTAATTAAAGAATCAAGCCACATACATACTTTTTATGCGCACCAAATTCGTAATAACCCCAATTGGGCAGATGAAGCATTGGCAACACTTGGCGAAAATGTTTATATTAGTATTGATGCGGATGGATTTGACCCAAGCATAGTACCCGCTGTAGGAACAGCAGAACCCAACGGAATGCAATGGAACGAAACCATCCAATTTTTGAAAAAAGTAATTGCTTCAAAAAATATTGTTGGTTTTGATGTTGTTGAAATTGCCCCAGTAAAAGGCAATATTTTAACTGAATACACAATGGCTAAATTGGTTTATAAACTAATTGGTTATTTAACACTTAAAACAATATAATTTCTAAAAAACCTAAGCCTTCATGTACGCATCGTTAAGTGATTTATTAAGAGACCTTTTTGGTTTAAACATTCCATTGCCCATTCAAACCTTTGGTTTAATGCTTGGATTATCGTTTGCAGGCGCTTTTATAACTGCTGTTAACGAGTTAAAAAGAAGAGAAAGTTTAGGTTTATTAAAACCAATAAAAACTAAAGTTTGGATTAATAAAAAAGCCAGTTCAACAGAAACTTTTTTTGCCATTCTCTCTTGGTCATTTATTGGTTTTAAGTTTTTTGAAGCTTTAACCAATTACGACTCTTTGGTTCAAAACCCGCAAGATTTTATTTTATCAATGCAAGGCAGTTTTGTAGGCTTAATTATAGGTGGAGCTTATGGATATTATACCATTTACGCTGCTAATAAGAAATTAGGTGATTTAGAACCAAAAGAAATTGAAAGAGAAATGTTCCCGCATAACCACATGTGGAATATTTTATTTATTGCAGCTATTTCAGGTATTTTGGGTGCTAAGATTTTTCATAATTTAGAAAATATTGATGAGCTAATTGCTGACCCCATTAATTCTCTTATATCGTTTAGTGGATTAACTTTTTATGGTGGTTTAATTGTAGCTGCAGCTAGTGTAATTTTCTATGCGCGCAAAAATCAAATTGACCCTATACACCTTTCGGATGCTATTGCACCAGGATTGATGTTAGCATATGGTATTGGACGCATTGGCTGTCATTTAAGTGGCGATGGCGATTGGGGTGTTATCAACTCAGCATACCATTTAAATGCAGCTGGTGAAATGTTTAAAGCAGCTCCAGGTTATTTCGAATCGAGTGTTTTACCGCTTTACAGCGATTATTATGCTCACGAATTTGGTGGAATTCAAAATGTAAGAGCCATTTATTTTGAAGGATTTAGCTTTTTACCCGATTGGTTTTGGGGTTTTAATTACCACAATAACGTAATAAAAGCAGGTGTTCAAATGACTAATTGTTCAGGAACTCATTGCTATATGCTTCCAAACCCAGTTTTTCCAACTGCTTTATACGAAGCCATAGTTTGCATTTTAATGTTTGCTGGACTTTGGAAATTTAGAGCTAAGTTTACTAAACCAGGAACCTTAATTAGTTTTTACATGATAATAAACGGCATTGAGCGTTTTATTATTGAAAAAATAAGGGTTAATACTACTTATAACATTTTTGGTTTTCACCCAACTCAGGCCGAACTTATTTCTACATCAATGATATTGGTTGGCATTATTATGTTTTACTATTTTAGTAAACGAAAAGTAAATTCTATTTAATCCGACACAAATAAAAAGAGCCATTATTGTTTTTCAATAATGGCTCTTTTTATTTTTTTTATTTCTCAAAATTATTCCATTCCTCTAAACAGTGGCGATGTGCCCCAAGGAATACGTGACAATATCAATAATAATCCTAAGCCGTAATACATTAAACTGCGGTTATGTTTAACAGCATCTTCGTATGCTTTCTTGCTTTTTATTCTACCAATTTGAATTAATGCTACAGCAATAATATTGGTTAAAGGATGTTCTAATACTATTAATCGCATATATTTATCTTTCATAAACACACCAGCACCTTGTGCCAATGCATTTTGCACATTAGGACTCACAAACCAAAGTATTATCCCCAATAATAACATTGTGTGTGTTAAAGCTATTAAAATGGTAGCTGCTGTATTATCTTCTTTCCCAAAAGGTTTATTGCCAAACTTGCCATTTAATGAACGAATTATTGCAAAAAGTGCTGCAATTAAAAATGCCCAACGCAACCAACTGTGAACCATTAATAAGTAATTGTATGTCATATTTTTTTATTTAATTAGTATACAAACATAATAATGCTTGCAATTAAATTTTAAAGATTAATAAACACTTTTATTAACCATTGAGTTTTTTTGTATTTATTTGTACTAAGTTGTATTTATTTGTTTTAAATGTTAGCTGGCTACTGGCATCAAATACCATTTGTAAGAATAGTGATTCCTATGAGTATTGGAATAGGAATCAACATGTTTTTTCCAATACCAATTCCCGCTTGTATTGGTATATTTTCCATATCGTTACTATTACTTTTAATAGTTTGGAAATTCTATAGTTATAAGTTTTACAATCTATCATTTGGTGTTTTTTTAAATTTATTCTTATACACTGTTGGTGCAGCCATTCACACCAGTCACAATCATTTAAATTATCAAACTCATTTTACAAAAACTAATGGGGAGTATTTACTTTTAGATATAAATGAACCTGGGCAAATTCGTAAGAATTCAATTAAGTGCAGAGCTAAAGTTTTACAAGTAATTAGTAAAGGATACAATCAAGCAGTTGACGGAAATATCATTTTGTATTTTGAAAAAGACTCTTCATTATTACCTCAATTGAGTTATGGAACAAGATTATTAATAAAAAATACAAGCCAAGAAATTAAAGGACCGCAAAATCCTTTTGAATTTAATTACAAGCGTTATTTAGCTTTCAACCAAATTTATCAGCAAGCTTTTATATTAAAAAATAACTTTATTGTAATTGATCAACTTGGAGGAAATATTTTGTGGAAAATTGCTTATCAAGCACAAGCATTTTTTAACAAAACACTGCTAACTTATGTTAAAAGTAATTCTGAAATTGCCATATCTAAAGCACTACTGTATGGTTATGACGATGATATTGACTCTGATATAGTTAAGGCATACTCCAACACAGGAACATTGCATGTATTAGCAGTTAGCGGAATGCATGTTGGATTGATATTTTGGTTAATCAATTTGGTACTCAAATATTTTGATAAGAAAAAATACCAACGTATTGTAAAAGCCATAATTTCATTATCAATTATTTGGTCATATTCTTTACTATGTGGACTCTCCCCTTCTATTTTGAGGGCTAGTGTTATGTTTAGTTTTGTTGCCCTTGGCAATATGGTAAAAAACAAACCAAACGTTTATAATACACTAGCGGCATCGGCATTTTCATTACTGTTATTCGATAGTAATATGTTAGCTAGTGTAGGTTTTCAGTTGAGTTTTTTAGCAGTTTTTGGAATTGTAAGCATGCAAAAATATTTTAAACAATGGTTCACTTTTAAATATTGGATAAGCAATGAAATTTGGAATATTATTTCAGTTTCAATTGCTGCGCAATTAGCTACTTTCCCTCTAGGATTGTTATATTTCCATCAGTTTCCGGTTTACTTTTTAGCAAGTAATTTGCTTATTATTCCTTTAACAACCGGAATTATTTTTGTAGCAATTGCTATGATATTTGCAGCAGGTTTAGCACAACTTATTCCTTTATTTACTTACTTAGCAATTGGTTTAGGATTTATGGTAAAATGGCTTATTTATTTTACTAATGTCATTGTGCTTTGGCTCGAAAGGCTGCCATTTTCCTATATCACAGGTATTCAAATTACCGAAATAGAGACCATTCTTATATTTATTGCGGTTGCTTATACTTGTAATTATTTTATCACCCGAAAACAATATTTAGCCAAAAATGCATTAATATTTTATATCCTAGTTTTGATAGTAAATACATATGAGGATTTCAAAACTGAAAATCAAAAATTTATTACCATTTATAATATCAATAAAACATTTGCCATGCAAATTGTGGATGGTCAAAAAAGTACTTTAATAGCCGACACTTCACTAATTAATGATGAGGATAAGTTCCATTTTCATTTACAACAACATATTTGGGCAAGTGGTATAACAAAAGTGGACACCATTAATTTTAAGAATAATTTACAAATTAAAATTGATCAGCTTAATATAAATATTGGTAACAAAATACTGCCCAATTACACCAATATTTTAACCGAAAAAATTTATATTGATACCAATTTACTGGCAGTCAATACACCTGTAATAATTAGTTCTAAATTAAATAATCTTCAATCTCAAAGCATTGCGAAATTTTTAAAAACAAAAAATATTTTAGCTGATAATGTGCTTGAAAATGGCGCAATTACCATTAATATTGAACAATAAAAACAAACTGAATAGCCATGAATGATTTAGTAATTTATAACGTAAAAGAACGTGTTGGTTACATTACCCTTAACCGCCCCGAAAAACGTAATGCATTAAGTTTTGATTTTGTACAGCAAATAAAACGTGTGTTTGTGCAAGCCGAAAGTGATGAAAATTGTAAGGTTATTGTTATTAAAGGTAATGGAGATGCCTTTTGTAGTGGTGCCGACTTAAGTAGTTTACAAGCCATGCAAAACAATACGTATGATGAAAACTTAGCAGATAGTAAAAACTTAATGGAATTATTCGCCATGATTTACCAATCGAGAAAAGTAGTAATAGCACAGGTAGAAGGTGCAGCATTAGCTGGGGGATGCGGCTTGGCTACTATTTGCGATTTTTGTTTTGCTACTAACGATAGTAAATTTGCTTACACCGAAGTAAAAATTGGTTTTGTGCCTGCTATAGTAATGGTGTTTTTATTGCGCAAAGTAGGCGAACAAACCGCTAAACGCATTTTACTTACTGCCGAAATTTTAACAGCTGAACAAGCAAAAAACTTTCAATTAATAAACGAAGTAGTAAACTTTGAAGAGATTGAGGAACATGTGTTCAATTTTGCTCAAAAATTGTGCAAAGGTGCATCGGGTCAAAGCTTGGCATTAACCAAACAAATGATTGATGAAGTACAAAACAGAAGTTTAATTGATGCATTAAACTATGCTGCAGAAATGAATGCTTATGCACGCCAAACCAATGATTGCAAAAAAGGTATAAATGCCTTTTTAAATAAAGAAAAGTTAGTTTGGTAGGGATATACTAAAATACTTTATTAGTTTGGTTAAATGAATTTATTCAAAAGCAATAAAAAAGCAAGGGGAACTTTTAAATATTGAATGTAACTATTTCTCAATCATAAATACAAACTAATTTTAGCCTTAGTACTTATTTGTTTTTATTTCATGTTGCCAAAACTTTTGTAAAAAATATTACCCAAAATAAAACGTGGTATTAATAAAAAATATATCCAAATCCTGCATATAACTTTATAAAAATAGAAAATGTAGAAAACACAAAATGCCAGTCGGTTGGCATTTACAATTACTTAGGACAACTAGTACTAGAATTAAATGATACCAAAGAAACCATTGATATTTCGGGCTTAAACAATGGAATTTATTTTGTAAAAATTTATCATTCCAATGGCATTATTGAAACAATAAAATTATCAAAAAATTAGCTGTGAAAAACAATAAAAATCTATTACTGACAAGCTTTCTATTTTTAGTTTTTCTTTTATTTAATAACGAGTCAAACGCCCAGATTAGTGGCAAAATTGTAAAAACAAATGCTGTTTGGGTAGAAAATATTCCTGATTGGGCTTTTGGTTATACATTTGGAAATGACACATTGGTAAACTTTACCAACTACAAAATACTTAATGAGGTGAATATTGGCATTAATGGAGGAACTGTTGCCTCCAAAACTAATTACTTGTTGAGAGAAGAGAAAAATATAACTTATTTAAAAGTACCGAAACAAGAAGAAAAAATTTTATATAATTTCAATTTAACCAAAGGTGATAGTTTTAACTTTTCATTTGAAAACAACAACCCCAATTATAAGATTTTATATAAAATTGATTCAATCAAATTAAACGATAACAGTTACAGCAAAATATTCTTTTTTGAAGATGTTGAGTTTTATGAAATGGCAGAACCTGAATTTATTTGGATAGAAGGAATTGGTAGCTTAGCTTCATTGATATTTCCAATTGATAAAAAAGCTAGCTTAAGATGCTTCTTAGAGGATAATATTAAATACTATGGAAATAAAGCTATTTCAGATTGTTATGCGGTTTCTGTTAACGAACTTCATTCAGATTTAGCACTCAATTTTCAAAATCCTATTTCAAACCAATTAAATATTCAATTCGAAAATAAAATAGCTGGAGCGTTTAAAGTTTATAATAGTTTTGGTTCATGTATTTTAATAGAAAACTTTGATGGACAAATTTTGATTAATGAAATAAATTGGCCTGCAGGCTTGTATTATGTAATAATCGAAACAACAAATCAAAATAAATCAACCACACTAAAATTGGTTAAACCATAAAAATACCAATTGTATTTATATTTGCCAAGCATGCAATTCATCAAAAAACACAAATATAAACTGCTGTTAGCCTTAGCGCTTATTGGGTTTTATTTGATGTTGCCCAAACCTTTGTTTAAAATCAAATACAGTTTGGTGCTTTTTGATGAAAAAAATAATTTACTCCAAGCTCAAATTGCACCTGATGGACAATGGCGTTTTCCGCAAGCTGATTCGGTTCCCGAAAAATTTAAAACTTGCCTTATAACTTACGAAGACAAAAGGTTTCACTACCATTTTGGAATAGATTTTTTAGCATTGGCGCGAGCCATTAAACTAAATTTTACCAAACAAAAAACCATCAGTGGTGCTAGTACCATAACCATGCAAGTGGCACGAATGGCCAATAAAAGCAAACGCAATATTTGGAATAAAGTATATGAAATGCTGTTGGCTGTTAGAATTGAATGTGGCTTTTCAAAAAATGAAATCATTAATTTATATGCGGCTCATGCACCTTTTGGAGGAAATGTAGTTGGATTGGAAGCTGCTAGTTGGCGTTATTTTAACAGGCCTGCTCATTTATTAACTTGGGCCGAAGCGTCTAGTTTAGCCATTTTACCCAATGCACCATCTATTATTCATCCATCAAAAAACAGGAATTGGCTGTTGCGTAAACGCAATCTATTATTAGATCAATTATTAGCTGAAAAAATTATTGATTTAGAAACCAATAAACTAGCAAAACTTGAACCAATACCCGATAGACCATTGCAGTTAGCGCAAGATGCACCACATTTAATTCAGTTTATTGCCAAGCAAAATAAAAAACAAAAACTTCCTAATAAAGCCATCACAACCAGCATAAATGGTTATTGGCAAAAACAGGTTAACCAAATATTGTTTTTACATAACAAACATTTGGCAGCCAATGGCATTAACAATGCTTGTGCGTTAATTATTCATGTGCCAAGCGGAACCATTAAATCGTACATAGGCAATATTTATAAACCCAACGAAAATACTTACGATAATTTTGTAGATATTATACAAGCGCCACGCAGTCCGGGCAGTACTTTAAAGCCATTTTTGTACGAAGCCATGTTAGAAGATGGCATGATATTGCCCAATACTTTAATTAACGATATTCCAACTCAAGTAGCTGGCTATTCTCCACAAAATTTTGATTTAGGTTACAGTGGTGCAGTGCCTGCAAACAAAGCACTTTCAAGGTCGTTAAATGTGCCCGCAATTAGAATGTTAAACGCTTATAAATACCAACGTTTTTACGAACGTTTAAAAATGTTGGGCATTACTACTTTAACCAAACCATCATCGCATTATGGCTTAGCATTGATACTTGGAGGAAGCGAAAATAACATGTACGAACTAGCCTCAACTTATGCAAATATGGCTAGGTTATTGAATAATTATGCAAGCAATAACGGGCATTACAATAACGATAATTGGTTCAATGCCCGATATGAATACAAGGCATTGAGCAATAAACCATTTATGGAACTGCCTACATTTGGCAAAATGAATGCGGCCAGTGTGTTTCAAACTTTTGAAGCCATGGACGAAGCCATGCGCCCGGGCGATGAAGCCCTTTGGCAACAATTTGAAAGTAGCCGAAAAATAGCTTGGAAAACAGGAACAAGTTTTGGTTTTAGAGATGCTTGGAGTATAGGCGTAACGCCTGAATACGTGGTAGCTGTTTGGGTAGGTAATGCCGATGGACAAGGAAAACCAGGATTAATTGGAGTACAAGCCGCTGCACCAATTATGTTCGATATTTTTAAAATTTTACCGCGCACTACTTGGTTCAATCCTCCTTTTGACGAAATGAAAAAAGCAATAGTGTGCCAACAAAGTGGCTATAAAGCCAATCCAAATTGCTGGCCAGTTGACACCATTTACATCAATAAAAAAAACGATAAAACTGCTGTTTGTCCTTACCACGAATTGGTGCATTTAGACAAAAGCAATACTTTTAGGGTGAATAGCAATTGCGAAAGTGTAAGCAATATGAACCATGTTAGTTGGTTTGTATTACCTCCCGCTGTAGAATATTACTACAAAGCATCTCACCCTAATTATAAAACTTTACCACCATTTAGAAACGATTGTAACGATGGAAATGCCAAGCAGGTAATGGATTTAATTTATCCAAAAAAATCAAACCGATTGTTTATACCCGTAGAGCTTGATGGGAACACCGGAAAAGCAATTTTTGAAGTAGCGCATAAATATGCGCAAGCCAAAGTATTTTGGTATTTAGATGAAACTTATATTGGCACCACCCAACGTTTCCACCAAATGCAAATAGCTCCCAAAGCAGGCAAACATGCACTAACTGTTACCGATGAAAATGGAAATAGTTTACAAGTAAATTTTGAAATTTTGGGAAGGCAATAGGAGTTTTTAAAAATCCCCTCTTTTATTTAAATCTTGTTAATTATTGATTTGGATAAACTTTGAATAACTTTTTTTAGTTCTTGTTTTTGTTTGTTAGCTCGGTTTGTTCCGATTCATTGAAACAACAAGGCTCCAAATTAATAAGCTAGAAACTTTTGAAGAATTATTTTTTAAAAAACCACTCATAAAAAAAGCTACCTCATTTAGAAGTAGCTTTAGTGGGCCCACCTGGAATCGAACCAGGCACCTACTGATTATGAGTCAGTTGCTCTAACCGAATGAGCTATAGGCCCAAATCAAATGATTATTCTTTGATTTTTTAGGGAGTGCGAAAGTATGTAATTTGTATTATTCTTGCAAATAAATTTTATAAAATGTTAAAATATAAAGCAATAATTTTTGATTTAGGTGGTGTAATTGTAAATCTTGATCAAGATAGAACTATTAGAAGTTTTAAACGACTCAATATTGATTTAGACGAAGTAAATGAAAAGTTGCCCATTTTTAAAGAATATGAATTGGGTAAAGTAAACACCGAAACATTTGTACAAACCATTAAAGCTGAACTAAAAGGTAATGCAAGCGATATGGAAATTACCCACGCTTGGAACAACATGATTTTAAATGTGCCTACGGATAGAATTGAAATCTTAAAAGATTTAAGAAAAAATTACCAATTGTTTTTACTAAGTAATACCAATGAATTACACATTCAAGAATTTAAAAAAATATTTGAAAAAGATCATCCAGGTGAAATTTGGGAAAATCTTTTTGATAAAATTTATTACTCGCATCAAATAAATTTGCGCAAACCACATTTAGAAGCATGGCAAATTATTTTAGATGAAAATAACTTAAAGCCTGAAGAAACCATTTTTATAGACGATACCCGAATGCACTATAAAGCAGCCGAAACAATGGGTATTAAAAGTATTTGGACCAAAAGACCTATTGGAGATTGGTTTGTAGAAGAGATAAAACAACTTGAAATACAATAATTTATAATTTAACCCTAATTTGTACATTGCAGTATGCTTTTGATTTTTGTAGCTGACGAAAAATCGCCAAGATTACAATATATTTTAAATGAAGTTTTATTAAAACGCCTTCAAATAACTTATACTGTAACCGATAGCTTTGATTATTTTATGCGTTCTAAAATGCCTAAAATAAACTACTCCAACACCATCATGGAGCACTGCATAAATATTCCGGCTCACACACTTTTGTTTGAAGAAAATTTAAAGAAAATACCTGTAGTAGTTGAAAAAAGTGAAAAGTTTATTCATACCTTTTTTAATTTAAAATTTGATACAGATAAATTTGTAGAACCTCCAAAGCAGCATTTACCATTCGATATTTTTAGTGCAAGTTTTTATTTATTAAGCAGGTACGAAGAATACATTAATCCACATTATGATTTACACAATAGGTTTAAAGCCGAGGAAAGCTTGGCTTTTAAGAATGGATTTTTACAAATTCCATTAGTTGATTTATGGGCTATTGAACTAGGAAAAATTATAAATAGACAATATAACCATATCAACTATACGCTAACAAATTACTCTGAACTTAACACATTTGATATTGATTTTGCCTATATATACAAAGGATTGAGCAAATTTAGGTTTTACAAAAAAGCATTGGGTAATTTATTCCGATTTGACTTTAAAGAACTGAATAAACAATTTGACAAAAACCTAAAAGATGAATTTGATACTTACGATTTCATTTTTAATTCTTTGGGTAATAAACCATCTCATTTCTTTTTTCTATTAGCTGAAAGCGAAAGTACGCACGACAAAAACTTGCTTCCAGAAAGTAGCGAATATCAAAACTTAATAAAACATATTGCTTATAAATTTCCAATTGGAATTCATCCATCGTACCACGCTAGTTCAAGCAAAAAAATACTTTTGACTGAAAAGACTGAGTTAGAAAAAATAAGTAATACTCCCATTAATACAAGTAGGTTTCATTTTTTAAAATTTAAATTACCTGCTAGTTTTAATCATTTAATAGAAAGTAATATATTAGTAGATTACAGCATGGCCTATGGCAATAAAATTGGCTTTAGAGCTAGCACTTGCAAAGGTTTTCAGTTTTTTGATTTGATAGAAAATACCGAAAAAAACTTAGAAATATTTTCGCCTTGCGTAATGGATGTTACTTTAAAAAATGGAGAAAAATTTACTCCTGAAGAAGCCAATGTAGCAATTCAAAAACTAAAAACAGAAGTTAAAAAAGTAGGCGGAAACTTTATAAGCATTTGGCATAACTCCAACCTTACCAATACTCCTGAATGGGAGCATTGGCAATCGGTTTGGTTAAATATGGTGAACGAATAATTTATTCGGTTTTAGATTCTTTATCAAAAACACGTTTGGTACCCTGGTACATTTCATATTGATGAAACTTGCATTCTAAAGGGCCGTTAAAAACCAATAAACGCTGAGAAGTTTTTAATCTGATACTTTTCATGGCTTCTTGGTTTGATGATAAAACCCAAGCTTGCCAACCCGAAAAATCTTTTTTAAACTTATCGCCAATCATTTTATAAAAAGCATTTGCTTCTTCCAAAGCCAAACGCTCGCCATAAGGCGGATTCATTATTAAACAACCTCTTTCGGCATTAGGTGTTAGGTTTTCAAAAGGCGTTTTATCTAATTTTATTACACCTGTTAAACCTGCTTTATCTACATTCGATTTTGCAATTTGCAATGTATCCCATGAAATATCAGAACCGTTAATGGTTAATTTAATATCTTTTATTCCGGCCTTTCCTTCTTGTTTTACCTCTTGCCAAAGTTGATGGTCGTAATCTAACCACGACTGAAAACCAAAACGTTTACGCAAGTAATTAGCAGGAATATTTTTAGCCATCATGGCTGCTTCTATTAATATGGTTCCACTTCCACACATGCCATCCATCAAAGCTTCTGAACCATTCCAACCTGTCATTTTAACAATAGCAGCAGCAGTTACCTCATTTAAAGGTGCTTTATTTGCATCCTCGCGGTAACCTCTGCGGTGTAATGAATCATTACTTGAATCTAAAGAAAGCGTGGCACTATCTTGAAAAATATGTAAGTTTAAACGCAAATCAGGATTAACAATATCAACATTTGGGCGTTTGTTAAACTTAGTTCTAAATTGGTCAACAATAGCATCTTTAGCTTTTAAAGCTATGTACTGCGAATGGTTAAAATAATCAGAACGCAATAATCCATCAATAGCCAATGAACCATTTACATCTAAAAACGTGCTCCAATCAATGGTACCAATTCCATCATAAAGCTCTCGGTCGTTTCTGGCTTTAAAACTATAAAAAGGTAAAAGTATTTTTAGTGCCAAACGCGAATGAAGATTTACCTTGTACATTAATCTTTTATCGCCTTCAAAACTAACTGCTCGTTTTAATCGCTGTGTGTTTTGTGCTCCAAGTTCTTGTAATTCTTTTTCTAATAAAGGCTCCAAGCCTTGTTGGGTTTTGGCAATCATTTTAAATTGCCCTGAAGTAATGTTTTTCAAAATTTTAGTATTTTTAAATAACTACTAACTCCTATAAATAGCTAGTAATAAGCTTAAAGTAAATTTTTTAAGCCTGCAATAATAACTAAAATTTATTGGAGGAGGCTAAATATTATTTTTTAAAGGACTGTATTTTCTGAAGTTCCTCTACATCCAACTTATCTTTGGTTCTATTATTTCCGATTTTAGATAACACCAAATGATTTACATGAATAAAAGGTATTTTTATATTTTCAATTTCAGCAATTACTTTTTCTTTATCAGCTGTTTCATAATCAACACCTGCCACTTTTGTTAACACATCCACTTTGTAAGGAATTTCCCAAAAATTAAAAGCCAATGCTTTGGTAAAATCCATTTTACCTATGGTATCTAAATCATCCTTATTGAACCCCATCTCAAATAGCACTTTTATCATCTTATCTCTATTTTCGTTAGCGGGTTTCACCCATAAATCCATATCACCTGTCGTTCGATTATAACCATGAAAATTTACCGCATAACCACCAATCAATATAAAAGAAACATCTCCCTTTATTAGATTTTGGATTAATAAAAGATGCTTATCTAAAAAAATATTCATAGATATTTACAATTAATTCTATTTGAAAAAACAGGTTTATTGTTCTTCAAATCGTAAGTTTGCACAATCATTTCATGTAAATGAATAAGCCTTTGAATAGGAGAAATACTAGCCCAATATGCCCTCATACTGTCCTCTTGTTCTTCTAAAGTGGAAATGACAATTCGATTGTTTTTTTCATTTAATGCATTTTCCATTTCTAATTGTTTTTAACAAAAGTAAACAATGCACCAGATATTTCATTTAATAAAACGATAACTTTTAATAGAATAGCTATAAATTGATTAAACTTTCTGTTATTTTGCTAATAAACCAAAAATACAATGAAAGCATTTTATACTATACTACTTTTAACACTTTCAAATACCTTTATGACCTTTGCTTGGTATGGTCATTTACAATTTAGCAAAATAGAATGGCTGAAAAACACGGGATTAATTGGTGTTATATTAATTAGTTGGTTAATAGCTTTGGCTGAATATGCTTTAATGGTTCCCGCTAATAAAATTGGTTACAAAGAAAATGGTGGTCCATTTAATATGTTTGAACTAAAAACCATTCAAGAGGTGATTTCGCTTACTGTTTTTGTTTTAATCAACTATTTTGTTTTTAAATCAGATAAATTAGCTTGGAATCATTTACTTGGCTTTGCTTTAATAGTATTAGCTGTTTTTGTGGTTTTTAAAAAGTGGTAGTTTTTTAAGCAGCTGGCAGCTAGCAATTACTTGCACAACATAATTTAATAATTACTTTTACAAAAAAGTTATAGTTTATGAAATTAAAATTTCTTATTATTTTAGCGTTTATTCAACATGGTTTACACGCTCAAAATCTTATGGGCATAGATTATATTGTTGGCACCCAAACTACAGGTGATAATACTCTAGAATTAGGTGTAGCATATGGTGAAAGAGGAGATGAATTAGCATCTCTTTTTTATACTAATATTTATACAACAATTGAAACAGTTTTTAAAGAGAGAAATCAAAATATTTATGGATTAAAACTAGGCTTTTCTAAAACATTTGCCTTTGTAAATATTGCTTTACAAGGTTCGTATTTTAACGACTTAAACAAAAGAAATGCTTTTGTTTTTAAGCCGGAATTAGGGATAACATATTTAGGGATACTAAATTTAAATTATGTAAGAAATATTATAATAAATGATTCAAATCCAATGCAAATAGCTCCCAATTCTATTGTTCTTAGACTTACAGTTGGTAAAACTAGTAAGTCAATATTAAGATTCTAACCTCAGGTGATTTATTACAATCTTATAACTTTATAATCTCCAAATCAATCAATCAAAAATCTTTAAATTAGTTACATGAATTTACAAAATAAAATAGGCGTTGTTACTGGTGTTAGCAAAGGAATTGGCAAAGCTGTTTGCGAACAATTATTGGCACATGGAGCAACTGTATTTGGCCTTGGCCGCAATAATAACGACATTACTAATCCAAATTACACTTTTATCCATTGCGATGTACGCAGTTTCGATTCAGTTCAAAGTGCTTTCAATCTAATATTTACAAAAATCAACCAAACCATTGATATTCTAATAAATAACGCGGGTTTAGGTTATTTTGGTTTTTTAGAAGATATGCCTATTGAACAATTTCATGAAATGCAAGAAACCAACCTAAACGGCATTTTTTATTGCTGCAAAATGGCTTTGCCTAAAATGAAAGAAAAGGAAATTGGCCATATCATTAATATTGCTTCTACTGCTGCATTAGAGGGAATGGCGCAAGTAGTTGGCTATTCGGCTAGTAAATGGGCTGTAAAAGGTTTTAGCGAGTCGCTTTTTCGCGAAGTTCGCGATTTCAAAATAAAAGTAACGTGTATTTATCCAGGCGCAGTAAAAACAGATTTTTTCAGAAATAGTCCAGGCGTAAAACCTCACGATTATATGTTAATGCCCGAAGATGTGGCGGCTAATTTAATCTTCGCATTGCAAATGCCTGACAATTTTCATACTGTAAATCTCGAAATTAGACCCTTACAACCAAAAGGACCTAAAAAATAATTAGCTCGAAAACCTTTATTATAATGGCATCTTCAACCCGTCTTGAAAAAATGTGCAACATTAATTAAAAATAAATAGGCTAATATTTTGCTAAGCATTATTTTTACCGCAAAAATCAAACATAAAATATGCCAACTTTACGTTTCAACGCTTTAAAAACTGCTCTCAGCAGAAATCCAGTTCTTACCAAAGCCCCATCTGAAAAAGTATCAGATTTTTACAACAGCAATGTATTTAACGACAGTGCAATGAAAAACTTTTTAAGCAAAGAAGCTTACGAAGCAGTTTCAAGAGCTGTAAAAATGGGTGAAAAAATTGACCGTAGCCATGCTGATGCAGTAGCTTCGGGAATGAAAAACTGGGCAATGAGCCGTGGAGTTACGCATTATACACATTGGTTTCAGCCATTAACGGGTGCTACAGCCGAAAAACATGATGCCTTTTTTGAACCAACCGAGGATGGTCGTTCAATGGAAAAGTTTTCAGGAGGCGCTTTGGTTCAGCAAGAACCAGATGCAAGTAGTTTTCCAAACGGAGGTATTCGTAACACTTTCGAAGCGCGTGGTTACACCGCTTGGGACCCTTCATCGCCAGCATTTATTATGGAAGAAAATAATGGTAAAACCTTATGTATACCAACTATTTTTGTTTCTTATACAGGCGAAGCTTTAGATTTTAAAGCACCTTTATTAAAAGCATTACACGCAGTTGAAAAATCAGTTGTGAGTGTTTGTGCTGATTACTTTGATAATAACGTTACTAAATCATCAGTAAGTTTAGGTATAGAGCAAGAATATTTTTTAATTGACGAAGCTATGTTTTATGCTCGTCCTGATTTAATGTTAACTGGCCGTACTTTATTAGGCCATGCTCCTGAAAAAGGACAGCAATTAGAAGATCATTATTTTGGTTCAATTCCGCCAAGAATCCACGATTTTATGGTAGATTACGAAACTGAAGCATACAAATTAGGAATCCCATTAAAAACCCGTCATAATGAGGTAGCGCCAGGCCAGTTTGAGTGTGCTCCAAATTTTGAAGAGGCTAATTTAGCAGTTGACCATAACCAATTGTTAATGGATTTAATGGAAAAAGTGAGTCAGCGCCATGGTTTAAAAGTTTTGTTACACGAAAAACCATTTGCTGGTGTTAACGGTAGCGGAAAACACAATAACTGGAGTTTAATAACAAACACTGGAGTAAATTTATTGGCTCCTACAAAGAATCCAGAAACTAATTTACAATTCCTTACTTTTTTTGTTAACGTAATTAAAGCAGTTAATGATAATGCTGATTTATTACGTGCATCAATTGCAACTGCAAGTAACGATCACCGTTTAGGTGCAAACGAAGCTCCGCCAGCAATTATGAGTATATTTATTGGTAGCCAAATGACCAACGTGTTAGATTCAATTTTAAACGATAAATCAAGCACAAAGGTTAATACAAAGTCGAAAGATGCTATTAATGTGATAAAAATACCTGATATTTTATTAGATAATACTGATAGAAACCGTACTTCGCCATTTGCCTTTACAGGGAATAAATTTGAGTTTAGAGCGGTTGGTTCAAGTGCAAATTGTGCTAATGCAATGATTGTGTTAAACACTGTTATGGCAGACCAATTAAACAAATTTAAAGTTGAGGTAGATGTTTTAATTAAAAAAGGTAAGAAAAAAGAAGAAGCTATTTTGAGCACTTTAAAAGCTTATTACAAAGCATCTAAAAACATTTTATTTGAAGGAAATGGTTACAGTGATGAGTGGGTTAAAGAAGCTGAAAAACGTGGTTTATCAAATGTTAAAACTACTCCAGAAGCATTGAATGCTTATGTTTCAAAACAATCGGCTGATTTATTTACTAGAAATAATATTTTTAGCAAAATAGAATTAGAGGCCCGTTATGAAATTATGCAAGAATTATATGTAAAAAAGATAGACATTGAGGCAAAAACATTATCTCAATTGGCTACATCGCATGTAATTCCAGCAGCAGTTGAATACCAAAGTAAATTGGCTATTAATGTGCAAGCATTAAAAGGTGCTGGCTTAAGCAAAGCTAGCTACGAAACACAGTTAAAAACTATCGAAACTATTTCTAAACACATCAAAACCATTAGCGATAACGTAGAAAAAATAATTACAGAAACCGAAAAAGCACATCATACTACCAATACACATAAGGCAGCAGTTGCATTATGTCATAAAGTGAAACCATTATTTGATCATGTTCGCTCGTCAAGTGATGCTTTAGAGTTTATGGTAGATGATACTTTATGGCAATTACCTAAGTACAGAGAAATGTTATTTATTAAATAAATTTCTTGCATTTTATGCATTATTAAACAGCCATTCAATACTATTTTGAATGGCTGTTTTGTTTAAAAGTGCTCATACATAGCTATTTAAAAAAAGAAAAGTTGCAAAAAAAAACATTGTTTAATACGCTAAAAACATTAAAATTGCGTTTGTACTAAATCAAACGCAAAAAGTATTTACACATGAAACAAAATTACATGATAAAATTAACTGGATTTGTATTAATATTATCTGCTTTATTCTTCGCTTGTAAAAGTGGTGGGGGAGATATTAACGAAGCTCGAAAAAAGTTCAAAGACCTACAATATGCAGCTGCTGGAACCATTTATCAAAAAGTGTATGGCACCACTAAAAACAAAGATATTAAGAAAGAATCAGCTTTTTATGCTGCTGAATGCGCAAGATTATCAAATAATTGGCTTGTAGCTCAAAATTGGTACACCAAATCTGTTCAGCAAGACCCAACCAATTCTGAAGCAAAATACCGCCAAATTCAAGCTTTGAAATTTTCAGAAAAATATGTTGAAGCAATTACTGAGGCTAATAAATACAAAAAAGATGTTGGTTCAGATCCAAAGATTGACTTAGAGGACTGTGGAAGTACAAATGCACAGAAATGGAAATCAGAAAAAACACGTTTTGTTGTTGAAAATGTAGCTAAATTGAATACAAAATTTAGTGACTTTGCTCCAATGTATTTTAGAAAAGACCAATTAATGTTTTCGAGTGATAGACTTGAAGTAGGTGTGAGTGGTAAAGATAAATATGGTTGGTTCAATAATGGATACTGTGATGTTTACACAACAACCTTGAAATTAAACAAAAAGAATAAAGAAATTATTGAAAATTATAGCCCACCGATTTTAGTTGACAAGAAAAATGTGAATGGGAAATGGAATGATGGTACTGTTTGTTTTGATGCAAAATATACTACCATGTATTTTACTAAATGTAATTATGGTGAAAAAAATGATGGCAAGGGAGCACATTGTAGAATTTACGAATCTAAATTGAGCGGAACAGAGTGGAGCGTTCCTGTACCACTTCCTTTTAGTACTGATTCATTTGATTGTGGACAACCATTTTTAAGTAAAGACGGAACTACACTTTATTTTTCAAGTAATATGCCTGGCAGTATTGCTAAGCCGGTAACAAGTGCAGAAAATCCCGAAGGTGCTGAGTTAAGTAAAGATTTATACAGCGTTAGTTACAGCAAAAGAGGAAATGCTTGGGGAGATCCAGTAAATTTAGGCCCTGCAATTAATACTGATGGTGACGAAGGTTTTCCTTTCCAACACGAAGATGGCACCTTATACTTTGCCTCAAATGGTAAATGTGGTATGGGTGGATTAGATATTTTTTATTCTAAAGGACAAGGTACAGATTGGAGTGATGCAATTAACATGAAAGCACCTATAAACTCAGGTGGAGATGACTTTTCAATTATCTTCTCAAAAGATAAAGAAAGTGGCTTTTTTGCATCTAACAGATTAAACAGCAAAGGTGGAGATGACATTTACAGATTTACAAAAACACCATTGGTATTTACTTTGAGTGGTGTGGCTAGAAGTTCAAAAGATGGTGCAATTCTGAAAAATACAACTATCCAATTTACTAATAGTAATGATACCATTAAGTTAGTAGTAAAAACTGACGAAGTTGGTTCGTATAGAATTCCATTAAGAGCTGGTACCGACTATGATTTTTATGGTTCAAAGCCATTACATTATGATAGTAAGATATACGGAGCAACAACCAAAGGACTTGAAGTTTCAACTGATTTAGTACAAGATTTATCTCTAACGCCATTAAGTTTAGATATATTCACAGTTGAAGGAATTTATTATGGCTTAGATAGTGCAGACATTAGACCTCGTTCGGCAGAGATTTTAGATTCATTGGTATTAGTAATGAATAAATATCCAATGTTAAAATTTGAATTGGGTTCACATACAGATTGTAGAGCAGATTCATCATACAATATCAAATTATCGCAAAGACGTGCTGATTCATGTGTTGGTTATTTAATTCGTCATGGAGTTGATTCAATGCGTTTAGTTTCTAGAGGTTATGGAGAAAATGCTCTTGCAGTTCCTGAATGTAATTGTGAAGGTCCAAACGAAAGAATTGAAGGTCAAAGATGTTCGGAAGCACAACATCAAAAAAACAGAAGGACTACTGTAAAAGTTATTGATATCAATTATGTAGCTCCTCCTAAACCTAAAACAGCAGATCCTGTTAAACCTGCTCCAGGCCAAAGAGTAAGACCAGGAAGTCAACCCCCACAAAGGAGATAATTTATTAACAGAAAAACCGGTAACTATTTAGTTATCGGTTTTTTTTATGTTCAAAATTTCCAATTTTTTAAAACATAAAATAGGAAATTATTTTAAAATAATGATGTACTTTTGCTTACCCTTTTATGAGTGATTCAATCAAACACGAGTGCGGAATAGCCCTTATTCGCCTACTTAAACCGCTGAGTTTTTACCAAGAAAAATATGGCTCAGCGTTATACGGTTTAAAACGCCTTTACCTTTTAATGGAAAAACAACACAACCGCGGCCAAGATGGCGCAGGAGTGGGAACCATTAAAATTAATGCTTTACCTGGCGAAACTTATATTAATCGTCAGCGCGCTAATGGAAGCAATGCCATTGCGGAAATTTTTGAAAAATTAAATAAAAAAGTTAGCAAATCAGGAACCAAAGAACAATTACGCGACCCTGATTACATGCGCTCCAATGTTCCTTTTATGGGCGAGTTATTACTTGGTCATTTGCGTTACGGAACTCATGGAGGCAATAGTGTTGATTTATGCCATCCGTTTATTAGAGAAAATAATTGGATGAGTAGAAATTTAATGCTAGCGGGAAATTTTAACCTTACCAATGTGGATGAATTATTCAATGTTTTGGTAGAGTTAGGCCAACATCCTAGCGAAAGAGCTGATACGGTAACCATGTTGGAAAAATTTGGTCATTTTATTGACGAAGAAAACCAACGTCTATTTACCAAATACAAGTTAGATGGACACAGCAACCAAGAAATATCGAGTTTAATAGCCAAGGAATTAAATATTGAAAATATTTTAAAACGTTCATTGCGCGATGCTGATGGAGGTTATGTAATGGCTGGTTTATTGGGCCATGGCGATGCTTTCGTAGTTCGCGATCCTAATGGAATTCGTCCTTGTTTTTATTATTGCAATGATGAAATTGCGGTAGTTACTAGCGAGCGTCCTGCTATTCAAACAGGTTTCAATATTCCGATTAGAGAAATAAAAGAATTAGGTCGTGGTAATGCTTTAATTATTAAAAAAGATGGAACCATAACTGAAACCAATATTATACCACAAGCCGAAAATAAAGCATGCTCGTTTGAACGTATTTATTTTAGCCGTGGAAATGATAGAGACATTTACAAAGAGCGCAAACAGCTTGGTTATTTACTAGCCGATAAAATAATGAAAACTGTAGATTACGATTTTAAAAATACAGTTTTTAGTTATATACCCAACACTGCTGCGGTTTCATTTTATGGAATGGTGGATGGTATCAATGATTTATTAAACACCCATAAAATTGAACAAATAAAACAGTTAGGCACTAATATTACCGATGAAAAACTAAAAGGAATTTTAGAATTACATCCCCGTAGAGAGCGTGTAGCTGTTAAAGATGCCAAGTTAAGAACATTTATTACCGATGATACCAACCGAGAGGATATGGTAGCTCATGTGTACGATGTAACATACGGAATTGTAAAAAACCACGAAGATACTTTGGTGGTAATAGACGATTCAATTGTGCGTGGTACTACTTTAAAAACTTCTATTTTACGTATTTTAGATAGATTACATCCTAAAAAAATAGTGATTGTTTCATCTGCTCCGCAAATTCGTTATCCTGATTGTTATGGAATTGACATGAGTAGGTTAAAAGATTTTGTAGCTTTTCAAGCCATGATAGCTTTGGTTAAAGAGCGTAAACTAGATGCTAAAATTGAAGAAGTTTACCGAAAATGTAAAGCACAAGAAAATCTGCCAAAAGAGGAAATGAAAAACTATTTGAAAGATTTGTATGCGTTATTTACTCCTGACGAAATTTCGGCACAAATAGCTATAATTGTTACTCCCGATGAAATTACTGCTGAGGTAGATGTAATTTTCCAGAGTATTGAAAATTTACACCAAGCATGTCCTAACCATCATGGTGATTGGTATTTTACAGGAAATTACCCAACTCCAGGCGGAACTAAAGTAGTAAATAAAGCATTTATTAATTATTACGAAGGCAGTAATGCCAGAGCTTACTAAGCATTTTATTAAATTAATTATACTAAAGAAAAGAGGCTATATTTTTATATGGCCTCTTTTTATTTTGATAGCATCTATTAAATTCGTTTTATGGAATTTGAAATAATTGAAACCGAACGACTCTTGCTGCGCAAATCGGGAATTGAGCAACTTAATTTTGTGTTTAACAATTACGCTGATGAAGAATTGAGCACTTTTTTAGGCGCTTATACTGATACTGAATTGGCTACAGATAAGGAACGTTTTAAACAAGGTTTTACATCTTATAATCGTTCGGTAGTTATATTCCATTTGTTAGATAAAACCGATAATAAAGTAATTGGTGCATGTGCTTTTCATAATTGGTATGCTATACATCAAAGAACTGAAATTGGTTACGATATGAAATTGGATGAATACAAGCAAAAAGGCTACATGACAGAAGCTGTTAAAGCCATTATTCATTATGGTTTTACTAAAATGAATTTAAACAGAATAGAAGCTTTGGTAAGTCCTAAAAATATTCCATCATTTAAATTAATTGCCAATATGGGCTTTAGCCAAGAAGGTGTTTTGAAAGAACACTATAATGTGGATGGTGTTTTGGAAGACTTTTTCCTTTTTGCACTTTTAAAAAGTGAGTATTTTAAAATTAATTCATAATTGCTATTAAAATAATAACTATCCAAATTGTTATTAAACAAATAATCAGAAGGTTAAATATTTTATGTAGAAAAAGAATAATTTGAATGCATTTCTTAAGTGTGGGATGTAAGTTTTCTGATTCGTTAAGTATTTTATTTATTTTGTTTTTGTCGAAATTTTTTGAACTATAGCTGGTGGTTGGAATTTTAAAATTGAATTTATTAGCTATATATACTTGTAAATTTATTACCGCGATACCACCGATTATAATTAAACAAAAAAGTATAATAAGTACTGTAAATAAAAAGGCACCAAACATTAAAACTGCTTAGTTAAAACATAACCAACTGCTAAAATTAATAGTATTATTACAATACGGATTAAGCTTTTAATAAGCAAACTAATATAGCTTAACACGGCAAAAGCTAATGCTGCTATGCCAATGTATAACATAGTTTTATTGTATTCAAATCCTGTTTCGGTTATCCATTTTCCAAAAGGATAACTTGGTTTTAAAAGCTGCATTTTTACATGATAATATTCCATAAAAGCCATGGCGCTTATAATGGGTGCTGCTATCATTAATGCTATTGAAAATGCTTTGGTTACTAGTGATTTAAGCATGTTTTGATGTTATAAATAAATGCCACTTCATTGTAAATAAAGTGGCATTTTTATTTTTTTTGAAATATAGTGAATTATACTAATGCGGCTTCCACTTTGGCTATCAAAGCATCGGCTTCAGTATGGTTTTTAGCTAATAAACTTTTTGCGTTAGCTATTAACTCTTCTGCATAAGCTCTGTCTTTTAATTCTTTTGCATTTACCAATACATTGAAATACGCGCCACGTACTGCTGTTTTAACGCAAAGTACACCTACACCAGCATCGGTAATTGAATTTTGATTTCCCTTTTCAATCATTGCTGCTAATAATTCTAAAGTTTCAAAAGCAGTTTCCATTACTTTAAACGGAACTTGGCAAGCATATTTGGTAGCATTTTCAATGGCTAAAACCCTTGCTGCTTTTTCTTCTTCGGTTGCCTTTGGCAATCCAAAACCTAACATTATTTGGTTAAAAGCATGGGTATCTTCATCTACCGCTTTTAAAAGTTTATCTTTTATAATTTGTCCTTTATCGGCCCAATCGCTAAAGTAGGAAACTTGGTCTTCCCAACCACGTTTTCCAGCCGAAAGATTAGCCACCATTGTTCCTAATGAAGCACCTAAACTGCCTACATAAGCACTAATAGAACCTCCACCTGGAGCAGGACTTTCGCTTGCTGTTTCGTTAGCAAAGCTGCGTAAGTTCATGCCAATTAGTTTCTCTTTGCTGGCATCTCGTAGTTTGTATTCAATAATTTTATTATTAGCATCAAATGGTGCTAACTCGTCTAAACCAAGCGATTTAACTGCAATTTGAATTAACTCTTCTTCACTAACTCCTACAGAACGTTTTTGTTTAATTAAGTAATGACGACCGGCAGCCAACATAGCCTCTAAGGGAATTAATCCAACTAACTCTGAACCAGTTACGCGCATGCCTCTTTTTTCGGCACTTTTACAAACTTCATCAAACGCTTGATGAACAGAAGTAATTTTGTAATTAGTTAAATTTATACTTATTTGAGCAATGCCATATTCTTCTATAAACCAGCCGATTGCTTTACAAGCTTTTAGGGTGCCAGGAACACGTACTTCGTTTCCTTCAGCATCTTTTACTATTTTACCAGTTATTGGGTTTCCTTCACGCAAAACACGGCCTGCTTCTCTAATATCAAAAGCTACCGAATTAGCCAAACGTACCGATTTTGTATTTAAATTTACATTGTACGCAATCAAGAAATCACGTGCGCCAATAACAGTTCCACCTGCTTTTTCGTTAAACTCAATTGGTCCAAAATCGGGAGCCCATTCAGGTTGTTTTATTTTCTTAAAAAACCCTTCGTATTCGCCAGCTCTAATTACCGAAAGATTGTTTCTTTCTTTATTTGGCTGCGCATATTCGTATAAATACACAGGAATATTTAATTCTTCGCCTACTCGTTTTCCAAGTTTTTTAGCATATTCGGCAGTTTCTTCCATGCTAATTCCACTAACTGGAATTAATGGACATACATCGGTAGCACCCATACGAGGGTGTTCACCTTTATGTTTGCTCATATCAATTACTTCGGCTGCTTTTTTTATGGCTAAATAGGCTGCTTCAATTACTGCATTGGGTTCGCCCACAAAGGTTACAACAGTTCTATTAGTTGCTTTTCCTGGGTCTACATCTAATAGTTTTACACCATCTACAGTTTCTATTACATCTGTAATTTGTTTAATTACAGCCAAGTCGTGGCCTTCGCTAAAATTAGGAACACATTCTATTATTTGACTCATATTTCTGTTTTTATTAAATAGTAATAATTATAAAAAAGTATGCGAAGCTAATAAAATTTTTGAAGCACAAATGGAATGTAACTAAAACCTAAATTTATGTTTAATAAATAGCTGATTGTAAATACTATAATTGCATAATTGTAGTTTAAAAAGGAGTGTCTATATATGGTAAAATATCTATTTTGTATGCTATTTTAAACTCCACAAACAAGAATAAAATTAGTAATGCAACAATCAAAAAATATAAGTACTCTAAAAAGAAAACAGCATCATGGGCAAATTTTCCTAAAGCATTGTGTAATTTAGAATGATGTACATGTTTTAAGTAAATAAACGTGCCATTGTAGCAATGAAATGGTGAGGCATTGTCTTCGTCTCTAGTGAAAATATTCATAGGCATACCCTTTAAATTGCTTAATTTTTATTTGAGTTGATGTTTTTCAAATGTAAGATTAGTGATTTGATTTTAAAAAATAAAATATTGACATTAGTATTTTTTTTTAATGACATTAGTTGTTTTTTTTTCTATTTATATGGAATTTGAGGTGTATTTTGAATATTGTTTCAGTTTAAATAGGAATAAACACTGCCTACATATTTTTATTGATGCGCTGGGAAGTTAATCTCACAAATTAGTTATTTTATATTTGTTAACTTTTAAGAAATAAGTAATAATCAAAAAGTAAAATTTATTTATATTCAATTTTTACATTAGAATCGTTTAAGAAAAGGAGATTTTTATTTGTTGTTATCTTTAAGTGTTTTGTATTTTTAATTATAAAAGCAATGATAAAGAAAGCTATCCAACCCTAGATTCTTTTATTCATTTTTTAGGTTATTGGAAAAGTGAAAATTATTTATTGAATAAAAATATATTGGCACCTAATTAGTTCAATTTGGTAGTAAATATCTAGTGATTCCAAATAGAACTTTGAAATCAACTCAATTAACAACTAACTTTAATGAAAACGGCAGATTTTTAACCGTTCTAAAACATAATGATAAAAATGAAATATGGACAAATAAAGAAGGTGAAGCTGTTTCTTTTGTTAATCAAATAGTATTTATTACTCCTAAAAAAGTATTGATTGACACTGTGGTTTTTGACCATATTAATGCTTATTCAACAGGAGAAGAAGTGTTGATTTTAGAATCAATTCTTTTTAAAGGAAATTACCTCATCAATAAAAATGAAGAGGTGAAATTTGAGAATAATGGAACTATTAAAGGGTGGAATCAATATAAATTTTATTCCGTTCCAATTGATTATGAAAATAAAGCAATGCAGGTTGATCAAATCAAACTAAGTAAAGACAGTATTAACTTTGAGAATTTTGGTTTTAAATTCAACAAAAATTATTTGGAACTATATAAGTTAAAATGCAATCTTTACAATAGTATTCAAAATACATGCAAAGTAATAGAAAACGACAAGTTAGTTTATAGATTACAATCTATAAAAAGCAAATAATACTTAAATTAGTTGTTTAAATGAAAATCCATCAATGGTTGTTTCCAGTTTCTTTGGCCGGTTTTTACTTTAGCACCTAGCACATTTAAAATACTGTAGATACCAAAATAAGTGCGGTTAATGTACAAGGCATGCTGCGAACCTCTGCCCTCTTTGCTTTCGCGCAATTCTTTCATATTGGTAACTTCTTCGCCCAAAGCGTAAATTTTATCAATATAATCGTTATTGCTAAAGTCAAATTCATCAGTTACAAATGGGGTGCTTAATAAAGTGGTCATTCTAATAAACGCATCGGTAATTACGTCTTGCGTGCGTTTATCATCTTTTTCGCTTACAATTTGTTGTTGCAACATAATACGCTTGATACTTTCTTGGCTCTTTAAAATTTCGGGAACCAATAAAGCAAAATAGTTATAGTAAAAATCTTCAGGAATTTCCTTTACACAACCAAAATCAATTACGCCTAAACTACCATCGGCTTGCATCAAAAAATTACCCGGATGAGGATCTGCATGCACTGCTTTTTGTTCATGTACTTGCATATCGTAAAAATCCCACATGGCTTGGCCAATTTGGTTTCTTATTTCTTGGCTAGGATTTGTTTTTAAAAACTCTTCTAAATGCAATCCTTCCAACCAATTCATCACTAAAACTTTATTACTGGAGTATTCAGGATAATACTTGGTAAATTTAATGTTCGGAATATCTGCACATAGTCTTGAAATTTCTTGACTACGCTGCAATTCTAAATCGTAATTGGTTTCTTCCAATAGTTTGCTTTCTACTTCAATGATGTATTTTTCAAACTCTTTTTCGCTTAAGCCAATTAACCTAAAGGCAATAGGTTTCACCAACTTCAAATCACTTTTTATACTTTCAGCAACTCCGGGATATTGGATTTTTACTGCCAATTTCTGACCATCTTTTGTTGCTTCGTGTACTTGACCAATACTGGCAGCACGCGTTGATTGCATGTTAAAAGTATCAAAAATTTGCTGTGGAGTTTTGCCAAATTGTTTAACAAAAGTTTGAACAATAAGCGGACCCGAAAGCGGTGGAGCAGAATATTGCGCCAATGCAAACTTGTTTACATAAGCCCTTGGCAATACATTTTTTTCCATACTTAACATTTGTGCCACCTTCAAAGCTGAGCCTTTCAGCTCGCTCAAAGCATTGTACACATCTTCCGCATTATCCTCGTGCAATTGCTCTTTGGTCATGCTTGGGTCAAGCATTTTTTTTGAATAATGTTTGATATAGTTTCCACCAATTTGCGCACCTGTTTTTACAAAACGCATGGCACGCTCTACTTTGGTTGAAGGAATTGAATTTTGTTCCATATATGTTTTATTTCCCGCTGATTCCGCAGAATTTCGCAGAACATTTTATACTTTTTCCTGTTTTACTTTCGCTGAGTTTCGCAGAATATTCATTAGCATGTTAAAGCTTTTATTCCGTTTATTTCCCGCTGATTTCGCAGAGTTTTACAGAACATTCTAAGTATTTAATTTTTAGCTTACATGCTTTCTATGTATTTTCTATTTACATCCTGCTGAATGCGCTGATTTTGGCAGAAATAATTACTTTATCATCTGCGGTTTTCTGCGCCATCTGCGGGAAAAACTATCTATTTTGAAATAAGAATTTTCCAAAATCTAAGGCAGCATCTAAAGCCGATTTACCCATTAAATCGAAAGCTAAATTAACTGAACGCTCTATTGATTCATCGGTTTTTTCAAAGCCCTTGCTACTATCGTTTAACCAAAAAGTAATTACAAACAAAAAGTTAAGCCATAAACCGCTCACATATTTTTCGTCTAAGTACTTACGTTCTTGAATTTCGTTAGTACCAACTGCTTCTGATAAAATGGGTTTCATGTTATCAATGAATACTTCGTGAAGTTCGTTTAAATATTTAGGCCATCTTGGCAATTTTACCAAATCGCGGTTTTTTAAATACACAGCAAAACTGCGGTAGTTTTTAGCTTCTTCTATAAAAGCAAAAAACACTGCTAATACTTTTTCGCGCGCTGAGTATTGTTCCCAAGGTTCAGCATCGGTACAAGTTTTATAGGCATTTTCGAACCAAATTTTATAAATATCGGCTTCTAAACCTTCCAAACTAGAGTAATGGTTATAAAACTCTTTTTCTTCCATGTTTATTGCCTTGGCAAATAAGTAAACACTTTCAGGTGTTTTGTTATGCTCTAACGTGTGGTTAATGTATTGTTTTATTAAATCGTTGCTCATACTATTTAAGACAAGTGTTGGTTAATATAGTTTTGAAAGCTAATAAAAGTTTGATATTACTTATTATTCAAACCATTTTAGCTTGTTGTTTAATACTTATTGTTTGTGTACAAAGGGCCTTGTTATAATTCTAATGGCGCGTTGGTAGCTCACATAATTCCACATCCAATTTAGGAACACCACTAGCCTATTTCTAAAGCCAACCAACAGCATTAAGTGAATAAACATCCAGCCTAACCAAGCTATATAACCTTGCATTTTTATTCCAAATATTTCAAACACAGCTTTGTGCCTACCAATAGTTGCCATGCTTCCAAGGTTAAAGTATTTATAAGGTTTTGGCTGTTGGTTATTTATTATTTTCAATAAATTATTTCCTAACAATTTACCTTGCTGTTGCGCTACCGTTCCCACCATTGGGTGTCCATTTGGAAAAGCTTCATCGGTGGTCATGTAAGCTATATCGCCAATGGCAAATACATTGTTTAATGTTTCAATTTTATTAAATGCATCTACTTTATATCTATTGCCGCGCACCACTAAATCGGCTGAAATACCCGGAATGGTTTTACCTTTAACACCTGCACTCCAAATTACCGTATCGGTTTTTAAAATTTGGCCATTGCTTAAAGTTAAGTTTCCTGTTTGCGCATCGTAACTTTGCACTGCGGTGTTGGTTTGCACATGCACGCCTAACTCTTCTAAAAACTGTTGTGCTTTTTTTGATGAAATTTCGCTCATTGCAGCCAACACCCTTGGGGCAGCTTCAATTAAATGCACTTGCATTTTATTGGCATCTATTTCTTTATAATCAGCAGGAATTACATTTTTTTTTATTTCGGCCAATGAACCCGCAGTTTCTACTCCTGTAGGGCCTCCGCCTACTACCACAAAGTTTAAATAACGTTCAATATCGCCTGTTTTACTTTCGCTCAAAGCTTTTTCAAACTCTTGTAAAATATCGCTTCGTAAATCCAATGCATCAGGAATTGATTTTAACTGCATGCAATGTTTTTCTAACTCAGCATTACCAAAAAAATTGGTTTGCGCTCCTGTAGCTATGCATAAATAATCGTAAGTAAAATTGCCAATATTGGTAATTACCTCATTTTGAGCAGTATTTACTTCCTTTACTTCGGCCATTCTAAAGGCCACATTGGGCATACTTCCAATAATTTTTCGAAGTGGGTAAGCTATGGCATCAGGACCTAAACCTCCCGAAGCCACTTGATACATTAAAGGTTGAAAATTAAAATAATTGTTTTTATCTAAAACGGTAATTTTTATGGGTTTGTTGTTTAACTTTTTAATCAGTTCTAACCCAGCAAATCCGCCACCTATTACTATTAAATGTGGGGCTTGCATACTTTGATAATGATGCTTCATATTGCTATGCAATAATTAATTGTGCACTACAAAGGATAGTAATATAAATGACCTTACCAATCTATTTTGATTAATATTTATCAAGTAAGGCCGAATCTGTTTTTTATCAACAAAAAGGAACTTATAAGCGCTAAAAGTGTAGTTAATTTTGATAGTTACATGGGAATGTAATTTTTTTGCATTCTCAAATAAATTCATAAAATAAAAATTGACTGCTATTGTCTTTAATATAGAGTTAAAATAGAATTATATTTCAGCCTAAATCGTAAATAATACCTATGCAAAATGGCAGTATATTTATTTAAGCTGTATTATTGTTCTTAAAAAATATTATAAATGAAATTTATTCTGTTACGTGTTGCCTTTATTTGTTTACTATTTATTTTGGTAAACACGCTTGCATCGACACCAATTACTGTAGCCATTGCAAATTTTAAAACACTTGGCGGTGGACTGGATAAAGATTTCTTAGGGACAAGTTGTACCGAGGCTATTTTTGAAATACTTACAAACGACCATACAGTTAGGGTTGTGGAGCGTGAATATTTGAATAAAATTATAGAAGAAGTAAAACTCCAAAACTCTGGTTTAGTTGATGAAAAAACGGCTATAGAAACTGGAAGGCTTTTAGGAGTTCAATATTTTGTGTTTGGCTCCATAACAGCGCTAAACGAAACCGTAAAAATTAATACCCGCACTGTTAGTGTTACTACTGGTCAAGTTATAAGTAGCAACTCAGTAAATGGTAGTTTAAACAACCTTTTTAACCTTCAAAGCGAGCTAGCAAAAAAAATAACAGTTTCATTCAATATTGGCAACAGTCTTTTACAAGCTTCTAATAACGCAAATGCCGATTTGTCGGATATTCCACTTCAGGTATACAATAAACTAGATAAGGTAAAAGCTTTGGCTAAAACCTTTCCAATATTTGGCCTTGACCCTGCTAGGGCCCGAAAAAAAGCTGAATACCAGAATGGCATAAACTACTGCGATGAAATGATAGAAAAATCACCAAAACTTTATCTGGCCTATTACTACAAAGCACAGTTTTTACTGCAACTTGAAAATAACGAAGAAGCTGAGGCTGCCATAAAAATCGCTAAAAAACTAAACAGTGCTGATTTAGACATTATGCTTTTAAACGCCAATTATCTATTGATAAATAATGAAGACAATAAAGCATTAGATTTGCTTACTTTTTTATCGAACAAATATCCTGAAGATGCCAGGGTTTGGTTTGGAATAGCAAAAACTCAAGCATCGGCACTCAATAACCATGCTGCAATTGAAGCGTGTATTAATGCGTTAATTTATACACCAAAAATTCCTCAAGTTGAAAAATTATTGCAAACTGTTTTAGGTGGCATGCAAGGTGTAAGTGCCTCGCAATTTTCGAGCAACGATGTGTATGTATTTGCTCAATTTTATAAAACATTATTTGATTTTGGAGTAAGTAAAACCTCAGCCGATTTAGCCAAACAAGTTAATCAACTTTGGCCAGCTATGTACTTGCCTTATTATGTAATGGGCAGTTATCAAGCTAATTTAAACAAAAAAGAACTGGCTGAAATATTGTTAAACGATGGTTTAAAATATAATAACACCTACCCTTACTTACACCGAGAACTAGGAAAATTATTAATAAATAACAAAAAGTGTAAAGATGGAAAGATGCATTTAACCATATACATGCGCACAGAAACCAGTGTAGACGATTACGATCAAATTCAAAAATATTTAAATAAGTGTAACTAAAATAATGAAAAATGAAAAAGAAAATTTTACTACTGTTTACTGCTTTCAATATTATTGTAGTAACAAGCTGTGACAAATCTATTGTGGAGCCAACTCTGGCTTTAAAACCCGTAAATGCTCCAACTTCAACAAAAGGCAAGGTTGAAATCTATAATCATATTGGCAATCAAGGAGCAATAAGACTATATATAAATGGTGATTTTAAAACTAGTTTGCCAAATTATTTCAGCAGCACAAGTAATTTTAATTGTGGTTATTCAACCAGTACTTTAGCTGTATATATCGGCAACAATTTAGAAGAAGGTTCATATTATTATGAAATCAGGAATTCTAATGGAGTAACGATAATTAGCAATTACTTTTATATTTCACCAGATAATTGTACACCTGTTAACCTTTTTTATTAAAAATGAAAACACTTGTAAGAAAGTCAATTATAACTATTGTCATAATGACAACTTTGGTTCTAGGAATTTATGCTCAAACAGAATTAATGTATAATTCTCCAAATAAAGTACCAGTAAATCAAGATTGGCAAAAAGAATTAAAAAAACAAAAGGAAAAAGAAAAACAATTTCAAGAACTTTGGAAAATACGTCAGAAAACCTTAGATACTGTCTATAATAACATTTTTAACTCACCAAAAAGAATAAAATTTGAATTTGGTTGTAATGTTGGATCTACTTTAGGCGGACTTTATAATTATGAAACATATAAAAGTGGATTTAAATATGAAGCAAAGGAAATAGAACTAAACCCATCTATTAGTTCTGGATTCAATTTTAACATTTATTGGCCATTAGCAAAACGATTAAATTTATTAACAGGAACTTCAATAGGATTGGATGTATTTGAGTTTGAAACAAAAAAACCAAATCCAAATCCTTTTTTAGAGGATGAAATAGTAAAAGATGAAGTGGTAACTATTAACTGGAGTGGTAATTTAGGATTAATGTATAATCCTAAAAATTTCTTGATTCATAATTATGTTCAGTTTGGTAAAGTATTTTCTCCATCTTCTGATTTCTTCAGAAATGTATTTGGTATAGGTATTAGATCAATAAATTATATAGTTACAATTAATTATAGATATTCAGGAGGTACATTAATAAATGTAACCCAAAAATCAGAAACGGCTGAACAAGAAAGAAGTTACAACGCAGATGCAATTTTTCTTACATTTAGTATTATTGGTCCTAAATTAACTCCAAAGGAAAAAGAAGTAGTCAAAAAAATTAAAGCTAAATATAATAGTGATGTATTATTAATTGAAAGCAAAACACCTGATTTAATAAACCAAACTTCAATACCTAAAACCAATTACGCTGAATCACTCAAAGAGTCAATTTATAAAGATTTTTCAGATTCTACTTTAAAAGAATTATTAGAAATAGCACTAAAAAAAGAAGAATTTGAAAAAGCGGACGCTATTCAAATTGAAATAAACAAAAGAATACAACAAAATAAATATGCCAATAGCAGTAATGATGAGTTAAAAATACTACTTGAAAATGCCTTAAAAATAGAAGATTATAAATCTGCTGAAAATATTCAACTAGAAATAGACAAACGAGTAGCCAATAAAAAAGATATTAAAGGAAATACAAATCAAACAAATACGCCTACTAAAAAAACAATGAAAGAGCTAGAAGAAGATCTGAAAAAAGCCATGGATGCTGAAGATTACAAAAAAGCAGATGAAATTCAGAAAGAAATTAACAAGCTAAAATAAAAATGAAACTAAAAACCACCATCATCACATTCCTCATTTCATGCAATAGTTTGTTAGCACAAAACTCAGATTTATTTTACAAAAAAACTGAGACTAAACAAGCACCAACTAGTAATACAGCAAGTAAAAATAAACCTATTAGTTTAAATGAGGGGCAAAAACCATTTCAAATAAATTTTGGTGATGCTCGCTCATGGTTTGGTGCTAGTTATAGAATTAATATCTCGAATGGACTTAGTTTTGGACCCGGTATTCATTACGGAAAAATGAGTTTATCAGAAGATGATGAGAGTATTTCTTTAGTAACTTTTTCAGGACTATTTAGATACAAGCCCGAAAAAGTTTACTTTAAATTTGGCCCCTATTTTAATATTCCATCAATTGAAGAAGCCTCAGGATTTGATTTTGAAGAAGCAACATTTTTGCCCGGTTTAGCTTTAGGAGGTGGTTATGAATTTGATAATGGATTTGATGTTGGACTGACCCAACATTTGGATTTATTTTTTTTAGCAGAGGCAATCGAAGGTGATTATAATCCACTTTGGCTACTCCCATCCATTAGCTTAAGTTATCATTTTGGCAAACCTAAAAACACTAAATCAATAAGCAATCAAAATCAGTCAACTACTAATTATAATTTAGTTCCAACTGAGTCTAACTCACCAGCTACTGTTTCACCAATAAATACCAAATCAAACTATACAAATTACAGTGACGAAGAGCTTAAAAAACTTTTAGACCAAGCTACTGCAGCTGAAAAATACAGTGAAGCTAACGATATACAAGCCGAAATAACTAAAAGAATTGAGCAAAATAAATATTCCAAACTAAGCACCGAAGAGTTAAAGAAACAATTAGAAGCTGCGTTAAAAGCCGAAGATTATACCAAAGCCGAAGCATTACAAAAAGAAATAGACAAAAGAGTTAGTCAGAAAAAAGACAAAACGACTCCAGATAAAAGCAGTAAAGAACCAGCTAAAAAATCGGTAAAAGATTTAGAACAAGACCTTAAAAAAGCTATGGATGCTGAAGATTACAAGAAAGCAGACGAAATTCAAAAAGAAATAAACAAACTTAAAAAACCATAACCAAAAACATATATGAAAATTAAATTTTACAACCTTTGGTTTGTAGCATTAATAGTTGTTGCTATTAGTTCATGCTCAAGCACCACCTCTACTGCCAGGCTTTATTCTGAACAAAGTATTTCGGCTGATAAAGTAAAAATGCGAACTGTTGCCATTATTCCAAACCGAATGCCAATAAGTATGCAAGACCCTGAGTATTGGAGAAATTACAACTGGCAATTAATTGCGAATAATTTTACTGCTAAAGGATACAGGGTAATTGATTACAATACAACTGTAAATTTATTTACTCGTTCTGGCTTGCCATTGGAAGATACCAAAAGCTCGCGCGATAAATATGCTGACTTTGCCAGTGAAATAAATGCAGAGCTTGTGGTAATTCCATATTACGGCACTTCGTACAATATGCAAAACGGTTTTTTGAATAATACACATAAATATTTAAGCATTGGCTCATTGCAATTTTATTATGCTCCTAAAAATGATTTTTTAGCCAGAATAGATTTTGAAGGAAATTTTGAAACACAAACCACTGCACCAGGCGCTTATGCAATATTAGGAATTTTACCTCCTTTACTAATTGACCCAACAGATTCAGAATCAGCATCAAGTATTGGACTTTTAACTAGTATTTTTAGTTTAAGCTTTTTAATAAATGATTTGGCGGCACCTACTAACCCAAAGAAAAATTGGGAAACTGCTTTTAATTTTGGGGTTTCAAAAGCTACCAATGCATTTTTTGATAAATATAGTCCAAGTGTAAGTAATTATAATTACGAACCTACCAAGCAAAATGCAACTCCAGCTGTAAGTAATTACGCTAGTTTTAGCATAGAAGAATTAGAATTGCTAAAGAAAAATGCGGTAGAGAAAAAAGACTTTAAAAAAGCGGCTGAAATAAAAGCTGAGATTGATAGCAGAAAAAAATAACACCATGAAAGCAATTATTAAGTACCTATTGGTTTGTGTATTTGTTTTGTTTAAAATAAACACCCAAGCTCAAACAGAAAAACCTGAATGGATTTTAAAATATCCAATCAATTCGGATTTTTTTGTTGGCATAGCCTATGCCGATAAAAAACTTGATAATTACATGGAAGCAGCAAAAAGCAAAGCACTGCAAAGTTTGGCCAATGAAATTACGGTAAAAATAATAGGCCAAACCTCGTTACAAACCATTGAAATAAATCAAAAGGTTAAACAAAGTTATATTAGCTCTGTAACCACCGAAACCATTAAAGAGCTAGAAGGGTACGAATTAGTGGATAGTTGGCAAGATAAACACCAATATTGGGTTTATTACCGATTAAGCAAAAGAGCCTATTACCAGGCAAAAAAAGATAAGGCTAATTCTGCCTTACAAATTGCTAAAAACTATGTAATGCTAGGAATGGAAAGTTTTAAAGGAGTCAATTACAAACAAGGTTTAAACTATTATTTTATGGCCACCAATCAAATTCAAAACTATTTGTACTTTGAATATGATATAGAACTAAAGCAACAAATAAATGCCCTTTATCAAGATGCATACAAAAATGTGAGTGATTTTTACGCTCAAATTAACATAAAAGCACCAAGTCAGCATATTAAGCTTAAACCCTATCAATTAAACAATTATACACTAAGCTTAAATATTCAAAACAAACAAAGTTTAAAACCCATTGCCAATTTTCCATTCTCCCTAAAAGTAGTTAGTGGCCAAGCCAATATTGAAACTAACAACAAATATGTTAACGAAAATGGAAATTTAAATTTTAAAATAAATAGTTTTGGAACCAAAAGTAAAGTACACAGTTTCAAAATTAGTATTGATAAAGAAGATTTATTTAACGAATACATTAAATCGAATAACCTACTTGCCATTGATTTATATAAAAAAATTAATTGCGAAACCACCATTGAAATAGAAATTGAAAGTTTATTGGTGTTTATTAAATCGAACGAAAAAGCATTTAATGTAAAAACCAAAGAACAGTTTTTAGCCAATGCCATAAAGAGTTATTTATTACAAAATGGCGTTAGCATTACCAATAATATTAACGAAGCAAATTATTATTTAACTATTGAAGCTAACACCACCAAAGGAAATATAGCTTACGGTATGCAAGTAGTTTATTTAGATGCAGCAATTGTACTTAACAAATCGAAAAATACTGTTTTTACAAAAAACTTTAACGGAGTAAAAGGACTGAAAGCTACTGAAAGTAACGCTTCGTACGATTCGTATCAAAAGCTAATTAGTAAGTTTGAAGAGGAGCTCTATGCAGATTTGCTGAAAGAAATGGGTTTAATTAACAATACCAAAGAATAAACAACAAACAAAATCAATATAAACAACAACAAATTAAGCACTTGCCAATTAAAATTAAACTTATAACAAGTTTGGCACATTAATTGGAAGTGTTAAAAAAAAATTATTAATTGCAAACAAAACAACTAAAAATTATGAAAAAGTTAATTTATGTATCAGCAGCAGCCTTATTATTAGTAGCTGCTTCATGTAAATCAAAAAAAGGTACTAAAACCACTGTTGACAAAGAATCGGGAATGGAAGTTTTAAATTTACCATGCGATGAGTATAGAAGCTCAACAGAAACTGCCTTTAGAGCCACTCAATCACAAAAAAGTTCAGACCTATCGTTATCGCGCGAAAAAGCTTTAGTTGTAACAAAACAAAGACTAGCCGGTTTAGTAGAAACTAAAATAAAATCAGTAACTGATAGATATGTAGACGAATACCAAACCAATGCTGGTTTAGAAATGAAAGGTAAATACAACAATTTAACCCGTGAAATCATAAACCAACAATTAAACGATGTGAAAATTCTTTGCGAAAAAACTGTTCGTGAAAAAGATGGTTCATATACCACTTTTGTAGCAGTAGAAATGAGTAAAGACGCTTTAAAAACTGCTATGGAAAGTAAACTTTCTGACAAAGCTAAATTGGCTGTAGATTACGACAAAATGAAATTTGAACAAATCTATAACGAAGAAATGAAAAAATTAGACGAGAAATAAGTCTAAAATTTTATAAAACTAAAAGCGATTACCCTTAAAAAGTAGTCGCTTTTTTTATGCAATAAAACTTTACTTTTGTTAAAAATTATGGCAGGAAACTCGTTTGGAAATTTTTTTAAAATAACCACTTTTGGCGAAAGCCATGGAAATGCATTAGGTGTAGTAATTGACGGTGTTTTACCAAATATTGAATTTGATTACCAATTGGTTCAAGCTGATTTGAATAAACGTAAACCTGGCCAATCAAAAATTACTACAGAAAGAATTGAAGACAATGAGTTTGAAGTTTTAAGTGGATTATTTGAAGGAAAAACTACGGGTGCACCTTTAACATTAATTGTAAAAAACAAAAATCAACAATCGGCCGATTACGATCATTTAAAAGATGTTTTCAGGCCATCTCATGCTGATTACACTTACCAACAAAAATATGGTATTAGAGATTACAGAGGCGGTGGTCGCCAATCAGCCCGAGAGACAGTGGCAAGAGTAATGGCAGGTTCAGTTGCCAAAATGATATTACAAAAATTAGGCATACAAATACACGCATTCGTAAATCAAATTCATAGCATTAAGCTAGAAACACCTATTAATGAAATAGATTTTAGTTTAATAGAACAAAATATTGTAAGATGCCCACACATTGATACTGCTCATAAAATGATCGCTTTGATTGAGCGAGTTAAAGCTGAAGGCGATTCAGTTGGTGGAATAATTACTTGTGTTTGCAAAGGTGTTCCAGTAGGATTAGGAGAGCCTGTTTTTAATAAACTTCACGCAGAACTTGGAAAAGCCATGCTTAGTATCAATGCTTGCAAAGGTTTTGAAATAGGCAGTGGATTTGAAAGTGTATTGCTTAAAGGCAGTGAGCATAATGATGAATTTATATTCAATAATGAACAAGTTAAAACACAAACTAATCATAGCGGTGGCGTTCAAGGAGGAATCAGTAATGGAATGGATATCGTATTTAAAACAGCTTTTAAACCAGTTTCTACCATCAAACAGAACCAAAATACCATCAATTCTACTTTTGAAAACATTGATTTTAAGGCTGAAGGTCGCCACGACCCATGTGTGGTTCCAAGAGCAGTTCCTATTGTTGAGGCAATGGCTGCATTGGTTTTAGTCGATTTTTATCTTTTTAATAAGGTTTACAAATAACAAAACAGCATTATAACTATTTGATGCTTTTTAGAATTTTACTCACTTCATACAAAGTACAGTTTCTATTTTAAAAATTTAGTACTTTATTTACAACCTTAAATAATTGTAAATGAAGAGAATTTTAATTGTTACCTTTTTATTGTTTTCAATAAACAGCTTTGCACAAAATGTAGTGCCTTGTATTACAGATGAACTTTATGTAAAATCAATACAAGAAAATCCATTATTAAAAGTGGAAGAAGAACGTGGTAATGAACTTGCACGCCAATATGCATCTCAATTAGGTTTAGCAAAAAAAGGAACAGTTATTTACATTCCAGTTGTTTTTCATGTAGTTCACAAATATGGTTTTGAAAATATTTCACAAGCCCAAGTTAATGATGCGCTAAGGGTAATGAACGAAGATTTTAGAAAAATGGCAGGTACTAAAGGAGGGGCAAGTACTGATAGCCGCTCTGTTGATGCTGAAATAGAATTTAGATTAGCCCAAGTTGATCCAAATGGAAATCCAACTGATGGTGTAAATAGAATTTTTAACACTTCAGGAACAGATAACGGAACTGATGCAACAAAAGCATTAAGCTATTGGGATAGTAATAAATATTTTAACGTTTGGGTGGTAAATATAATTAACAGCTCATCTGCGCCTTCTGGTTCTATTATTCTAGGTTATGCGCAATTCCCAACCTCTCGTCAACAAAGACCTACTACCGATGGTATTATAGTCAGAGCTGACCAAGTTGGAAATATTGGTGTAGCGCAAACAAGCCAAGCAGGAAGAACAGTTACGCATGAAGCAGGACATTGGTGCGGTTTATTTCATCCATTTCAAGGTGGTTGCGTTGGAGGTACGTCAAGTAATTGTGCCTCACAAGGCGACCAAGTTTGTGATACCCCTCCTGTAGCTGCATCAACTAGCGGTTGCCCAAATAGCCAAAATTCATGTACTAATGATGTACCTGATTTACCAGATAATATTAAAAACTTTATGGATTATGCTGACGGAACCTGCATGGATATGTACACTGCTGGACAATCTGTAAGAATGAAAAGCTTGATGCAAACATACAGATCAAATATTTATTCTACTAGTAATTTAAGTGCAGCTGGTTTAAATGCTGATGGTACATACAAAACTTTAACTGCTTCAACCATTAAGGCTCCTTTCTTAATTGATTTTAATGGTAATACTCCTTATTGGATTATTGAAAACTTTATGAATGCAACTAACGGTTGGAAAGTGAATTATCAACTTGGTTCAAATGATGGTACATGTATGTTTATAAATAGCTATGCAAATGGTGCTAACAGTATATTAAATACTCGTGATGCATTTCATACAAGCAATATTGATATAACAAGTTTAGCACGACCTACTTTAAAATTTAAAATAGCACATGCAAGAAGAGTAAGTGCTGCTACCGACCAGATTAACTTATTTGTATCCGATAATTTTGGAAGAACGGAAATTTTAGCTAAAACTTTTACTGTTACTGATATTGAAACAGCTGATGTACAAGGAACAGTAGCATTTACACCTACAGCAGATCAATGGAAGACACTTAGTTTGGATTTATCACCTTACAAGACGTATACTAATTTTAGAGCACGTTTTGAATTACAATCACGCAGAGGAAACAATACCTATATTGATGATATACAAATTGGAGAATTCGTGATTGGGGTTGATGACATAAGAAGTAAAATTAACTTAGCAATTAATCCAAATCCATGTAACGGCATTTCAGTATTATCATTTACAAATATTTCAAAATCAAATACCATAATCAATATTTTTGATGTAAGTGGTAAATTAGTAAAAAATATAACTAATAATGAATTACCTGCTGGTGAGCATCAAATTGAAATAAACTCCGCAGAGTTGGATAAAGGAATGTATTTTATAAAAGTAGGACAAAATGGTAATAATTATACCATTAAATGGTTGGTTAATTATTAAACAAAAAGAGGCAATAAATATTGCCTCTTTTTGTTTAATAACCTTTCAAATCAATTTCTTTTGTTTCAGTTAATTCTATTTGTTTTTTTATCTTTTTTAAAATGACACCAAAATGATGAGACTCTTCATCACTAACTAAGCTGATAGCTTCGCCAGGATTTTCTGCCCTGCCAGTTCTGCCAATTCTATGAATATAATCTTTTGGAGAGCGGGGTAATTCGTAATTAATTACGTAAGGCAAAAACGGTATATCAATACCTCTACTCATTAAATCTGTTGCAATAAGTACATTAATACTTCCTTCTTTAAATTTTTTGAGTGCGGTTTCTCTTGCTCCTTGACTTTTTTTACTGTGAATGGCTGATGCCAAAATTCCGTTAGCATTTAATTTATCAGAAACAGCATCTGCCCTATGAACAGATGAAGTAAAAACTAACACTTGATTCATGTTATTTTTTGTGATTAAATACCGCAAAAAAGGACCTTTCTTATCGTCATTCACATGATATGCTTTTTGAGTAATTATTTCTAAATTTTGCTTGGTTTCTTCTATTATTATCCTTGTTGGATTATCAAGTAATAGTGGAATAATTGTATTAACATCCGTGCTTAATGTAGCTGAGAATAATAGATTTTGTCGTTTGAGTGGCAACAATTTCAGAATAGAATCCATCTCTTCTTTAAAACCTAAATTTAGCAGCTTATCAGCTTCATCTAAAACAAGCACTTCTATACTCGATAAAAAAACTGCATTACTTTTTACCAATTCCAACAATCTACCAGGTGTAGAAATTAGAATCTCTACTCCTTGTAATTTAATCATTTGTGGATTTATTGAAACACCTCCATATACTGCTAATGTTCTAATGTTTTGTTCCGTATGTTGGTTGATAGTATTATATACCTTTTCAACTTGAATAGCAAGTTCACGTGTAGGAACAATAACCAATGTATTAATATGACGATTTTTACTTACAGGTTTGGTTTGCAATAATTGTATAGTTGGCAGGGCATAACTTGCGGTTTTTCCAGACCCAGTTTGTGCCACACCAATTATATCATTACCTTTTAAGATGGCAGGAATAGCTGACTCTTGAATTGGTGTTGGCTTTATATAAAATAGTTTTTCTAATGAATATAAAATGTCATTACACAAACCAAGTGAAGCAAAATTCATAATTAAAATTTATTAAGTGGTGTCAAATATAAGGAAACAACAATGTCTATAACTACTTAATGAAACACTATATAAAAAAAGCACTCTTTAAAGGAGTGCTTTTAATTTTATTTCGACAAAACAATTATTTTCTCAGCTTGCTTAATGTAAGCATCATCTTTATCTTCTGTAGCTAACTTTAATACTTGATTAGCTGTTATTCCTGCACCTTTTTTATCGTTTAATTTCAATTGAATTTTTGCTTTCAATAAAATAATCCAATACGCATTGGGATAATTTTTAATGGCTTTATCTACCCATTCGTTAGCTAATTTCAAATCTTTATTGTTTTCATAGTAATAAGTTGCTGCTTGAAAATAAGAACGATTATCATTTATAACTGTATTTTCAATAGACTTCATTATTTTACTATCTATTTCGGCCAAAATAGGAATATTTACTTTTGTATTATCCCAAGCAAGTTCAATATTACATGAATTAGCAGCTAAATCAGTGAAGTTGATGGTAAAAGTTTCTACTTTATTTACTAAATTTATAGTTGGAACTTTTACACGCAAAATTTCATTTTCAATTTTATAATCTGCTACATTACCACCCAAGGTCAAATCCTTATAAAGCATTATTTCCCAAGTGTCTTTATTTGGTATTGTATACAATGCATAAGTTCCTGCTTTTACATCCATCCCTTGAAATTTGATATCCTCACCGAAAATAATTTTTGTAGACAAATTAGCACCAGTACGCCAAACTTTTCCGAAGGCAACAACATCACCAAAAACAACTCTTCCTTTTACACTTGGTCTAGAATATTCAATGGTAATTTCAGATAGGGCAAATGATTGTTTTATACTCTGAAATGGGCTTGCCACAGGTATTTTTAGTGGTTGTGAAAAAACGGTTAAATTAACAATTGAAGCAATTATTAAAAGGGTAGTTTTAAGTTTTGTAAATAGCATATTTTTATAAGATTTATATATTAAAAGCAAATATATAGAAATAGTAAGCACAAAAAGGTAATTAACCATTTCAAAGCGCTATTTTTATGTTTTAATTGTTATTTTGCACCTCATAATTGTGAACATAAACTAATTCATAAATGAAAAATATTAAATGCTTAAACATGGCAGTTATAGTAACCATGTTATTTATAACCAATTGTACTAATAATACCCCCCCGAAATCAAGCTCAACTGATACAAGCAACAATAGTACAAGTATTTATAAGCAGGTAAGCCCTATGTTTAATGCAGATTCTGCATATTACTTTATCAAAAAACAAGTGGAATTTGGACCAAGGGTTACTGCAAGTAACGAAAGTATAAAATGTAGTAAGTGGATTGTTAACCAATTTAAAAAGTATGGTGCAGAGGTAATTGTGCAAGAAGGTTCAGTTACAAATTGGGATAAACGCAATATTAATATTATCAATATCATTGCTCAAACAAATACAAAAGCTACCAAAAGAATATTAATTACAGCACATTGGGATAGCAGGCCTTATGCGGATAATGACCCTATCGAATCAAATAAAAACAAACCAGTTTTAGCGGCAGATGATGGAGGAAGTGGAATTGGAGTAATGCTTGAATTAGCTAGGGTAATCCAAGAAAATAAACTTGATATTGGTGTTGATTTCATTTGTTTTGATGCTGAGGACTTGGGAAAACCTGAGTATGAAGATTCTTATTGTTTAGGAACACAATATTGGGGTAAAAACCAATTGCCTGTTAATTATAAAGCTAGCTATGCTATTAATCTAGATATGGTAGGAGGAAAAGGAGCAAAATTTGTTTGGGAAAAAAATAGCATTGACCAAGGAGAAGCCATTTTGCGTAAGGTTTGGGAAAAAGCTGCCTTATTAGGCTACTCTGATATTTTTCAATATTTGCAATTAGGGCAAATTACTGACGACCATGTTTATGTGCATAAATACACTCAAATTCCCGCCATTGATTTAATACACTTTAACCAACAAACTGGCTTTCCTTTTTGGTGGCATACTGTAAATGATGATATGACTAATATTGATATTAACACGTTGAAAAGTGTTGGTCAAACATTATTAGAAGTGATTTATACCGAAAAATAACTTAGTCAAATTACTGTCATTCTGTAATTATTTTTATGCAGTTGTATGTTTTTTATTGTCTTGCTTATAAACCAATAAAAAAATACAGCCATGAACATTTTAAAACAACCAAACAATAACTTGGATGAGTTAGTGTTTGAAAACAGAAACAAAGCTTACGGTGCTTATGTATTGCGCAGCAATTATGACAAAAATCTAAAGCGTAGTTTTTTAATCACATTTGTAACTCCTTTATTAATTATTCTTTTTTCAATTGTTTACAATAAACTTCATGGAAATGAAGTGGTAATAAAACCAACTGATAAAGATACCGATTCTCTTGTAGTAGTTGAGGTGGTATTAGAGAAAAAGAAATTTGTAGAAGAGGTAGAAAAAGCCATGACTAAGCAACCAAAAGTGGTGGGAAACAACCAAAACTACCAAGTTGAACGTAACCAAAATATTCATACTGAATTAAGCGATTCTATCATTACTCGTGCACCATTTGATGGACCTGAAGGCCCGGATATTGGTAATATTTTACCAAACTTGCCATTGGGACCAAGCGGATCAAAAGTTGGAGAAGGAAATGATGAAGAATATAGCATTGGCGATATTGAAAAAATGCCTGAGTTTAATGGCGATTTATATGAATACTTAGGCAATGAGTTAAAATACCCAAGTGCCGCTTTAGTTAATAATGTAGAAGGTAAAGTAATGGTATCATTTGTGATTAATAAAAACGGAGAAATTTCGGATATTGAATTAGTTAAAAAATTAGGATTTGGTTGCGATGATGAGGCAATTAGGGTTATAAAAAATATGCCAAAATGGAGTGCTGGAGAACAAAATAACAGAAAAGTAAATGTAAAAATGGTTCTACCAATAGTATTTGAGGTAACTAATTAAAAAACTGACTAACGGAAGCCTTCACTTAAAGTGAAGGCTTCCGTTTTAGCAAACTTTTGAGTACATTTGAGCAGCAATGCAAACAAAACAATTTAAAGAAATCAATTCATTTATTTCAAACATGGTTGGATTAGAAAGAAGATTCCTAAGTTTTGACTGCATTGTTGTTACTAGATTTATGAAAATAGTTTTCTTTATTATTTTCTTTCAATTTTCCAATTCAATAAATGCTCAAAGTTTTAAAAATAATTGGACTAATTTTAAATGTAAGTCATGGAGAGTATGTTTTTATAATAAAACATATAAATTTCTTGACGAAGATGTATGTGGGCAATTAGAATTTATTAATAAGAAAGATACTTCTCTAAAAGTTTGTTTTACAGTTTTTGATTCATCTAAATTTAAAAAAACATTTTCATCAAGATTGAAAAATTGGTTAAAAATTCAATCTTGTGTTTGTTTTGGACCCAAATCAATATCTTCTTTTTATTTAATGAATAATTTTTACCTAGTACAATATTGTACCAGTTGCTGTTTTATTGAAAATAGTGATTGTGATTCCTTAAGGATTGACTTGTTGAATTACAGAAGAATTTTTCAAAAGTAATATGGCAGAAACATATTGAATTTAATTAATTTACATTTGCGCAAGAATGCAAACCCCACATTTGAAAGAAATTATTTCATCTTTACCCGAAACTCCAGGTATTTACAAGTATTTTGATAAAGATGGAACGCTTATTTATATTGGCAAAGCCAAAAGTTTAAAAAAACGTGTAAGCAGCTATTTTAATAAAAATCACCACGATAGCAGAAAAACAGAAATGTTGGTTAGCCGCATTTGTAATATTGAATTTACATTAGTAGAAACAGAAATTGATGCTTTAATATTAGAAAATTCTTTAATCAAAAAATACAAGCCAAAGTTCAATATTAGCTTAAGAGATGATAAAACATATCCATTTATTTGTGTAAAGCAAGAACGTTTTCCAAGAATTTTTCCAACTAGAAATCATATAAAAGATGGAAGCGAATATTTTGGTCCTTATGCTTCGGGAAATATGATGTATACCATTTTAGATTTAATAAAAACCATTTATCCACTGCGAAATTGCAATTTCAATTTGTTAGAAAAAAATATAAATGAATTTAAATTTAAAACGTGTTTGGAGTTTGATATTGGCAACTGCAAAGCGCCTTGTGTGGGGTTAATGAAAGAAGAGGAATACTCTCAAAATATAAAAAATATAAAAAGTATTTTGCGAGGAAACTTAGGAGAGGTTAAAACTCATTTACGCCAGTTTATGCAAGCTGCGGCAGAGGAACTTAAATTTGAAGAAGCCGCACGTTACAAGCGTAAGTTAGATGCTTTGGAAAATTACCAAGGAAAATCTACCATAGTTTCTAGTATTTTGAATGATGTAGATGTATTTAGTGTGGTTAGTGATGAAAAATTTGCCTTTATCAATTATTTAAAAGTTTCGAATGGAATCATTATTCAAACGCAAACTTTTGAGGTAAAGAAAAAAATGGCAGAAACCGATGGGGATTTGTTGAGTTTTGCCATAGCCGAAGTACGAGATGAATACCACAGCACAAGTAAAGAAATTATAGTTCCGTTTGAATTAGACTGGAGTACTGAAAAATTGGAAATTACAGTACCAAAAGCAGGCGATAGAAAAAAGTTATTAGACTTATCGCTTAAAAATGCACTTTATTACAAAAAAGATAAATTAACCAAATATGAGGCTGTTAATCCTGAGCTGAAAGTAGATAGGGTATTGACACAAATGAAAAACGATTTGCGTTTAAAAGATTTGCCACATCATATTGAATGTTTTGATAACTCCAATTTACAAGGTACAAACCCAGTTTCGGCATGTGTGGTATTCAAAGATGCAAAACCAAGTAAAAAGGATTACCGTATATTTAACGTAAAAACGGTGGAAGGCCCTGATGATTTTGCCACTATGGAGGAAGTTATTTATAGGCGCTATAAACGTTTAATTGAAGAGGAGCAACCTCTTCCAAACTTAATAATAATTGATGGTGGAAAAGGTCAATTAAGTTCAGCAATTAGCAGTTTGGTAAAACTTAATTTATATGGTAAAATACCTGTTATTGGTATTGCTAAAAGATTAGAAGAACTGTATTATCCTGACGATGAATTTCCTTTATATTTAGATAAAAAATCGGAAACGTTAAGAATTATTCAACACTTGCGTGATGAAGCCCATAGATTTGGAATAACCAACCACCGAAACAGAAGAAGCAAAAATACTTTTGTAACTGAACTTGAAAACATTAAAGGTATTGGTCCCGAAACTGCTAAAATGCTTTTAAAGGAATTGAAATCGGTAAAAAAAATTCAGGAGGCAAGTATGGAATTACTAAGCGATATTATTGGAGCAGCTAAAGCCAAATTGGTTAAAGATTATTTTCAGCAATAATTTTTTTATGCCTAAAAAATAAAAACAATGGAAACCCAAAGGCAAACCCAATAAAAACTATTAAAATTGGGTACAACCAATAAAGTTTCATTTTTAGTCTGGTGCCTTCAACAATTACAAAAAAAGTTCCAGCAATGGCTCCTGTCCAAAAATCAATGGTTAAACTTTTAGCATAATAACTATTCACCCAAGTGCTTTGAATAAATTCGATTACATTAAAATTACCATGCTCGGCCATGGTGCCCAACATAACATAGTAAAATGTAATAGAACCGCCAATTACGGCTAAAAAAAGATAAAAATAGGAAGTGTAAATTTTATTCATAATTGGTATTAAACTTTATATATTTTTTGTTCAATCAGTTTCATAATTGCATCTCGTTTTTCTAAACTAATTGATACTTCATGTTTATTGTTGAGCATAATAAATCCACCATCGCTTTTATTAATTTCAGTTATAAAATCTAAATTAACAATGTATGATTTATTTATTCTAATGAAGTTGTTGCAAGGTTCAAGTGCTTCTTCAAACTGCCCTAAGTTTTTACTTACAATAAATAATTGATCGTTTTTTAAAACCACTTCTGTGTAAGATCTATCTGCTTTCATATAAACCAACTCACACAAATCAATTAACTTTACACCTTGTCCAACAGTAATGGCAATTTTTTTAATACTTTGAGCGTCTAAATTATTTTTTAAAGTGCTTAGAACCTGCGTTTGACCCCCAGTTTTTTCTTTTCTTTTTTGAAGTCTTTTAATAGCTTTTATTAAGTTTTCGGAGTTGATTGGTTTTAGTAAATAGTCAGCAGCAGAAAGTTTAAATGCATCAACAGCAAATTCACTATAAGCGGTAACAAAAACAATATCAAAAAAAAGTTCCTCTTCTTTAAAAAAAGTAAGAATTTCAAGTCCACTGTGTTCTGGCATTTCAATATCTAAAAACACCACATCTGGTTTATGTTTATTAATAGCTGTTATACCACTAGATAAATCATTACAACGTTCGAGCACCTTAATGTCTGGACAATTGTCTTGTAACATGGCATAAAGTAAGTTTTGTGCCATTTTCTCGTCATCAATTATTATTGCGTTTAAATTCATTTTTGTTATACTACTATAGGTATTTCAATTATTACTCTTGTTCCAATAGGTATTTTGTTTTCATCAAATAAATCAACAATATCAACACCAGTTTTTTTACCTTCTTGTGATAGATTTAAAATTTCGATTCGTTTTTTATTGGCATTTGTCGAAAATGATTTATGTGATTTTGCCTTAATCAAATTTATCTCTTTACTTTTTCCTCTACCAACTCCATTGTCTTCGATAGTAATCGTAATTAAATGTTTATTGAGGGTAAAATAAATAAATAATTTCTTTTCGCCTTTTTTATGAAGCAAGCCATGTTTAACAGCGTTTTCTACATATGGTTGAATAATCATTGGTGGAATTCTAATATAATCTTTGACTATACTTGAATCTATAATAAAATTATAATCAAGCATTTCATTTAATCTTACATTTTCTAAACTAAGGTATAGTTCTAGCGCTTTTATCTCCTCTTTAAGAGTAACGGCTTCCTTTTCGCTCATTTCAAGTACAAGCCTCGTTAAGTCGCTAAATTTCACCAAATAGTCCGATGCATTTTTTTTGTCGTTAGTATAAATAAAGCTGTGAATAGTGTTAAGTGCATTAAATATAAAATGAGGATTCATTTGAGTTCTGATGCTTGTTAAAAGTGATTGCCTCAAATCTTTTTCTAGCATTACCTTCTCAATTATGAGTCTATTTTTATACTTTAAATTTTTTATTCGTATAAACATGATAAGTAATGCAACACCAGCACTTAAAATAACAATAAGTACAATAAACCACCATGATTTGTAGTAGGGAGGTGCGATTCTAATTTTCACTGTTTCACTATTTGCTCCGTCTGTATTTGCTAATTTGATTTCTATGTTATAATCCTGTCCAGGTAACAAACTAAAATTTATAAATCCTTGATTTGCATTAACAACTTTCCAATCATCATTCGAGTTCAACCTATATTTTATTAAAATTTCCTTAGGAAGTTTATAGTTAATAATGTCAAAAAATATGGTAATATTATTATCAGTATGATTAAGATTTAATAAGTCATTGTTATGCAAGTTATTGACAAGTATTTTGTTAATATAAAGAGGTGTTTTATACGATTTATTGAATATAATTTTATTGCTTAGTTTTACAATTGTATTCATGTCAGTAGCATAAATATAGTTATTGTCACCTTCTATAAGTTCTAATGATTGGGTGGGGTAGTTGATGTTTTTTGAGAGATTTGTAATTTGGTTAGTTTTTATGTTGAAACTATATAAACCGTAATTAGTATTAAGTATTAAATTGTTACCACTAATACAAAAATTATTTATTGATTTTAGTGATTCATTATTCATTAAAGTTACCTTATTGGTGTCTGTAATTATGAATAAACCTTTATTTGTTTGAGATGCAAAAATAGTATTATTGTAAATTAACATTTGTTTAGCAGAAATTGGATTGCCATTGTATTTTATTGTTCCAATTTTTTTATTGCTTAACCAATAAATGTTATTGATACTAGATGTGATAAAGAGTTTTCGTTTTTCAAAATATTGAATTTTAAAAAATCGTTCATTTGATATTAAATCAATTCTTTTTCTGCTTTGTTGTTCTTCAATTGAAAAAGGCCAATTAGCCACTGCTTTTTCTATATCACTACCATTTGTATTTACCACTGAAAGCGTATTAGCATTAACAAAAACATATTGGTTATTATATTCAATAATGCTTTTTGCATTATGAATTTGAGGAATAGTTTTAAGTGAATAGTTGTCTAAATTAATTACTGTGTGGTTTAATGTAGAAACATTTAATTCGTTTGTTTTAGGATTGTAATAAATATTTTCTACATTTTTTATTTCCGTTAAGTTAATTTGTTTTATAATCTTTAGGGTTGATTTATTAAGCAAATAAATTTTTCCATTTTTAGTTCCTAATGCAATCATGTTTTTCTCATTAATTAAGCATATGGAGGTAATATTGTCTACTCGTTCTAAAAATTGTTTGATGTTTTTACTTTCAGGTATAATGAAAACTCCGCTTGTTAATGTGCTTACCCATAAATTTCCTTGATTGTCAATTATTTCATCACTAAAGGAGTAATCTTTAAAAAAAAGTTCGGTCCTATTCGTTTTTAAATCTTGGATTACTATTCCATTATAAGTATTGCAATAAATTTTATTGTTAATTTTATTAATGGTAGTTATATCGGCAGATGAATTTTTTGAAGAAAGGAAGTATTGCCACCTATTATTTTTAAGTTGATATACTGTTCTTTTATTAATGTCAACTCCAAGGATTTTATCATCAATACATTTTAAATAGATTGATTTTTGTGCATCATAGCATTTTGAAACTAAAGAAAATATTTTATTTTTATATACATATATGCCATTTTTTGTATAAAGTAATAAACCTAATTTGGGATTAAAGCTATATGAATAAATTTTTAAATCCTTATCAAAAGGAATTTTGGTTATTATATAATTATTTATATCTATTTCGTTTAACTCATTATTTTCAACAAAATAAATATGTTTATTTCCATAAGTTAAACCTGATTTTCCAAAGAAGTTATAATTAGGTTTGTCATTTAATAAATTGAGGGAGTCGTTTTTAACATAAAATATTTGTCCAATAAAATTTGAACACCATATTATGCCATTATCATCTTCTAAAATGTTACTTAACTCAAAGCTATTCATTTTAGGATGAGAGTAATATTTGGAATTATAGCCTGAATATTTCGTAATTCCCTTATCATGGCCTATCCAAACAAATCCTTTTTTGTCAAGAAACAAGTCATAGGTTTGTTTTGAGGGCAAAATATTCTCATTTTCTAACGAAATATAGGCTGGGTATTGTGCAATTGCTTGGAACGAGAAAAAAGTTAAAAAAGATAAAAAGTGCAAATGATAAAAAATAATTTTTGGCGATTTCATTCTTATTTGATCAAACTTTTTATTTAATTGAACTGAACTGAAAGGAAAGAAGGCTTTAATTGTTGTTTTTAGCACTTAATTTTTTTAAAAATGCTTGAGTACAGTCAAGTAGCATGTAATGGACCTCTTCAAAATCAATTTCTGTACCATAATAGGGGTCAGGAATAGTATCTTCATTTTGTATCATACTGTCAAAATGCCTCATTAATACTACTTCTGCTCTAGCATTGTCTGGGCGAAGTTTCATTATATTTTGAAAATTGGTTTTATCCATAGCAACAATATAATCGAATAAAAGAAAATCTTGAGAATTAAATTGCCTAGCTTTATGCGTTAGCTTTAAATTACTTATTCTTAAAGCGGCATTACGTGTACGAATATCCGGCAGTTCCCCCAGGTGGTAAGAAGCAGTTCCTGCAGAATCAGCTTTAAACCTATCATTTAAAAGTTGTTTGTTAACATGTTGCATAAATAATGCCTCTGCAAGAGGAGATCTGCAAATATTTCCTAAACACACAAATAACACTGAAATCATAATTACAAATAAAGTAATTTTAATAAATATAATTGATAAATTATTAAAACGAAAGATATGTACTTTTTCAGAAATGTTAAATAAAAAAGTAAATTTTAAAGTTTTAGTCAACCGAATTCATATACCTATGTTCTATTTAAAATCATTCAGTGTTTTAAGTACTTTTCCAAAGTTATATTGCTGCACCAGCATTAAGCTTTTATCGTTGTTTAAAAAAGCCCAATAACGTTCGGTATCGTATCCTATTTCTTTTCCTGTTGCCTCGTCTATAACCTTCTTGGTGTGCTTATCAATGGCTTTGGTATATAGCACTAATTGTTTTGCAACACCTGTAGTTTCGGTAATTACTATGTTACAAATTGGCGCTATCGTATTTATACTATCAATTAATGATTGGTTTTGATTTTCATCGTATCCATCAAAATTGAGTTGTTTGAATGAAGCAATATAGTATTTTAAAAACGGCACATCAGTAATGGGTTTAACTTGGTTGTTGGCATTCAGTAAAATAGGGTTTTGCATGTTTTGATTGTCAATTACAAAACTCTTCGAAACTTCATGGTAATTAAATACGATTGACTTAATATTTTCAGGATTATAGTTAAATACAGTTCTATCGCGCCATATCAAACTATCGCTTATAAAGCGAGGAGTTAAAAAACCGAAAAAACCTGGAATATGCACTGCATAAGGTTTAGCCGAATTTTCAATTAACATATAAGTTCCATTTTCTTCGCGCGTAGCCGAGCCAACATAAATAGTTTTTACAATCCTACCCTTTGAATGAAATTCAGCTTTAATACCTCTGGTAGCTAAATCACCCACTGCGGTATTGTGTTCATTTTCGGGGATTGGTCTTAATACCTTCATGGTTTTTACTGTTTCTAATAGCAACTGAATTTTGCTAAAATCAGCTAATTTATTGCCATTTATAATCCATGTTTGTGGGCCATTTTTTTCTAATAGGGTCGACAAGCCATTTCTATCAGCAATAAATATTTTATCAATCGCGGCTGTGTCTTCAATGCTAAAATCAGCTATATCTTTAAAGTTTACGCCCCAAGGTTTTTTATTTATAGCCCAATAAGCAACTCCTGCTATTACCAGTATTATTAAGGTTAAAAGTGTTTTTTTATTTATCATCAATATTATGCGTATTTACGTTTTCTATAAAAATTATTGGCTAGGGCAAAAATCAATACCAAAATAATAGGTAGTCCAATATTTATAAATTGCCAAAATAGTTTTTCTTTTTTAATTTTAGCTTTATCTAATAGTCGTAAAGTAACTTCTTTGCTTCTTACTTCTATAATGCCACTGTCATCGCATAGGTAATCTACGCAGTTCAATAAAAAGCGTTTATTGCCAAATTCTTGGTTGGCGTACCTATCGTATCCTAATGGAAATACTTGGCCCTTGCTAGCACTGTATTGGTTTCTAATTACATCTCCATCCGAAACCACAATCATTTTATTACTAGCTATTTTATCTTTATAGTCCAAAACTGGATTTTTAGTTTTATCATACGAATAAGCAAATAACGATGAAAACTCGCCTTCTAATAATACTGCCATTGGTTTAAAGCCTCCTGTTCTAAATAAAGCAGGGTCTGGCTCTAATTTGGCCATTTCTATATCCACCCTAGCAGGTGCTGGCACTGAGCGCGAGTATTGAGATGATGCTAATAAAATAGTTTTATTAATTTTTGAATTAGGTATGGTATCAATACTTGCTGCAAACTGATACCAAATAGGGTCAACTCCGCGAACAATAGGGTGGGAGCTAGTAGGCGGAACTAAAGGAAAATAAAGCCAAGGCACTAATTTTTGTTCAGGTGTTCCATTACGCATGCCACTCAAAACGGGTATGGTATTGCATTGAATATCTTGAATGATATTGTTATTAATTCTTACTCCAAATTTAAACAATAAATCATCTAAATTTTGATTATAGCTTATTGAAAAATACTGAGGAGAGTTGCGCAAACTGTCCATTTCGGCTAATTGGCTTTCAATAAACCAAACCAATTTACCGCCATGCATTACATATTGGTCTAGTTTAAATTTATCAAAATCAGAAAAAGGCAAAGTGGGTTTTGGAATTACAATGCCAGCATATTTATTCAATTCTTCAGGTGGCACTTGGGTTAAATCTACATCGTCAATTTCGTAGTATTTTTTTAATTCATCTTTGCCATCTATAATATTCCATTTATCGAGCTCACCATGGCCCTTTAAAAAAGCTATTTGCTTCACTGTATCAATAGTAACTAATCGCAATGCATTGGCAATTTCATATTCCAATTGCTCAATAGAAGTATTCAAAACAGCTTCAGGTGCTTGCCCAAATTGACTTTTTAATAAATTGATAGGAATTTTTTTAGCACCATAATATAGCACCGCACCTGGCACTATTATTTTTTGGCTAAAGCCATCTTCTTTCTTTAACTGAATGCTGGTAGCCTGTAAACCAATTTCGCTTAGTTCTTGTAAAATTTCATTGCTTTTTTTATTGGTTTCGCTAATCAATGGGTCAATAAATTCGTATTGAATATTATTATTGGAGTAAATTTTAAACTCATCCAACATTTCTTTGGTAGCTTTTTGCAAACGCTTAAAACCTGCTGGAAATTCGCCTTCTAAATATACTTTTATCAATACCCCATTTTTGGTTTTAGCAGCTAAGTTTTTACTTGCTTTGGCTAAGGTGTAGCGTTTTTCTTTGGTTAAATCTATTCTAAAAAAATAATTGCTAAGTATGGCATTTAATAAAATAACAATGACAAGCACCATTATTAACTGTAAATACGATTGTCTTTTTTTATTCATGGTAAATAAAGGAAGGTAAAATTAAAACTTACGTGAGCTAAAAACAGTTTTGGTAGCGTAAATAAATACGATGATAAAACTTAAAAAATACAGCATATCGCGGCTATCAATAACGCCTCGGCTAATGCTTTGGTAATGGGCATTGATTCCTAAACCTGCTACCAAACTATCCCACGAACCAAACAATTTAAAATCGGCTATTAACTCAAAAAGGTTATAGAATAAATAACATAAAATCATGCTTACTATAAACGAAACAATTTGGTTATCGGTTATTACCGATGAAAACAAACCAATGCTAACAAAACAACTTGCCAAAAAGAACAAGCCAATATACGAACCCCAAGTAGCGCCCACATCCATATTGCCTTTAGGCGCACCCAATTGATAAACTGTATAAAAATAAATTAAACTTGGAATGAGTGAAAACAATACCAACACCACACCTGCAAAGTATTTAGCTAAAATAATTTTTAAATCGCTAATGGGTTTGGTGGTTAATATTTCAATGGTTCCATTCTTTTTTTCTTCGCTAAAACTACGCATGGTAATAGCCGAAATTAAGAATAAAAACAACCAAGGTGCTAAGGTGAAAAGTGCATCTAAGTTGGCATAGTTCATATCAAACACATTATTATCGGGTAAAACCCACATAAATAATCCGGTAGCAATTAAAAACACAATAATTACTACGTAAGCAATTAATGAGCTAAGAAAACTGCGTATTTCTTTTTGAAGTATTGAGTACATTTAGTTGATAGTTGTTGGTTGTCAGTTGATAGTTGTTCATTGTTGGGCAAAGACGTTGCATGCAACGCCTTTACTTTATAAATTTTATTTTGTAATTACTATTGTTTTTGTTGAGGTTAATATCAATTCTTTACATACTGTTTTTTCATTTTTTATAATTCGTGCTTCTTGCTTCGACAAGCTCAGCAACCGTGATGTCAATCAATTCCATCATTTAACATTCATAATTCAGCATTCATAATTCAAAATTTATTTAGTCAAACTTTGAAACACTTCCTCTAACGAACGTTCTTCCAAATTCATACTGAGTATTAGCCAATTGTTTTCAGCTGCCTTTTGAGCTAATTTTTCTCGTATGTCTGTTTTGGAAATAATGGTAAAACCATTTTTATCTGTTTTCACAGTGATGTCTTTTTCTAAATTTTTAATATTTTCAATGGTTGGATTATTTTTAAATTGAACCGAAATAATATATTCTTTGCTAATAGATTGTTGCAGTTTTCCAATTTTATCGTCAGCTACAATTTTACCTTTATTTATAATTACCACCCTATCGCACATTGCTTCAACCTCTTGCATAATATGGCTCGAAAGGATAACCGTTTTATTTTTACCAATTTCCCTAATTAAGTTCCTAATTTCACTCATTTGGTTAGGGTCTAATCCGCTTGTTGGTTCATCTAAAATCAATACACTTGGGTTATGAATTAAAGCAGCAGCTAAACCAACGCGTTGCTTATAACCTTTACTCAATTGGCTAATTTTCTTTTTACGCTCTAAGCTTAAGCCCGTTTTGGTAATCATTTCTTCGGCAGCCTCGTTTGCTCCTGAAGTAATGCCATAACTATTAGCTATAAAAAGTAAATATTCTTTTACAAACATATCGGTGTAAAGTGGGTTCAGTTCAGGTAAATAGCCCACTTCTTTCCTTATGTTGATGCTGTTTTCAGTAATTTCTGTTCCGTTTATAAATGCTTTTCCACTAGTAGCTGGTATGTAGCCAGTTAGTATTTTCATGGTCGTAGATTTTCCTGCACCATTTGGTCCTAAAAAACCTAATATTTCACCTTTATGTGCTTCAAAACTAATATTGTCTAAAGCTTTTTGGCTACCATATATTTTTGTTAAATTTTCTACTTTAATTGTCATGTGTACTAATTACAAAGGACAGCGAAAGTAAGAAAAAGGTTGGTTTCAAACGCAATAAAAAAGGCACTAATTTTTAGTTAGTGCCTTTTTAAGGTTAATACCTGACAGGTTTCCAAAAACTGTCAGATCTTTTGATAAATTATTCAATAATAATTTTTTGCGTTGCCAAACCGTTTACGCTTTGAACTTTTACTATATAAATACCTTTTGGAATTTGTAAATCTCCAATATTTAAAGTTAATGTATTTTGTTTGTTTTCAGGCTTTTTAGTAGCAATCAATCTGCCTGTTATATCAGTTATTGCCACTTCTTCAATGGTTTGATTACTTGCAATATTGATAATCTGAGAGGCCGGATTAGGGTAAATTTGTGCTGTGGCTTTATTTACTTCTGGTGTGCCAATTATGAGTTCATTTACTGTAAATGCATTTGCTTTTAAAATAGCACCATCGTTAATGTTAAAATATCCAATATCATAAAGTCCAGGTAAGGTGGCTAAATCAATAATAATTTGAAGGTTAGCTTGTGTAGTTGATGTGGCAGTTACATTTAATGTTTGAATATCGTTGGTTGGGCTACCTTGTCTTATAAAATAAAAGCTTGGACTACCAGTACTGAAATTGGTATTTAAACCTGTAATGGTTACGTTTAAAGTTTGTCCTTGCGTTCCATTATTTGGAGCAACCGTAGTTATTGATTTATTATTTTGAACTACTGTAAATGAATTGTTTAGCATCACCAATCCATCAAAATTGTTTTCAACTCCAACCGAATAAACTCCTGTAGGTGCTAATGGACTAATAATGATGTCGGAACCAAGCAAATTATTGTTGGTTACAGTGTTCATTATTTCGTAAAAGTCAACTGATTCAGTTCCTTGTTTAAAAAATTTAAGGGTATTACTTCCACTACTAAAATTGGTGTTTAATCCTGTAATAGATACAAGTAAAGTTTCTCCTTGCATTCCCGAATTTGGTGCAATGCCAATTAAAGTGGGTGTTGATGATGAATTATTTACTGTAAAGCCGTTTATTAAATTAACATTAGCGTTTTGAGGATTTGTTATGCGTACAGTATAAGTGCCTGCAATAGCGCTTGAACTTACATTTAATATTCCTCCCATCAAGTTGTTATTAATTACAGTTAAATTACTAATGGTTACATTAGCAGTGCTAGTTCCTTGTTTAATAAAAGTTACAGTATTGCTACCTTTTAAAAATCCTGTTCCTATTCCTGAAATAGATACCGGTAAACTTTGCCCTTTATTGGCATTGTTTGGGCTTATACTAAAGGATTGAGAAAAACCCAATAAAGTAGCTAACAAAAACACCAATGCTAATGTAAATTTTATTTTCATAGTCAATTTATTTAATACAAATTTAGGTAAATATTTTTAATAGCCTCAAAATTGTTTAGTAAAAATGTATCGCTGTTAATATTTGACATTTCTAAATTCAATTTTGTTGCAGGCAATTTATTTTTTGTAAATTCATTATTCAGTTTTGCCTTGGCTATAGTTAAATAGTAATTTTTAAATTGTGTGTTTTCAGCATCAAATTTAAATTTTAAAATATTGGTAAAAGCCTCATCAGTATTGCCTTTGTTAAATAGTGCAGCACTTTTATTAAGCAAAGCATCTGGCTGAAAAGGCGATATGGCAAGTGCTTCATTGTAATATTGTAAAGCCAAATCGTGGTTACCTTCCATTTCGTTGGTAGAGGCTATATTGTTTAACACATGTATTTGATAAGGATTTATTTGATATGCTTTTTCAAAAGCTTTTTTAGCTTCGGTATTGTTGCCTAAAGCCGAATACGCCACTCCTGCATACCAAGGCAAAGGAATAGAAAAATTGTCAATGGAGTAAAAGTTGTTTTGTGCTTTTTGAGCTTCTTTTAACATTAAGTTCCAATTGGTTTTATTATGCGCTACTAACATATTATGTGCGTGTGTTTCTGCATTTACTCGGTTAAAAAATACATTTAAGTTAAAAATACTGATGATAATAATGGCTGTAAAAACTATTTTAGAATTTAAAGCAGTTGTAGCTTTGTCTTTAAAATGTTTGATATAAATTATTGATAATAAAATAATTATGAAAAATTGATGCTCGCTTCTTTCTAATGGAAAATCAACCAATGCAATAAATGCATAACCAATAATAGCCATTAAAAATCCTGCTTCTATTATTTTGTTCTGAGTATTGATAGCTGCTTTTATGTTTTTTACTGCATAATAAATGGCAAGCGAAAAAATGCTTATATAAACCAATAAACCCATTATACCTAGCTCGCTCCAAATCCATAAAAAATCGTTATGTGGCCTTTGAAAAGTGGTGTATCCATCGCTTATTAAATAATTGGTTTGCATAAAATGGTGTAAGCCATATTTAGGAAAAAACAATTGCCAATTACCAGCCCCAACTCCTGTAAGCGGATTTTCTTTTATCATTTGCCAAGTGTTTTGCCAAAGTAAGGTGCGTTCTACAATGGTGTCGTTATTACTTAGTAAAGTAAGTTTGTTTTTGAGTAAAATGCTCGCTATGCCAAGTATAAATAGCAAAATAGCAAAACTACTGTATTTTATTTTTGAAGATAAATTTAACCCATTAAATACCACTAATATACTTACACCTAAGCCTAATAATAGTGCTAATAGAACTGCTTTGGTTTGTATGAAAATTAACAGTCCTACGAGTAAAATCGTGAGTAATATGTATAAATATTTTATAACGTTTTGAGTATTTACAATTAAATAAGTTAAAAAAGGTAAGCACAAAAACATGATAGATGAAAACAAGTTTTTGTGTCCAAAAAGACTGTTGAGCTCGTATAAATTTTTGCCTTCTAAAAGTTTTAAATTTCCTTTTTCAAATAATTCAAATACTTGATAACCGCAGGCAATTAAGGCAAATACACTCACCGCTTGACTTATGTTTAAAAGGGTTATTCTATTGTTTTGTAACAAGGTAGTAACAGTAAAAAACAAACATGTAGTCAGTAAAAATTTACAAGTAGTATAAATGGTTTCGGCCGTATTTTGGGTGTAGGTATATGAAAGTAAAGATAAAATGGGTAACCCTATCAATAAATAGTGTAATGGCGATAATGTTATTTTTTTTAGGTTGTCAATTAATACAATAATGGCCGCTAATAAACAAAATGCACTGAGCCAAATTTGCCTTGATAACATGGTTGTATCTACTATGGCACTCCAATGAACAAAAGGAATACAAGCAATAATAATAAATAGGAGGTATTTGGAAATTGTATTTGGCATAGGCAATAATAATATTGTGCAAGATTATTTTATCATTTCTTTATCAATACAGGCAATTGGTTTATTGTGTAGGCTGTATCGTTAATATTAATGGAATTTATTTCATACTTACTGCATGCACAGCAGCCTGTTCCTTTCTCTAATGTTTTAACGTTTAAGTTATTAATTTTTATAAACTTATTCTGCCTTTTATCGCTTATAAAACTATTATAATTTAGTGTGGGCCCTTCAATTTGAGGGTTCATTTTTTCGTTTTTAAAGGTGTCACTTGGTACTCTTGAATTAGCTGCTGATAAATCTTTATATAGCAGCAAAGTGTCTAAATCAGTAATTTTAAAACTGTTGGCAGAGGTATCAAATCTTACAATAGGAATGGACATCCATTCTATTCTTGGTTCTCCTATACATGGCGCGCATTGAACTCCTGCGCAACCGCAGCCTGTTATACATCCTAATACAATAATTCCCAACATCCATTTTATCATCTAACGAATTTAACTCAAAACCTGATTTTTTATAACTCTTTTACAAATATCTGCCCCCTAAATACTTAAAAGCGACTTTTTGCCGCCACAATTCCCCACCAAATTTAAAATTATTGAAACGGCTTTATTAACCGACTCCGCCTTACATAAATGCGACATTGTTAATTACTTTAAACCATTATGTGAATATAAAAAAGCCTCATTTATGCACAAAAGTGGAGGAAAGTGGAGAAAAGTGGATTTTTGTTTTTATTTTTACACCGTTATAACAAAATAAATTAAGTGCTAAACCTACACGGTGAATATGAATGTAAACTAGATGCCAAAGGCAGGCTGATAATTCCTGCGGCATTGAAAAAGCAACTTCCTGCGGAAGCCAAGGATGCATTCTTTATTAACCGTGGTTTCGAAAAATGCTGTGTATTATATCCTTCTAATGAGTGGGATAGTATAGCAGGAGAGATAAATAAGTTGAGCGATTACATTAAAAAAGAACGAGATTTTAAACGTTACTTTTTGCGTGGTGCAAGCAAATTAGACATGGATTCTGCAAGTCGTGTTTTGTTGCCAAAGTCATTGCAAGAGTATGCTGATTTAAAAGGTGATTTGGTTTTGCTAGCATACGGAAATAAAGTAGAAATATGGAGCAAAGCGGAATACGAAAACATGCTTAATGCCGAACCAGAAGACTTTAGTGCTTTAGCCGAAGAGGTAATGAGTAAAAGAAAAAATGAAGAATAGTTAATTAGCAATAGGCAATAAGCAATAAGCAATTAGCAAAAGATAAATTTCCGTTCTCCCGAAAGCTTTCGGGATTAGCCAAAGGAGATATAAGAATTGAAATTGATTAATAGCTATTATTCTTTAAACTAAAAACTGTGAACTAAAAACTAAAAAAATGTACCATAACCCAGTAATGTTAAACGAGTGCTTAGATGCATTGAATATAAATCCTGATGGGGTTTATGTAGATATTACCTATGGAGGTGGTGGGCATAGTGGCGCTATATTAAATAAGTTAAGCAAAAAAGGAAGGTTGGTTGCATTTGACCAAGATGAAGATGCTAAACGAAATTTAATTAAAGATGAACGCTTGGTTTTTATTGATCAAAATTTTGAGTTTTTGAAAAATCATGTGCAATACCAAGGTTTTGATAAAGTAGATGGTTTGCTTGGCGATTTAGGTGTTTCGTCTCATCAGTTTGATGAAGGTGAACGCGGTTTTTCTATTCGATTTGATGATGCTAAATTAGACATGCGCATGAGTCAAACGCAAACTTTGAGTGCTCATACGGTTATAAATGAATACAAAGCCGATGATTTGGCTAACGTTTTATATAAGTATGGTGAATTGCATCAATCGCGAAAAATGGCTGCCGATATTATTGCTGCTCGTAATGGTAAAAATATTGAAACAGTTGGAGAGTTAAAGCAAGCATTGATGCATCACGCGCCTAAGTTCAAAGATTTTAAATTTTTTGCTCAGGTGTTTCAAGCCATTCGCATTGAAGTAAACCAAGAGTTAGCTGTGCTAGAAAAAATGCTTTTGCAATGTGGTAGTTTAATAAAGCCAGGAGGTAGGTTGGTAATTATGAGTTACCACTCGTTGGAAGATAGGTTGGTTAAAAACTACATGAACAGCGGAAATTTAATGGGCGATTTGGAAAAAGATTTTTTTGGAAATATCAATAGGCCATTTAATCCATTAAATAAAAAAGCAATAGTAGCAACCGATAAAGAACAAGAAGTAAATAACCGATCGCGAAGCGCCAAATTAAGGATAGCAGAACGATTGAATAAATAAAAAAACCAAGTGAGCAATAAAGTAATTATAGGCGATGAGCCTGAAATTAAAGAAGATAAAAAGCCAAGCACCCCAAAAATTGAAGGTGCTTTTAAGCGTTTATCGGATATTGATTTTAAGCTCAACCCCAATCAATTAATTGGTCAAATGCCATTTATACTTTTTTGTTTTGGTTTAATAATGGTGTTGATATGGAGTAGTCATAACAACGATAACTTAAATAAAAAGATAGATAAATTAACTAAGGAAAATAAAGAATTACGCAATCAGTATATTATTAACTTAAGCGAAATAATGAATGCCAGTAGGCAATCAAACATAGCAGAAAAGTTAAGAGAGTTTAACAGCCAAGGTAAACGAACCAAAGATACTGATTATGTAAAAGAGGCTGTAATACCTCCAACCAAAATAACAATAGAATAAAGAAAACAGTAAACAAAAAATGGCAATTAACGCACGCAAAACAATATTAATACGTACCCTAGTCGTTTTTGGCTTAATGGGCGTGTTTGCTGCTGCCATTGTGTTTTATGTTTATAAATTACAGTTTGTTGAAGGCAATCATTGGAAAAAAGAATCGGCAAAATTTTCGGTAAAGTCGGAAAAAGTAAAGGCTATCAGAGGCAATATTTTTGATTGTAATGGTGCTTTGCTTTCTACTTCATTACCCATTTACGATTTGGCCATTGATGCCACTGCACCAGCATTTTCGGTAAAAGATACTTTTGATAAATATGTTGATTCGCTTGCCATTATGTTCAATGCTGAGTTTCCGCAAGCCACAGCTAGTCATTATAAATTTTTATTTAAAAATATTAGGAATAAAGGATTAGGCTATAACTTAATCAAGCTCAATGTGTCGCATCAACAATTGTTACGCATTCAAAAGTTTCCATTGTTCAGAATGGGTAAAATATCAGGTGGTTTGTACATTATTCCTAAAACCAAACGTGTAAAACCATTTCAAAATTTAGCTTTAAGAACCATTGGTTTTGTTAATGATAATTCGGATGATTATGTAGGGTTAGAAGGCTTTTTTAACGATTACTTAAAAGGCAAAGATGGCTTGCAAATGATGCAACGCGTTACAGGTGGTGTTTATGTGCCCATTAATAACGAAGAAAAAAATGAAGCTGAAAATGGTTGCGATATTATTTCAACCATTGATATAAACTTACAAGATGTTGCGCAACAATCGTTGTTAAAGGTTTTAAAAAGTAATATGGCTATGCGTGGCACTGCTATATTAATGGAAGTGGAAACTGGCGAAATTAAAGCCATTGCCAACTTAACTCGTAAAGCTGATGGTACTTATGAAGAAAGATTGAATGATGCCATTAGAACCAAAATGCAGCCAGGTTCAACCTTTAAGTTGGTAACCATGATGAGTTTGCTAGATAATGGTTTTGTAACTCCAAAATCTGTGGTGAATGTGGAAGGTGGAAGAGCAATGGTGTATGGCCGACCTGTTGAAGATTCGCATAGTTATATTGAGTTAAACATGCAACAAGCTTTTGAAATGTCTTCAAACGTTGCATTTGCCAAACAAATAGCAAAGTATTACGATTCAAACCCAAGTAAACATTACGATTATTTAGATGGTTTAGGTTTAGATAAAAATTTGAAGTTGCAATTACATGGGGCGCAAGCACCACAATACTTAAAACCTAGTAGTAAGTATTGGAGTAAAAGTGATTTATCTGCCATTAGCCGTGGTTATGGAATTTCACTTACACCATTGCAAATGTTAACTATTTACAATGCCATAGCTAATAACGGTAAAATGGTGAATCCATTTTTTGTTAAAAAAATAATGAATGCTGGCCAAGTGGTGAAGGAATTTAAAACACAAGTTTTAAAAGAACAAATGTGCAGTGAAGCTACTGTTGCCCAACTTAAAAACATGATGGAAGGTGTAGTTAAAAATGGCACTGCTTATAATAAAGAAAATGGCAATTTGCCTTACACTTTTGCGGGTAAAACAGGTACTGCCATTATTCAACGAGGAGAAGATTATTACCAAGGTGGAGCAAAAGTTTACAGAGCCTCGTGGTGTGGTTATTTTCCTGCTGAAAAACCAAAATATAGTTGCTATGTAGTTATCATCCGTCCACAAGGCAGTATGATTTATGGAGCACAGTTGGCATTGCCGGTATTCAAAGATTTAGCCAATAAAATTTATGCTACTGCTACCAATATTCATAAAGATGTAAGAGAAACTTATACTGGTTTTTCGAACGATTTGCCTGAAGTAACAAAGGCTTATAAAGATGATGTAAAAACAATACTTGATAATGTGGGCATTTCATCTCATGTAAACGATTCGGTTGATGATATGGAAAGTGCATGGTTCAATGTTTCACAAAAGGACAATGCATTAAGTTTATTACCCATGGTAAGCAAACCCAAGCAAATGCCTGATGTAAAAGGAATGTCGGCTAAGGATGCTACTTATTTATTAGAAAGTAAAGGTTTAAGAGTAAGCATTATGGGTTGTGGTAAGGTTAAGCAGCAATCAATAAAGGCGGGAGCAAATTATAATAAAGGTTTAAAAGTAAATTTAATTTTAGGATAATTTTATGTCTAAAACATTAGAACAAATATTACATACAGTAAAAACCATTTCAGTTCAAGGTAGCTTGAATATGGAGGTTACACTGCTTACTTACGACTCACGAAACGTAACAAGTAGCAGTGTGTTTTTTGCTGTAAAAGGTACTCAGGTTGATGGTCATAAATTTATTGGAGATGTAATAACAAAAGGTGTTAAAGCTATTGTTTGTGAGGTTTTACCAACTGAATTAAATGCTGAAATTATCTATATACAAGTAGCAAATACCAGTGAAGCTATGGCTTTAATGGCGGCTAATTTTTATAACCATCCTTCTAAACAATTAAAACTTGTTGCGGTAACAGGAACAAATGGTAAAACCACTGTTGCAACCTTGTTATTTAGTTTGTTTCGCAAGTTTGGTCATCATGTAGGATTACTTTCTACTGTTCAAAATCAAATTAACGAAACAGTTATTCCAAGTACACATACTACTCCTGATTCTATTAGAATTAATGAGCTTTTAGGAGAAATGTTAGCTGCTGGATGTGAGTATTGTTTCATGGAAGCAAGTTCGCATGCTATTGATCAAAATAGAGTCAGCGGATTACATTTTGCTGGAACTATTTTTACCAATATTACCCACGATCATTTGGATTATCATATCACATTTGATAATTACATAAAAGCTAAGAAAAAGCTGTTTGATGATGTAAATGATGATGCCTTTGCCTTGACTAATAAAGACGATAGAAATGGCATGGTAATGTTGCAAAATACCCATGCATCAAAATACTCTTATTCATTAAAATCAATGGCTGATTTTAAAGGTAAAATTATTGAAGCCGATTTTGATGGAATGCTTATTAATGTGAATGGCGATGAGGCTTGGTTCAGATTAGTTGGTGAGTTTAATGCTTATAATTTATTAGCAGTTTATGGAGCAGCTTTTTTATTGGGTAAAGATAAACAAGAAATCATTACGCATTTATCAAGTTTACATTCAGTAAATGGCCGTTTCGATTTTATGAAATCAGAAAGCGGCATAGTAGCCATTGTTGATTATGCGCATACTCCTGATGCTTTAAAAAATATTCTTTCAACCATTAATGGAATAAGAACCAATAACGAACAACTGATAACAGTAGTTGGTTGTGGTGGAAATAGGGATGCTGCTAAACGCCCGGTTATGGCCGATGTGGCAACTAAAATGAGCAATAAAGTAATCTTTACTTCTGATAATCCTCGAAACGAAGATCCAGAAGCAATATTAGATGAAATGCAAAAAGGTGTTGACCCATTGCATTACAAAAAAACACTTAGAATTAGTAATAGAAAAGAGGCAATTAAAGCTGCTGTGAGTATGGCACAAAAAGGCGATATCATTTTGGTAGCTGGCAAAGGCCACGAAACTTACCAAGAAGTTCAAGGTGTAAAACATCATTTTGATGACAAAGAAGTGTTGAAAGAGATGTTTGAATTAATGAAATAAATAAAAAATTAGAACTATAAAATAACTAACTATATGTTGTATTACCTTTTTGACTATTTGAATAATACCTTTAATATACCTGGTGCTGGCGTGTTTCAATACATTTCGTTCAGGGCAGCTATGGCTATTATTTTATCGTTAACCATATCAATGATTTATGGTAAAAACTTAATTGCAAAATTAAGGAGATTACAAGTGGCTGACGAAATTAGAGACCTTGGTTTAGCAGGCGAAAAAGCTAAAGTTGGCACACCTACTATGGGTGGATTAATCATTTTAGCCGCTATTTTATTACCTACTTTATTGTTTGCGCGCATCAATAACGTGTATATTATTTTGGCAGTAATTACTACCATTTGGCTTGGTTTAGTTGGCTTTTTAGATGATTATATTAAAGTATTTAAAAAGAACAAAGAAGGTTTAGCAGGTAGGTTTAAAATAATTGGACAAGTGGGTATCAGCGTAATTGTGGCTACTACACTGTATTACAATCAACATGTAAAAACCAAAGATTTTTATAAGCCTCAAGATGTAACCACTGAATTTATAAAAGCCAATAACTTACAACAAACAGTTATTGATGGTCAGATTATGTATTCGAAAGATGAGAAAGCCACTACCACTACTATTCCGTTTTTTAAATCAACTGAGTTTGATTATAAATACTTATTGACTTGGATTTGGGATGGATTTGAGCAATACAATTATTTAATATTTTTAGTAGTTGTAACTTTTATTATAACTGCTGTTTCCAATGGTGCAAATATAACAGATGGTATTGATGGACTGGCAGCAGGTATATCGGCTATTATAGCCCTAGTGCTCAGTATTTTTGCTTATGTAAGTGGTAACTTGGTTTTCTCTGAATATTTGGGTGTCATGTACATTCCTAACCTTGGCGAAATGGTAATTTTTGGAGGTGCTTTAGTTGGAGCATGTATTGGTTTTTTATGGTACAATGCTTTTCCAGCTCAGGTTTTTATGGGCGATACAGGTTCATTGTCTTTAGGAGGAATCATAGCAGTATTTGCCATTATGGTTCGTAAAGAATTATTGATTCCAATTTTATGCGGTGTGTTCTTAGTTGAAAATTTATCGGTAATTCTTCAAGTGTATTATTTTAAATATCAAAAACGCAAGCATGGTATTGAATATGCTAGGGCAAATAGACTTTTTAAAATGTCTCCGTTGCATCACCATTATCAAAAATTAGGTTTCCACGAATCGAAAATAGTTACCCGCTTTTGGATTATTGGAATCATGCTAGCAATCATTACCATCATTACTTTAAAAGTACGCTAATAAGAAATTTTGAATGTTGGGTTTTGAATTTTGAATGATTAAATATAACAATAAATAAATAAGAATAACTAACAACTATCAATTGGCCAGAAGCCAGAAGCTAGTTGCCAGCAGCAAACAAAAACAATGAAACGAATAGTAATACTTGGAAGCGGAGAAAGTGGAACAGGTGCGGCCATCTTAGCTAAAAAACAAGGCTTTGATGTATTTGTGTCAGATAAAGGAGCAATACCTCAAAAATACAAAGAGGAATTGTTGCAGCATGCTATTGCTTTTGAAGAATTACAACATACTGAAGCATTGATTTTAAATGCTGATGAAATTATAAAAAGTCCTGGTATTCCAGAAAAAAATGAGCTCATAAAAAAGCTTCGTTCTTTGAATATTTCTATTATTAGTGAAATTGAGTTTGCAGCTCGTTACACCAATGCTTACATTATAGCTATAACTGGAACCAATGGCAAAACTACCGTAACTTCATTGGTATATCATTTATTACAAAAAGCAGGTTTAAATGTAGCCTGTGGAGGTAATATTGGTGTGAGTTTTGCTCGCTTAGTTGCCGAAAAACAATACGATTATTTTGTATTAGAAATAAGCAGTTTTCAATTAGATGATATGTATGAATTTCATGCAAACATTGCTGTATTAACCAATATAACACCCGATCATTTAGACAGATATAATTACGAAATACAAAACTATATAAACTCAAAATTCAGAATTGCACAAAATCAAACTGCCGCAGATTACTTTTTGTATTGTGCCGATGATGAATTAACAACCGCAAACTTGCAATCAACAAATATAAACGCACAAATGGTTCCATTCTCGTTAAACCCTAGTCTTGCAGCTGGGGCAACTGTAATGGATGGAATCATGTTTGTGCAATTATCAAACAATCAATTAAATCCATTCACAATGTTAACACAACAACTTGCACTTAGAGGTAGGCATAATGCCTATAACTCACTTGCCGCTGCCTTAATTGGCAAGGCATTACAAATTAAAAATGAAGTTATTCGCGAAGCGCTAACCGATTTTAAAAATGTAGAACACCGTTTAGAAAATGTAGCCTCGGTTGATGGCATACAATTTATTAACGACTCCAAAGCCACCAATGTAAATGCTGCTTGGTATGCTTTAGAATGTATGGACAAACCAGTAGTTTGGATTGCTGGTGGAACCGATAAAGGCAATGATTATACCATGCTTAAAGATTTGGTAAAAGAAAAAGTGCGCATCATTGTTTGTATGGGTTTAGATAATACTAAAATCCATGAAGCATTTAGTAAAGATGTAGACATGATTGTAAATACTACCAGTGCTAACGAAGCTGTAAAAGTGGCAAAACAATTGGCTAAAGCTGGCGAATGTGTTTTGTTATCGCCTGCTTGCGCTTCGTTTGATTTATTTAAAAATTATGAAGAACGTGGCCGTATGTTTAAAAATGCGGTTAGAAGTTTATAAGTATAAATGATTGGTGAGGACACCAACCATGGACAAATAGTAATTTGATAAATATAAATTAATAGGTTTTACCAAAACCAAATTGATTATAAAAAGTAAAAATGAGTATTATACAGTATTTAAAACCAAAGGGAGACAGAGCCATGTTTTTCATCATATTGATTTTATCATTATGGGGATTATTGGCTGTGTATAGTTCTGCCAGTTGGTTGTCGTACCGTTATAAACACAGTACCATTTTTTACTTGTTTCAACATGGAATGTATATATTTATTGGATATACCATTATGCTGTATATTCACACCATACATTATAAAAATTTCATGGGGATATCACGGTTTTTGCTCTATATATCCTATGCCTTGTTAATTGCTACCATCCTTTTTGGCGTAACTATTAATGGGGCAAAACGATGGCTTTCGTTTGGTTTTTTTACTTTTCAATCTTCCGATTTTGCTAAGGTAGCAATTTTGCTTTATACCATCAGAACATTAGCTAAATACAAAGATGAATTGGATGACTTAAAGAAAGTAATTTATCCTTTATTGGGTCATATCACTTTAACATGCATGTTAATTGCTAAAGACAATTTAAGTACCGCATTGGTGCTTTTTATGACTTGTATTTTAGTAATGTACTTAGGTAGAGTTAAGGTTATTTATTTAATCAAAATTGGCGCTATTGGTTTAGTTTGTGCTGTTTTGTTTGCTATGTTTTTATTGTTTGCTCCTCCTAAATTAATTGAGGGAGTTGGACGATTCGAAACATGGAAAGCAAGGATAACGGCATTTACTAATTTTGAAAATAAATCGGCCCAAACAGGAAGAAATAAAGTAAAGGAAAAAGATAGTTTTCAAGCTGATCATGCTAAAATAGCTATTGCTACTGGTGGCTTGTTTGGGAAAGGTCCTGGTCAAAGTGTAGAGCGTAACTTTTTACCCGAGGCTTATGCCGATTTTATCTATGCCATTATTATTGAAGAGTATGGATTGTTTTTGGGTATATTTATGCTGTTTTTATACTTGTGGTTTATGTATAGAACCATCAATATTATAAAAAAAGCGCCCAAAGCTTTTGGGGCATTAATAGCAGTTGGTTTGTCTTTCCAATTGGTGCTGCAAGCATTAATAAACATGGCGGTAGCAGTTGGTTTATTTCCTGTTACAGGTTTAACTTTACCTTTGGTAAGTAAAGGTGGAACCTCACTTATTTTTACATTTATAACATTGGGATTGATTATGAGTGTAAGCAGGTATATTCAAGCTGATAGTATGGAGGAAGCCAATAGTAATGTGGATTCAAAAAACAATAATTTTATAACAACTTAGGACTATTTATAACAAACTATTTTATTAAAAATGAATAGCAAGAAGAAAATAATAATTAGCGCTGGAGGAACAGGAGGCCATATTTACCCTGCCATTGCGGTTGCACAGGCATTGCAAAAAAGACTCAACAATGAAGTGGAGTTTTTATTTGTGGGCGCTAGCGATAGAATGGAAATGGAAAAAGTTCCTAAAGCGGGTTATAAAATAGAAGGATTGTGGATTAGTGGATTGCAACGCAGGATTACGTATAAAAATTTATTGTTTCCTATTAAGGTTGTTTCAAGTATTTTAAAATCGTTTGGAATTATTAATAGGTTTAAACCTGATGCAGTTATAGGTTTTGGTGGCTATGCAAGTAGCGCGGTGCTTTATGCAGCATCGTTAAAAAAACTTCCAACTTTAATACATGAGCAAAATTCGTATGCGGGTATCACCAATAAAATATTAAAAGATAAAGTAAATACCATTTGTGTAGCTTACGACAATATGGAAAAGTTTTTCCCGGCTAATAAGTTGGTAAAAACAGGTAATCCTATTCGTCAAGATTTGTTGGATGTGTCGAGCAAAAAACAACAAGCAATGGAATTTTTTAAGTTAGATACTAATAAAAAAACCATTTTGGTAATAGGCGGAAGCTTGGGTGCAAGAACTATCAACGAAAGCATTTTTGAAGGATTAGATAAAATAAAAGAAGCCAACGTAAACCTTATTTGGCAAACAGGCAAAAACTTCCAAATAAATGCTAAAAATGAAATTCGAAATTCGAAAAAAAATGCTAATTCTTTTGAGAACAATTCGAGTTTAGAATTTGATTTTTCGATTTTTAAAATCTTTGATTTTATTTACGAGATGGACATGGCCTACGCGGCAGCAGATGTTGTAATTTCGAGAGCAGGTGCACTTTCAATTGCAGAATTAGCACAAGTGGCTAAGCCTGTTATTTTGGTGCCTTCGCCTAATGTGGCCGAAGACCATCAAACAAAAAATGCAATGGCTTTGGTAAATAAAAATGCAGCTATTTTGGTAAAAGACATAGATGCAAAAAATAACTTGGTTAGTGAAACGTTAAACTTAATAACCAATGAAAATAGACAAGCTGAATTGGTTAATCAAATAAAAACATTTGCCATGCCTAATGCAGCCGAGTTAATAGTAGATGAAGTAATCAAATTAATGAAGTAATTTCATGGATTTAAAAAATATAAAAACAGCGTATTTCCTTGGTATTGGCGGTATTGGTATGAGTGCCATTGCTCGTTATTTTAACCATTTGGGTATAAAAGTAATGGGTTACGATAAAACACCTACCGCTTTAACCAATGAGTTGATTAAAGAAGGAATTGATATTCATTTTGATGATATAGGGGATGATGTTTCGAATTTCGGATTTAATATTTCGAATTTACTAGTGGTATTAACTCCCGCCATTCCTGCTAATCATCAAGAGTGGGCTTGGTTCAAAAATAATGGATTCAATATTTTAAAACGTTCGCAAGTTTTAGGTTTAATCAGCCAAAATCACCAAACAATTGGAGTAGCTGGAACTCATGGAAAAACAACTACCTCTACTTTAATTGCCCATATTTTAAAACAAAGTTCAGTTGATTGCAATGCCTTCTTAGGCGGAATTTCTACGAATTATGATACCAATTTATTGTTGGCTAATAATAGTTCAATCAACATTCAAAATACAAAATCCAACATTCAAAATTCCTTTGTTGTAATCGAAGCTGATGAATTTGACCGTTCGTTTTTAACATTACATCCAAGTATTGCCATCATCACATCAACCGATGCTGACCATTTGGATATTTATGGTGAACACAATGAATTGAAAAAATCGTTTTTAGATTATACCAATAAATTGTTAAGTGGCGGAACGCTCATCATAAAAAAAGAGCTTGATTTAATTGATGATTTATCAGTAAATTATCTTACTTATTCCATTCAAACCGAAGCTGATATTTATGCTAAAAATATAAAAATTACCAAAGGTGATTATACATTTGATTTGGTTTATAAAGGCACTGAAATAACAGGTTTGCAATTAGGAATACCGGGCTTACATAATGTAGAAAATGCAGTGGCGGCAAGCGCAGCTTGTTTAATGAGTGGCGTAAATGTAAGTGAGTTACGTGCTGCATTGCTTGGTTTTAAAGGTGTTAAGCGTAGGTTTGAGTATATTATCAAATCGGAAAATCAAATTTATATTGACGATTACGCACATCATCCAGAAGAGTTAAGGGCAATTATTTCATCAGTAAAAAATATGTATCCCGAAAATGAAATTGTGGTGGCTTTTCAACCTCATTTGTTTTCTCGTACCCGCGATTTTGTGGACGGATTTGCAGAAAGTTTATCAATAGCCAACGAGGTGTTTTTGTTGGACATTTATCCTGCCCGCGAATTACCAATTGAAGGGGTTACTTCAAAAATAATTTTTGATAAAATTACCTCTAAAAAGCATTTGGTAAATAATGCCCAACTGTTGGAAGCATTAAAAACCAATCAGCCAAAAGTGTTTTTAACTTTAGGCGCAGGCGATAT
>JBIIBC010000034.1:0-31316 GCA_044239605.1 Bacteroidia bacterium | reverse complement strand
TTACTGTTCTTATCAATGTGTCTGATACATTGCCTGAATAATCTACTACGTAGTATTTTACTGAGTAAACGCCTATATTAGTAATATCTACTGTTGATATTGTTTGTGCTCTTACACTTATATTACCCTCTACATTGTCTATTGAGGTAACTCTTGGGTCTATAAATGGTTTGTTGATTTCTGTTCTCAATATAGATGGACCATTTAATGTTATACTTGGTTTTACCATATCTCTACTGAAAGATATATTGAAATCCTTAAACATTCCTATTACTGAATAAACCGAGTTAAATTGAGTAGAGTTTGCTAAATCTAATCCTACACGCATACGGGTATTACCATATGCTTGGGTCGATGATATTTCTATCGTATCCGTTAATTGTGCATCCCCATTATTTACTTTATTTAATACCAATTCACTATTCTCAAAATTTGCATTTAAGTTATAGTCTATCCATACTTTATAGTCTAAAGCGTCTCCTGTTCTTGGTCTATCTATTACTATAGCATACTTACCACCTCTATATACTGTTCCTACTTGTGTTTTAGTATCTATGTGTTGATAAGTTGGTGACGTTGGTTGTACAAATGAGCTATCTATGCCCGCTAAACGTACCCTACTTATTCCCATCGTATTATCTGCTATGGTTGAAAAGGTTGTTCCTGCTCCTGGTGTTTGATAAGCATTTACTTGTATAAATGCTGTTTTCATTATTGAATCTACTCCAAATGCATTTGTTGCTGTTAAACGTACTGTATATGAAACAGGGCTTGTTAAACGTACCTGTGGATTCTGACTTGTGGCACTTGTTCCATTTAAATATTGTACTGCATTGGGCATAAATGTCCATCTCCAGCTCAATACTCCATTTGCTGTTTGGTCTATCAATCTAAATGTATCGGTGTTAAAACCCAATACTTTATCGGCTGTAAAACGTGCTAATGGTGGACGATTTACTGGTAAAAATGCTACTTGTTTACATATGGTATCGCTACCTACACAATTGTAAGCTACTAAACATATTTGTCTTAAATAAGGTGCGGTTATTAAAAATGTTCTGCTTGTTGTTGATGTGGTTGAATCATAAACATTATTACCATCTGTATCCCAACTATATTTTAATAATGTACCTGTTGATTTTGATACATAAGATACCAATTGGTTTGAATATACGGTATCGGGTACTTCAAAGGCTACCGTTGGCTTTGGATAAGTGGCTGCTTTTGCTTCCCATCTTATACTAAATGATGCCGAATCGTAATTGGCCGGTAAAGCCGCTGTTCCTGCTTTGAACCTGAAAAATATATTACTACCTCCACGAATGATTGCTTGTGATGCGGTTAATGGGGCTTGACCTGTTGGTCCCGCTCCAATCGCTGCTAGACGAGGTGCGCTTGCTGAAGTGCCATTAAATATTTCTATACTATCAGTTGGCCACATTTTTATTCTATCCACATATAATGTTACTGAATCGGCACAAGGGCTGATTGTAAAACCAGGACAATTACTTGGCCAACTTGACCTTGCATAAGTCTGGTAAGGTCCACTTATACCGTATAAAAAGCCTTCGTTTAAAGTGGTTACTGAGCTACCTGAGCCCGAACACATATAATTTCCTTGTAATACTTTTATATAATTTGATTTACATATTGAATCTGTTCCTCGCAAGTTAAATGCGCGCAAGCATACTTTAAAAATACCTGCATCAAAGGCGGCTAATCTTGGATTTGATATATCCGCTCCTGGTTGTCCTGTGCCTTTTACAAAATAATTAGCTATACCATTTGCTGGATCTACTACACAGCTGATACAAGGTGGGTCTATTGTCCACTCCCATTCTGTTGGACCATTTGAACTTAAGTCGATAAATGGTGATTCTTCTGTTATTCCCATTATTCGCTTAAATGTAATGAAATCTGCCTTGGGCTTTTGACTTGGTGTATCTACATAAATGTATTTTTCTATTGAATCGCGCAATGAATCACGTTTTAAATTGTTTACAGCCAAAAGTTTTACTAGCTTTAATCCTGGTGATGTAAAGGTATAAGTTAAGTTATTGGTGTATTTTGCTGTATCTATAAATCCTGCTTGACGGAAATATCCTGGATATAACGGGTTCTCGTTTGGTAAGTTCCAGAATACTCTACTCTGAAAACTTGAAGTATTAATTAATACTGCTGGACTGTTTATCCATACGGTATCTGGTGCGTAAAAATTGGCTATTGGGGGCTGGGTGCTGCCTGAGGATGAACTATTTATGAATGTTATTGAACCTGTAAAAAATCTAGGAGAAATTGTGCCGGCAAATCCTACATATGACGGAGGGGTTGTAGGCGGTCCAATTTGATAGTCGCCTACATTAAGTTGTACACCTGTAGGACTTGTAAATGTATTGGGAGTGCAAGTCCCAACTCCAGTACCACTGTATCTATTGGTTCCTGAAGTACTCAAAACAAAACGATGAACTGCACCAACGGGAATAATAAAATTAATATTAGTTAAAACATTATTTACAGATAAAGCTGTTGATGTAATACTTGGCAAGCCGCTTTTCAACAAATTCCAGTTTGTAGCAGGATAGACAGTAGGAGGTGCTCCTACTAATGAAACTGATGACTGATAAAGTGAATAAGTAGCACTGTTGTCAGTATTATTTGTCCAGTTACCAACACTTTGCAATACAATATCACTAGGGCTGTTATTGGTTATTACAAATGAAATAAAGCTATTACCACCATTTGTATTTGTGCCGTTGTAGCCCGTTGAACCAATAGTTGTATTAATAGTTGTTTGAGCTATTAAATTATAGGAAGATATAATTCCTATAATTAGCATGCTTACAAATAAATGTAGATTTTTTTTCATATTAAATTAATTATTATTTTTCTAAGTTCGAATATAATACAGATATTGAAAAATCAAAATTATATTTCTAAGTATAACGAATTTTTTACCAAGAAGGTTTGTTATTAAAAAATTATTTATAAATTGTTTAATATTGACAAGTAAAAATTATACCATTTCATGAATAGCATAAAACAACACTTTGAGGAAGCACATAATGTATTAGCCCAATTTTTAAGCAATGAAAAAAACTTTGAAGCCATTGAAAAAGCTGGTCAATTAATGGTGGATTCCATTAAAGCAGAAGGTAAAATTTTAAGTTGTGGAAATGGTGGAAGCATGTGCGATGCTATGCATTTTGCCGAAGAATTAACCGGAAAATATAGAAATGATAGACCTGCAATTGCAGCCATTTCAATTAGCGATGCAAGCCATATAGCTTGTGTTGGTAATGATTATGGTTATGATTTTGTGTTTAGTAGATATTTGGAAGCCATAGGCAGAAAAGGAGATGTTTTACTTGCTATCTCAAGCAGCGGCAATTCTGTTAATGTAATTAAGGCTATGGAAGTAGCTAAGAAAAAAGGAATAAAAATAGTTGGTTTAACAGGAAAAGATGGTGGTAAAATGGCCTCACTTTGTGATGTGGAAATACGCGCGCCACACAGCCAATATGCAGATAGAGCACAAGAAATACATATTAAAGTTATTCATTCATTGATAGACTTTATTGAACGCCATGTTTAACAATATGGATAAATAAAATGAGGTAATTTAAAAGTAAAAAATATTTTTGCCCATATGTCAATGCATCTCATTTTATTTTCGGTTATAGGCTATTTTGGATTGTTAATGCTAATAGCTTGGTATACCTCTAACAAAGCTGGCGAAAGCGGTTATTTTACTGGAAATAAGCAGTCGCCTTGGTACATTGTGGCTTTTGGTTTAATTGGCGATTCACTTTCGGGTGTTACTTTTATTTCGGTGCCAGGTGCAGTCGCTACTAATCAATTTAGTTATATGCAAATGGTTTTAGGCTATATTGTAGGTTATTTGGTAATTGCGCAATTCTTATTGCCTTTGTATTATAAGTTAAACCTTATTTCTATATACTCTTATTTAGAACAGCGCTTTGGAAAAATATCCCAAAAAACGGGTTCGTTATTTTTTATCTTATCGCGTTTGGTGGGTGCAGCATTTAGGCTTTATATAGCTTTAATTGTATTAGATGTATATTTTTTCAGTGCCTTTAATATTCCATTTTTTGTATCAGCTTTAATTGTAATTGGTTTAATTTTATTATATACTTATAAAGGTGGTATCAAAACCTTAGTTTGGACAGACACACTTCAATCGGCATTTCTATTGGGAGGTGTGGCACTTTCAATTTATGTAGTTTGTTCTCAATTAAATTACAGTTTGGTTGATGCTGTTTTGGCTGTTAAAGAAAGCCCCATGAGTAAACTGTTTTTCTTTGATGATTGGATGAGCAAAAATAATTTCTTCAAACAGTTTTTAGGAGGCATGTTTATAGCTATCGCCATGACAGGCTTGGATCAAAATATGATGCAAAAAAACTTAAGCTGCAAAAGTTTAGAAGACGCACAAAAGAATATTCGTTGGTTCAGTATTGTGGTAGTTTTTATCAATTTATTGTTTGTGAGTTTAGGAGTTTTATTGTATCAATTTGCGGCAGCTAAAGGAATTATTACACCTGAAAAAACAGACCAATTATTCCCGAATATTGCGTTGAATTATGTGGGTGGAATTGGTGCAATTGTTTTTATTTTGGGAATTACGGCAGCTACTTTTAGCAGTGCCGATAGTGTTTTAACTACACTTACCACTTCGTTTTGTATTGATATTTTAGGTTATGACGAAACACACGAAACCAAGGAACTCAAAAGCAATCGACATTTAATTCATATAGGTTTTGCATTGGTATTATTTTTAATCATCATCATTTTTAAAGAGTTAAATAACGATGCAGTAATTAACCAAGTTTTCAGGTTTGCAGGATACACTTACGGTCCTTTATTAGGCTTGTTTGCATTTGGCTTATTTAATAAAATTAAAATAAAAGATAAGCTAGTTCCTTTTGTTTGTTTGGCTGCGCCAATAATTTGTTACCAACTTGATACTTATTCAAAAGACTTATTTAACGGATACCAATTTGGTCAAGAATTGTTAATTTTAAATGGTATGATTACTTTCTTTGGCCTTTGGCTTATTAAAAATAATAGGCAATTGGCAATTAGCAAAATTAAATGACATAATTGTTTGGCAATAGTAAAATGAATCAATGATAAATTGCCGTTTGGCTTTAGCCAACGGAATAAGAAAAAACTAAGTACTATAAACAAAGAACTAAATTACGCAAGGCGTGAAAGAACTAAAGTTATGAAAATAATATCATATAACGTAAATGGAATACGCTCAGCCATGAGCAAAGGTTTGATTAATTTTATGCAAAGCGAAAATGCTGATGTGTATTGTTTGCAAGAAACCAAAGCCAATAAAGAACAAATTAACGAACCGTTTATTTTTGAAGCTGCCGGTTATAAAAACAACTATTGGTTTAGTGCCGAAAAAAAAGGTTATAGCGGTGTGGCATTGTTTTGTAAAAACGAACCTGATCATGTAGAATATGGTTTTGGAGTTCCTGAATTTGATAACGAAGGCAGAATTATAAGAGCTGATTATGGTTCTAAAAGCATTATTAGTGTTTACATTCCTAGTGGTTCAAGTGGTGAGGAGCGCCAAGTATTTAAAATGAATTGGCTTGCTTTTTTTCAAGATTATATCAATGAGTTAAAAGGCAAAAAACAGGAGCTAATTATTTGTGGCGATTATAATATTGTTCATAAACCAATTGATATTCACGATCCAGTTGGAAATAAAAACAGCAGTGGCTTTTTACCAGAAGAACGCGAGTGGCTTACACAATTTATTGATAATGGATTTATTGATTCGTTTAGAGAGTTTAACAAAGCGCCTCATCAATACAGTTGGTGGACTTACCGAGCTGGTGCGCGTGGCAATAACAAAGGTTGGCGTATTGACTACTGTATGGTAGCCGAAGCATTAAGAAATAATTTGGTAGATGCAGGAATTATGCAACAAATAGTTCATTCTGACCATTGCCCTGTTTGGGTGGAGGTAAAATAAACTAGTAATTAGTCTTTTAAATTATACTTTTTTAAATATTTGCTATTTAATTCGTTTTGCTCGTTGGTTAAAGTAACGGCTTCACCATTTATAAATGCATTGGTTAAAACATTGCTGCGCATATCTAACACATCGCCATTGCTAATAATTAACGAGGCACTTTTACCTTGTTCAATGCTTCCGTAAGTTGAATCAATTCCAACAATTTTAGCAGCATTTAAAGTTATGGCCTGCAATGCTTCTTCTTTGGTTAATCCGTATGCAACGGTTGTGCCGGCATTAAACATTAAGTTACGTGTTTGCCAGCTTTCTTTATGGCTAATGGCAAACACAATTCCTGCTTTTTGTAATTGTGCAGCCGTTTTAAATGGTTGATCTACATCTTTATTGGCAGTACTTGGTAGGCTATGAATATTGCTTAACACCACAGGTACTTTGCTTTCTTTAATAAATGCCAAACATAAATTGGCTTCGCTTGCTTCGGCTAAAACCAACTGAATGGTTGGAAAATTTTTCTTAAAAAACTGAACGCTGTTTATAATGCCTTTAGCAGTATTTACATGAATAAATAATTTTTTGGTTTGATTAAATAAACCTTTCATGGCATCAAGTCGAGCGTTAAACACCTTGTTGGTATTGGCTTGGTATTGCATAGCATCCGAAAAAAAAGTATTTAATTGTTTTACTCTTTCGTTTACTTGCTCGCGTTGTTTTTCGCTGCCATGTGTGTATTCTGGCCAATTTAAATGGATGGCATCATCTTGTTTAACAGTGGCATCTTCCCAATTCCAGCCTTCGGTTTTCATAATGCTGGATGTGCCACTAATCATGCCACCTTGCGGAACTGATTGTACAAACATAATTCCGTTTACTTTTAAAGTTGGCAGTATTTTAGAGTCGGTATTATAAGCTATTTGCGAACGCACATTTGGGTTTATGCTGCCTTGTTCGTTAAAATCGTGCGTGGCTCTAACTGCTTCTATTTCGCTTAATCCTACATAATTATTTAAACAAATAATACCTGGGTAAACATGTTTGCCTTTTCCATCAATAATGGTAGCATTTTTATAAAGCGTTTTATTTTCGGTACCAACATAATCAATTTTGCCATTGCTAAAAGCCACAATTCCATTTTCAATTACTTGTCCATTTCCTACATGCACAGTGGCATTAATTACTACGGTTGGAATAGTTTGCGCATATATTTTAGTAAAAAATAATAACGCGGCTGCAATACAAAACGATTTAATTTTCATGGTGAGCAAGTTTATTAAAAGTTTAGCATTTTACAAGTTGGAAATTTTATTAAAAAAAATGCTCCTTAATTTTAAAAACTAAGGAGCATTTTTAAATTATTTTATTTCAAAAAACCTATTTATCTGCCAAAGTTTGATCAATTTTTAGTTTGATATTAGCAAAATGTGCTCTAGCCTCATCGGTTGAACCACCTTTAGCAAAGTTTAATACTTGTTTTAGCTGTGCCAATGCAGCAGCTTGAGAAATAGCATCGTATCTACTTGATTTATAAATGCTAATTAATTGTTCGGTATAAGCGTTTTGTAAATTCTGACGGAAAGTATTTGGATTACTTGCATCGGTTGCAAAGCAAGCTTTGGTTAAATCGCCCATCATTTCAAGCACGCTGTATTTGTTACCATATAATTTCGAATCGGTTAAACGTCTTAAAGTGGTAGCGTTTAACAAATGCGTCATTATCATACTTTGATAATTTAAAATACGGCTGTGAACTTTTGGGTCTTCATTATTTCCAAAAAAGTTAAAACCTCTGCGTTGAATTTGTAAATAATTGTACAAATCAGCTTGAACTGTAAATGCATCAGGAGCAAAAGCATATTTAGCCAATACATCCATGGCACGTTTTTGCTCTTTGTAATCAACTGGAATTAAAGGTTTGGTAGCACCCGCTTGGCCTATAAAACTTCTGTCAACTTGAACACCTCCCACATAACGTGCAATTACATTTACTTGATTAAAATACTCAGTTTGGGCAATGCTGTAAGCTTGGCGCAACTCTTGATAAGTTTGACCTTTTTTGCTGTATTTTTCTTTTAGTTTAGTAAATAATTGATTGGCTAATTTAATTCTATCAACACCAAAAGCTATGGCATCGCCACTCATATCGTTTACATTTACTCTTGGGTCAATTCCACTACCAATTCCGCGCATATCATCCGCATCGTTTCCAAAAATTAATAACGTATCGCTTGAGCGAGCAAGAATTTTTTCTAAACGTTCTTTTTCTTTTGCTTCGTCAGTTAAACCTTGCGAGTAAGCAAATTCAATTGCCCATAAATCGTAAGGACCTGGACGGGTAGTAAAATAATCTCCTTGTTTGGCTTTATCTAAAGCTACATTTACCGCAGGATAATCCATAACCGAAGCCGTTAAACCAATTTTACGTGTAATTTCTTTGTTATGAATTAAGCTTGGTTTCAACATTTGGCTAGCTTTCATATTGTGGTTCAAACCCATAGTGTGACCCATTTCGTGCAATACTAAATAATACAATGATTGCTTAATATAATCTCTTTTTTCTACATCATTTAAACCTTGTAATTGCAAAGCATTAAAACCAAATAATGAAGTTTGGTGCAATTGATGGCTTGCATTGCAAAAGTTAGTTTTGTTAAATGAACTTGGCATATTAACACCACTTGCACCTTCATCAAATAACTCTTCTTGGCGCAAACGGTTGGTCACAAAAATGTATTCAAACATAATATCTGCGCCCAAAATTTGGCCAGTTCTCGGATCAACAAAACTTGGCCCATAACCACCAAATGGCGGTTGAGGAGATGAAGTCCAACGTAATACATTGTAGCGAATATCGCCTGCATCCCAAGTGGCGGTATCTGGTTGTTCTTTTATAACAACTGCGTTTTTAAATCCAGCAGTTTCAAAAGCCAAATTCCATTTTTCGCCTGCTTCTTTAATAGTTGCTTTAAATTCGGGAGGAGTAGTATTTTCAATCCACCAAGTTATTGGTTCAACGGGTTCAGAAATAGCAGCATTGGTATCTTTTTTTTCTAAATGCCAACGATGAATCACATCTTTATAGGCCACTGCATTGGTAGTAGTCATGTCTTCTACCTGCTCGCCAAAATAACCTACGCGTGGATCATCAGCTCTTGGTTTAAAATTATTTTTTGGTGCTTCAATTAAAGTATGTTGTAAAAAAATACTTACTGCGCGTTCATCTGTTACTTCTTTGCCACCGCCTACTGTTGGCATTGGATTGTCATATACATATTCAACTATTAAATCTGTGTTTTTTTCATAATTTCTTAAACTAGTAAATTTAGTTTTTTCGCGACTCAATCCCCCTAAACTAAACATTTGAAAACCTGGAGGCAAACCAAAAAATGGAGAGGGTTTTACCTGACACATGCTTTCGCTTAAAAAAATGGCACTTGCATCTAAAAGCATTTCGCCTTTTTTAGCATCTTCGGCTAATATTTTTTGATTAACCAAAATGGCATTGCTAATATTGGCATTAGCAGCTTTGCTTATTGGATTATTTTTATCGAAATAATAACCAGTATTTTGCACCACAAACTCTAATTTGTCGAAATAACGCTTAATGGTAAAAACTTTATTATCGCGGAAACTTCCTCTAAAATGGCCTGCTGCCACCACTCCATCCACTGTGTACGAAAAGTAAATGTATTCTTTATCTAATTGTTCTTTTTTTACAATCATAAATACATTTCCGGTAGCAGTGTCTTGGTACAATGGAAACAATCCGTCTATCTTTTTACATGATTTAATTTTATCAGTAATTACCGAGCTTTTGTTTGTTAACAAATCGGAATTAGAAGGAATTTTCTTTTTGCTAGCACATGAAGCAAACAATAGAATTGAAATAGAAACGAGAAAAAGTTTTTGCATAAATTATGTAATATGGGCAAAAGTGCTTTTTATAATAGGTAATTCAAAACCATTTATGTAAACAACTAAAAAAAGAGTAAAAAAAATTTGCCAACTACAAACTAAATTTCGAAGCTATACCTATAACTAACTATTAATGTAAGGCAATTCCTATTTAAACCACGCTCTAAAATAATAAAATTAGGTTAATGGCTTAAATGGCATACATTTGTACACTTTTAATGAGTAAATAAATTATTCTTCTCCAATTATTTAGGTGCATTAAAAGTATTACAAACAATACAATTAATTAATGAAATTTACTGATTTGCAGTTAATCGAGCCCATTTTAAAGGCATTAACTGACGAGGGTTACGAAACCCCAACTCCAATCCAACAACAAGCAATTCCGATAGTATTAAACAAAATAGATTTATTGGGCTGCGCCCAAACAGGAACAGGTAAAACAGCTGCTTTTGCCATTCCAATGTTGCAAAATTTATATAAAACTAAAAGTAACGAAAAAGGATTTAAAAAAATAAAAGCATTGGTGTTAACACCTACAAGAGAGCTTGCTATACAAATAGAGGAAAGCTTTAAAGCTTATGGTAGATACACGGGTATTAACAGCACTGTTATATTTGGTGGTGTTGGTCAAAAACCACAAACCGATGCATTGCGTAGAGGTATTGATATTTTAATAGCTACTCCGGGCCGCTTGCTCGATTTAATGAACCAAGGTTTTGTTGATTTACGCAGCTTAGAGGTTTTTGTACTTGATGAAGCAGACCGTATGTTAGACATGGGATTTGTGAACGATGTAAAAAAAGTAATTGCAAAATTACCTTTTAAACGTCAAACACTTTTCTTCTCGGCTACCATGCCTCCTGAAATTACTAAATTGGCTAATACCATTTTACACAAACCCGAAAAAGTTGAGGTTACTCCGGTATCGTCAACTGCCGAAACCATTAAGCAAGCTGTTTATTTTGTAGATAAAAATAATAAGCGAAATTTACTAGTTGATATTTTAAATGATAAAACCATCAAATCGGCTTTGGTATTTACTAGAACCAAACATGTGGCAGATAAAATATCGAAAGAGTTAGCAAAAGCAGGTATTAAATCGGCTGCTATTCATGGAAATAAATCGCAAAATGCAAGACAAAAGGCATTAAGCGATTTTAAAGACAATACCATTAGGGCCTTGGTAGCTACTGATATTGCTGCGCGCGGAATTGATATTGACGATTTAACGCATGTTATCAATTACGATTTACCCAATGTTCCTGAATCGTATGTACACAGAATTGGTAGAACAGGCAGAGCAGGTGCCAAAGGTATTGCCTTATCGTTTTGCGATTTTGAAGAAAAAGCATATTTAAAAGATATTCAGAAGGTAATTAATATTTCAATTCCCGTAATTGACGACCACGATTACCCTATGCAAGATTTTGAAATAAAACCTAAAGAACAACCAAGAGGCCGCTCGCCACGCAGCGACCAACAGCCAAGAGGTAATAGACCTAAAAGCAATACTAGCCAAGCTAAGCCAAGTAATGGCAGTAGTAAACGCTACGGAAATAGATAAAAAAAGCCTCACATTTTTAAATATGTGAGGCTTTTTTTTATTAGTTTATATTTTTAAAACGAACTCTATGCGGAGCAGAATCGCCTAAGCGTTGTTTTTTATTCTCTTCGTAAGCACTGTAATCACCTTCAAAGAAATACACTTGCGAGTTACCTTCAAATGCTAAAATATGCGTTGCAATACGGTTAATAAACCATCTGTCATGGGAAATAACTACCACACAACCGGCAAAGTTTTCGATAGCTTCTTCCAAAGCACGTAATGTATTTACGTCTATATCATTGGTAGGCTCATCTAATAACAAAACGTTTCCGCCTTCTTTTAAAGTAATTGCTAAATGAACGCGGTTACGCTCTCCACCTGAAAGTACACTAACTTTTTTACCTTGATCGCTTCCTCCAAAATTAAATTTAGAAACATAAGCTCTCGCGTTTACTTGTTGGGTTCCAACCTGTATTAAATCCGTACCACCGCTTATTACTTCATACACAGTTTTATCAGGTAATAAATCTTTATGGCTTTGGTCAACGTAGGCTGTTTTAACAGTTTCGCCCACTTTAAATGTTCCTGCATCCGGCTGTTCCAATCCCATCATCATGCGGAATAGAGTAGTTTTACCCACACCATTTGGCCCTATTATTCCTACAATTCCACCTTTTGGTAAACTAAAATTAAGGTTTTCATATAATAGTTTATTGCCATAAGATTTGCTTACACCTTGTGCTTCTATTACTACATCACCTAAACGTGGTCCAGGCGGAATAAACAATTCTAATGTTTGTTCTTTTTCTTTTTGATCTTCACCCAACATTTTGTCGTAAGCATTCAAACGAGCTTTTTGTTTGGTTTGACGGCCCTTAGCCCCTTGACGTACCCAATCTAACTCACGCTCTAAAGCTTTTGCACGTTTGCCTTCCGCTTTTTCTTCCGCTTTTAAACGGTTTGCTTTTTGCTCTAACCAACTGCTGTAATTACCTTTCCAAGGAATTCCTTCACCACGGTCTAACTCTAAAATCCAACCAGCTACGTTATCCAAGAAATACCTATCATGCGTTACCGCAATTACAGTACCAGGGAAATTTTTTAAATATTGTTCTAACCAATCAACACTTTCAGCATCTAAGTGATTGGTAGGTTCATCCAACAATAAAATATCAGGATTGCTTAATAACAAACGGCATAAAGCCACACGTCTGCGTTCACCACCTGATAAAACATTTACCATTTGATCAGGCTCAGGGCAACGCAATGCATCCATGGCCTTTTCTAATTTAGTATCTAATTCCCATGCATCGTTTTGGTCAAGCAATTCCATTACGGTAGCTTGTCTATCCAAAATTTTCATCATTTCATCACCATCCAAATTAGGGTCGGCTAGTTTGTTGTTGATTTCTTCAAACTCTTCTAATAAATCAGTAATGTGTTTAACGCCTTCTTTCACACATTCTACTACTGTTTTGGTTTCATCTAAAGTTGGTTCTTGCTCTAAAAAACCAATTTTATAATCTTTATCAAAAACTACTTCGCCCTGAAAACTTTTATCAATTCCGGCAATAATTTTTAATAAACTTGATTTACCCGAACCATTTAAACCTAAAACACCAATTTTGGCACCATAGAAAAACGAAAGGTAAATATTTTTAAGTACTTGTTTTTGTGGTGGATGAGTTTTGCTAACACCCGCCATTGAGAATATAATTTTATGATCTGACATGTTTTTTAAATTTTTTAAATAAAGGATGGCAAATATAAACCTTTGAACGAATGATTTTATTATTTTTTGCTTCACTATTACCTCATTTAAAACCCCCTAGTTTAAATTAGTTTTTTTTGAAATCTTGCTAAATAGGTATACTAAACCTATTTTTTATGAGTAAAGATGAATAATTTTATAAAAATTTTCACTCATGAAATACTCAGAATTATACCAAGATAGTATAACCAATAAAGAAGCCTTTTGGGCTAAACAAGCCACAGCAATAAATTGGCTAAAACAACCATCCACCACTTTATCAGTTAACGATAAAGGTTTTTATCAATGGTTTGCCGATGGAGAACTAAACATTTCTGCTCTTTGTTTAGATGCGCATATAGCAGCTGGCAGAGGCAATGAAGTAGCATTAATTTACGATTCACCTGTTACTTTAATTGTTCAACATTTTACCTATAATGAACTTACCAATTTAGTTTCAAAATTTGCCGGAGGCTTAACAAGTTTAGGCATAACCAAAGGTGATACAGTGGTAATTTATATGCCAATGATTCCACAGGCAGTTATAGCTATGTTAGCTTGCGCTAGAATAGGTGCCATACATTCAGTGGTTTTCGGAGGTTTTGCTCCTCATGAATTGGCCATGCGTATAGACGATGCAAAACCTAAAGCTATTGTAACTGCTTCGTATGGTTTGGAAGTAGATAAAGTGATTCATTACAAACACTTGGTAGATAAAGCCATTGATGAAGCAAACCACAAACCAAACTATACCATTTTATATAGAAGAACAAATGGTAATGACACCATCAACAATGCTAACGAAATTGATTTTGAAACATTAATAAACCAATCGGAACCTGTTAACTATGTTGCGGTTAAAGCTACACACCCGCTTTATATTCTTTACACTTCGGGCACTACAGGAACACCCAAAGGTATAGTACGCGATACAGGTGGTTATGCCACTGCTCTAAAATTTAGTATGACCCATTTTTACAATGCTAAAGAAGGTGATGTATTTTGGGCTGCAAGTGATGTGGGTTGGGTGGTTGGCCATAGTTATATAGTTTATGGACCATTATTAAATGGATGTGCCACCGTTCTATACGAAGGAAAGCCAGTAAAAACTCCCGATTGTGGAGGATTTTGGCGTGTAATTGAACAACATAAAGTTAACTTAATGTTTACCGCTCCAACTGCAATTAGAGCAATAAAAAAAGAAGATGATGAAGGAACTATTTTAAAACAATACAATCTCTCATCATTAAGAACCTTATTTTTAGCAGGCGAAAGATTAGACCCTGCCACTTTTAGTTGGATAAAAAACTTATTACAAAAACCAGTAATTGACCATTGGTGGCAAACCGAAAGTGGTTGGCCAATGATTGGAATTATGATGGGAGTAGAACAATTTGAGGCCAAATCGGGCTCAGCAGGATTACCAGTATGCGGATACGATATTCAAATACTATCGGAAGAAGGTGAAAAACTAGGACCAAACCAAGAAGGATTTGTAACCATACAATTACCAATGCCTCCCGGATGTTTACCTACTTTATGGAACAACGATGAGCGTTTTAGAAAAGGTTATTTAGAACATTTTTTAGGTTATTATTTAACTGGAGATGGCGGTTATAAAGATGAAGAAGGCTATTTTTATATAATGGGCAGAATTGACGATGTGATAAATGTAGCTGGCCATAGATTAAGCACGGGAGAAATGGAAGAATTAATTGCTGCACACCCAAGTGTGGCCGAATGTGCTGTACTTGGAATTGCTGATGAACTGAGAGGACAAAGACCTGTTGCGTTGGTAGTAATAAAAGATGGTATTGAATGTATTGAAGCCAAATTAGAAGATGAACTGGTTGCATTAATTAGAGAAAAAATAGGTGCTGTGGCTGTATTTAAAAATGCTGTGGTAGTAAAGCGTTTACCTAAAACTCGATCGGGGAAAATTTTACGCAAAACCATTAGGCATATTGCGGATGGATTGGCTTATAATATTCCTTCAACCATTGAAAATCCTGAATCATTAACTGAAATAGAACTAAAATTAAGCAGCAGAAAATTAGGAAACGCATTTCAATAAATTATTTATTATAAAATAAAACAAATTATTTGCCAAATAGGTAAAATAAAATACATTTACATTTCACTTATTAAAACTTAAACAAAAAAATTATGTCAGAAATTAAAGGAAAAGTAAAAATTATTATGATGGACAAATCATCGGCTCCAAGCGATACAATTACACTTGGCCCTGATTTAAGTTACGATGCAACCAATGTACAAGTAGCTGTTGATGCCATTAATTCGGAATTTGGAACCAATGTTACTGCAGATGAAGTGTTAAAATTTGATACTATAGGCGAAGTTGGTGATTACGTGGCAGGTTTAGTATAAAGTTAACCACCAGTTATTGGCAAATAAAAAAGCTCGATTTGAAGTTCAAATCGAGCTTTTTTTAGCATTTATAATTGATACTCCTATTTACCTACCTGAGTAGCCATAACAATTCGTATTTTTAACCGTGTTCCTATCGATAAAATATCAACTAATTCTTGAATATTTAATTTTGCATCCATACGCAAAACTATCGTAGGGTCTTCAACTCCAGTAGTTTTTTCTTTTAAAACTTGCTCCAAATTAGTTGCATCAATTAACTCCCTATCGAAATAGTATTCTTTATTTTCTTTTACTGTTAACGAAAACTGTTTCTTGTTTAAAGTTTGACTTTTTTCTGCCTTCGGCAATAATACTTTAATTACATTGGGGTTAGCAATGGTTGAAATAATTAAAAAGAAAAGCAAGAGGAAAAACATAATATCATTGAGCGAAGAAGTAGCTACCTCAGCCTCAAACTGCTTTTTTTTGCGTAATTTCATTGTTTGGTTTGGTTAAAACTAGCTATCTAAAATATCAATAAAATCAACGGCTGTGCGCTCTAATTTAGCATTAAATTTATCTATCATGCTATTTAAAAAATGGTACCCTGTATAAGCTACCACCCCTACTATTAAACCTGAACCTGAGGTAATCATTTTTTCGTATAAACCTCCAGCTATTAAACCAATACTAATATTATCGCTTACGGAGATATTATAAAAAATTTTGATAATACCTGAGATAGTACCAATAAAACCAAGCATTGGAGCTACACCAGCTATAATTCCTAACCAATTTATATTTTTTTCTAAAACACCTGTTTCAATACTAGCCATGCTTTCAATACTGCTTTCAATATCTTTTATGGGTTTACCAATTCGCATTACCCCTTTTTCTATTATACGGCTAATGGGTGAATTAATGCGTTGACAAAAAGCTCGAGCTGCTTTTAAATCGCCTTTGGCCAACAAATCTTTCAAATTATTTAAAAAGTTAGCTTCTAATTTCGAAGCATTTCGAATGTAAACAACTCGCTCAATAATTATATAAATAGTTATCACAGACAGTAAGCCAATAGGAATCATTACTGCTCCACCCTTAAAAATTAATTCTAAAAAGTTTAAACCTTCTTGTGTATTTTCCATTACTAAAACAATTTTATTATTTAATGAAACGAAAGTAATTGGTGTTATGTCTAAAGCATTCTAGCATTTATAAACACTATGTATAAATTTCTGCTCCTAATTCTAATAAACTGTTCAATGCAAATCTTTAATTTATCAAAAAATACACGTTACAATTAACTTATTTGATTAACAATTGGTTACACGAAAACCATAAACATTTAATAATCAGCAATTTTAAAATCTTTGCATTTAAGTACTCAAAACATATATTTGCGCTCCTTTGTTATTTTAGCATCAAGCTAATTGGCCTAAGGCTAAATTTGGTTAAACAAATTTTTAAATATTAAAAACTAAATAGAATACATAAATACAAAATGAAAATTAAAGGAGCAGTTAAGTTTTTTACCATTGCCTTAGTGATAGTGTCGTTATTTCAGCTATCATTTTCTTTGGTAACTTACCGAGTAGAGCAAAAAGCAAAAGCATTTGCTAATGGTGATTTAGAAAAAGAAAGAGCGTTCATTGATTCAATTGGCCGCGAAGTAGTGTACAATATAGGTGTTAAAAAATACACTTATTTACAATGCAAAGCCCATGAATTAAACCTTGGATTAGATTTACAAGGTGGAATGAATGTTACTTTAGAGTTAAGTCAAGATGAGTTATTAAGAGGATTATCGAATAATAACACTGATGCAAACTTTAACAAAGCAGTAGCAATGGCCTCAGAAGCTCACAAAACCAGTCAAAAAGATTTTGTTGAATTATTTGGTGATGCATACAAACAAGTTGACCCAAATGGTATGTTAGCTGCTATTTTTGCTAATTCAAGCAATAAAGAAAGAATCAAATTAACATCAAGTAATGCAGAGGTATTGCAATACTTAAAAGTGGAAACTGATTTAGCTATTGAGCGTTCATTTAAAGTATTGCGTACACGTATTGACAAATTTGGTGTAACGCAACCTAATATTCAAAAATTAGAAGGAACAGGTAGAATAATTATTGAATTACCGGGTGTTGATAATCCTGCTCGTGTTCGTAAATTATTACAAGGAACAGCTAAATTAGAGTTCTTTCAAACGTATGACAATCCAGTTGCTTATGGTTTTTTAAGTCAAGCTAATGATTTATTGAAAAAATTAAAAACTGCTACCACTTCAGCAGATACTGCTTTAGCTGATACTACTACTGCAAAAAATGCTTTAGCTGATATTGGTGGTGCTAAAGCAAAAACTGACAGTACTGCAAAAGCAAAAAAAGATACTACAGATAAAAATAAAATGACTGCTGAGCAGTTCCAAAAAGAAAATCCATTATTGGCTTTAATTATGCCAGTGGCAGACGAAAAAGGTCAATTATCGCCTAATGGTTCTTGGTGTGGAACTGCAGCAATTAGAGATACTGCTAAAATTAATGCCATGTTAGCTCGTCCTGAGGTTCGTGCTATTATTCCTTCTGATGCAAAATTTGCTTGGGAGTATAAAGGAATTGGTGAAAATGGTGGCGCTGTTCGTTTACATGCTTTAAAAGCTGAACGTAATGGTGATGCTGCAATGAGCGGTGAAAGAGTTATTCAAGCTAACCGTGATATTTCGCAATTAACTGGCCAAGTGGAAGTAAACATGGCAATGGACGGACAAGGAACTACTGATTGGAAAAATTTAACCAAACAAAATGTTGGCCATTCAATAGCTATTGTATTAGATAATTTAGTTTATTCATCACCGAATGTACAAAACGAAATTCCTAATGGACGTTCTGTAATTAACGGTGGTTTTACTGATGAAGAAGCTCTGGATTTATCAAACGTATTAAAAAGTGGTAAATTACCAGCTACAACTCGTATAGTGGAAGAAGCAGTAGTAGGACCAACTTTAGGAGCTGAGGCAATTAGCCAAGGTTTATGGAGTATGATAGTTGCTACTATTATCATTTTAATTTTCATGGTATTGTACTACAATAACTCAGGTTATATTGCCGATTTTGCAGTATTATTAAACGTGTTCTTTATTATTGGTGTATTGGCCTCATTAGGAGCAGCATTAACATTACCTGGTATTGCTGGTATAGTATTAACAATTGGTATGGCGGTAGATGCGAACGTGCTAATTAACGAGCGTGTTAAAGACGAATTACAAAATGCACGTAGCTTAAAAAATGCCATTGCTGATGGTTACCAACATGCTAGTTCTTCTATTATTGACTCTAACTTAACTACTTTATTAGCAGGATTTGTAATGTATACTTTTGGTACAGGTCCAGTTCAAGGTTTTGCTATTACTTTAATTATTGGTATTTTATCATCAATGTTTACTGCGGTATTATTTACGCGAGTAGTTACTGAATGGTGGATGGATAAAGGCCATGAAGTAAAATATGCTACTGCCAAAACAATGAATGCATTCAAAAACTTCCATTACGATTGGGTAGGAAACCGTAAAAAATTCTATATGTTCTCAGGAGCTATTATTATTTGTGGTTTCATTTCTATGTTTACTAAAGGGTTTACTTTAGGTGTAGATTTTAAGGGTGGTTATACTTATGTAGTTCAATTAAGCAAACCTGTTGAAACAACTGATGTACGCCATTCTTTAGAAACGGTATTAGGAAGTGCACCTGAGGTTAAAAAATTTGGTACCAATAACAAGGTTAAAATTACCACCACTTACCGTATTGACGATATTACACCAACAGTTGCTGATGAAGTTTTAGCTAAAGTAACCGAAGGTTTAAATAAAATTGATGATAAAAACGTAATTTTAAGTTCGGCCAAAGTAGGACCAACCATTGCTAATGATGTTAAAACAGGTTCATTCTGGGCAGTAATTATTTCATTAGTTGGTATTGGATTATACATTTTGGTTCGTTTCCGTAAAATTCAATATACCATTGGTGCTATTATTGCATTAACGCATGACGTATTGATGATGTTAAGTTTTTACTCAATTTTTGATGGTATTTTACCATTTGCCATGGAAGTAGATCAAACGTTTATAGCGGCAATTTTAACCATTATAGGTTTCTCTATTAACGATACTGTGGTAGTATTTGACCGTATTCGTGAATTCTTAAACATTCATAAACGCGAAGAAGACACTGCTTCGATTATCAATAATGCTTTGAATAATACTTTAAATAGAACCATTATTACTTCATTAACTGTGTTTATGGTAACATTGGTGTTATTTATATTTGGTGGAGAAGTAATAAGAGGATTCACATTCTCATTATTAGTTGGTATCATATTTGGTACATACTCTTCATTAGCAATTGCAACTCCAATTGTTATTGACTTTGATAGAAAAGCTAAAAAATAAGCTATTGTAAATAGTAAAAAGCCCGTTGCAATAATTTGTAACGGGCTTTTTTGTGCTGCACACATTCTTAAAGTTTATTTCAATTTAAAGTTTCAAGCAATCGGTTTTATTCGTTTGTCTATTAACCATGTTCACTTAAAATCTAAAAAAAAATATAAATACTTTTATTTAATTTTTACTTTTACCATTGAAGACAAACACAACAAAAAACTGAAAATAATGAAAATAAAATCAAACTATATTGATATAATAAACAAACAAATTTATGCAGCTGAAATTACCGTTGAAAATGGAAAAATAGCCGCTATTGAAAGAATAAATGAAGTTTGCCAAAACTATGCGCTTCCTGGTTTTATTGATGCGCATGTTCATATAGAAAGTAGTTTGTTAGCGCCAAGCGAATTTGCAAGAATGGCTGTTATTCATGGCACTGTGGCTACAGTTAGCGATCCTCATGAGATAGCCAATGTGCTAGGTTTAAATGGTATTGATTTTATGATTGAGAATGGTAAACAAGTGCCTTTTCATTTCTTTTTTGGAGCGCCAAGTTGTGTACCTGCCACTGTTTTTGAAACAGCAGGTGCGGTAATTTATGCCAAAGATATTGATACACTTTTGGCCAGACCTGAAATATTGTATTTGGCTGAAATGATGAATTTTCCCGGTGTTTTATACAAAGACGAAGAGGTAATGGCTAAAATAGCTAGTGCTAAAAAACACCATAAACCTATAGATGGACATGCACCTGGATTGCGCGGAGCGCAAGCTAAACAATATATTGACGAAGGCATGAGTACCGACCATGAATGCTTTACTTTTGAAGAAGCCTTAGATAAAATTGGTTTTGGAATGAAGGTAATTATTCGTGAAGGAAGTGCAGCCCGCAATTTTGATACACTCATTCCTTTAATGGAAAAACATGCTTTGCAATTGATGTTTTGTAGCGATGATAAGCATCCTGATAGTTTACTGTTGGGTCACATAAACCAATTAGTTGCTCGCGCCATTGCTCTAGGATATAATTTGTTTGATGTATTACAAGTAGCTTGTTTAAATCCTATTTGGCATTATAAATTGCCCGTAGGCACTTTAAATATTGGCGATTCGGCCGATTTTATTATTATAAATAATTTAACAGATTTTATTGTTGAACGTACTTTTATACAAGGAAAATTAGTAGCCGAAAATGGTAAAACACTTATAGCAAAAGTTCCAATTGAATCCATTAATCAGTTTAATATAGTACCTAAAAAGATTTTGGATTTTGCTTATGAAATAAAAGAAAACGAGTTAGTTATTGAATGTTTAGATGGCCAATTAATTACCAATAAACTTTCGTTTCCTAAACATGAAGTATTGCCCCAAAATGATATTTTAAAAATAGTGGTGGTTAATAGGTATCACGCAGCGCCTATTGCTATTTCATTTATTAAAAATTTTGGTTTGAAAAAAGGTGCTATAGCATCGTCTGTTGCGCATGATAGCCATAATATAATAGCTGTTGGTGTTAACGATGAAGAAATTTGTAATGCTATAAATTTAATAATAGCCAATAAAGGAGGCTTAAGCGCAGTGAATAGTGCTGAGCAATTAATTTTACCTCTTCCAATTGCGGGTTTAATGAGTAATGAAGATGCCTGGAAAGTAGCCGAAGATTATACTCAATTGGATAATTTTAGTAAGAAAGCATTAGGTTCAACATTGCGAGCTCCATTTATGAGTTTATCATTTATGGCATTATTAGTAATTCCTCATTTAAAATTGAGCGACAAAGGATTATTTAATGGTGACACCTTTTCATTTATTGATGGCTAAATTCTATATTTAAATTAAGAGAAATTATTGTGAATTTTTATTTTAAACCTAATTCTGGTTTTAAAAATTTGGCTGTATGGCTTTTGGGTTCGTTGCAAATTTGTTCTGGAGTGCCTTCGCACAATATTTGCCCACCATATTTACCTCCTTCGGGTCCTACATCTATAATATGGTCTGCTACTTTTATAATGTCTAAATTGTGCTCAATAACCAAAACAGAGTTTCCTTTTTCAACCAATTTATTAATTACATCAAGCAACACTTTTACATCTTCAAAATGCAAACCTGTACTTGGCTCATCTAAAATATAAAAAGTATTTCCGGTATCACGCTTGCTTAATTCGGTAGCTAATTTTACCCTTTGCGCCTCGCCACCACTTAAAGTAGTGCTTTGTTGACCCAGCGTTATATAACCCAAACCTACATCGTTTAAGGCTTCTATTTTGCGCAAAATTTGTGGGGTGTTTTCAAAAAACTTAACTGCATCTTCTATCGACATGTCCAACACATCGTTAATTGATTTGCCTTTGAACCTTACCTCCAATGTTTCTCGGTTATAACGTTTGCCATTGCAGGTTTCGCATTTAACATATACATCGGGCAGAAAATTCATTTCAATGGTGCGCATTCCTGCACCTTGGCAAGTTTCGCAGCGCCCACCTTTTACGTTAAACGAAAATCTTCCAGGTTTATAACCTCTAATTTTTGATTCAGGAAGAGCAGCATATAAATCTCTGATATTTGAAAAAACCTCTACATAAGTGGCAGGATTGCTGCGTGGTGTGCGCCCAATTGGCGATTGGTCAATTTCTATAACTTTGTCAATATGTTCAATGCCTTTAAACTCTTTATAAGTTAAAGGTTTTTGATGCGAATTGTAAAAATGTTGGCGCAATATTGGGTATAAAGTTTCGTTAATTAAACTTGATTTTCCGCTACCACTTACACCCGTAACGCAAATTAATTTACCTAATGGAAATTCTACCGTAACATTTTTTAAATTATTGCCTGTGGCACCTTTAATAACTAGTTTTTTGCCATTGCCTTTGCGTCTGGTTTTAGGAACTTCAATTTGTTTGGTACCATTTAAATATTGCGCAGTAACCGAATTCGATTTTATAATTTCGTCCCAAGTACCTTGCGCAGCAATATGCCCACCATGAATACCCGCTCCGTAACCTATATCTAAAATATAGTCACTTTCCTGCATCATGTCTTTATCGTGTTCTACCACAATAACGCTATTGCCCACATCGCGCAGCGATTTTAACGAATCAATCAAGCGGTTATTATCGCGCTGATGTAAACCAATGCTTGGCTCATCTAAAATATACAACACACCTACTAATTGAGAACCAATTTGTGTAGCCAAACGAATACGCTGTGCCTCTCCCCCACTTAAGGTTTTGGAAGGCGAGTTTAAAGTTAAATAATCTATACCAACACCAATTAAAAACTGAATACGGCTGCGAATTTCTTTTAAAATTTCGGCAGCTATAATGGTTTGTTTTTTATCTAATAGTTTATCTACTTCGTTATTGAACCAATGGCCCAAAGCAGTAATTTCCATTTGGGCTAAATCTGCTATGTTTTTATCGCCAATTTTATAATGTAACGATTCCTTTTTTAACCTAGCGCCATTGCAATCGGGGCAGGGTAGGAGCTGCATAAATTCTTCGGCCCATTTTGAAATAGAATCGTTGCTTTTTTCTAAATAATTTTTGGTAATAATGGGAATCAATCCATCCCAATGGCTATTGTAATTTTGGGTGTAACCGCTGGCATATTGATAGGGAATTACTAAAGCTTCATCGCTACCATGTAAAATGGCATCCAATGCTTCTTTAGATAATTTTTCAATAGGATCGGCAAAACTGAATTTGTACTTTTTGGCTATTTCGCGCAGTTGAAGAAAAGTCCAGTTTTCTCTTATTTCACCCAATGGCGTTAAAGCCCCTTTGTTAATGCTCAGTTTTTTATCAGGAATAATGGCATTTTCGTCAATAATACTTTTTACTCCCAAACCATCGCAAGTAGGGCAAGCACCGTAAGGCGAGTTAAACGAAAATGAATTGGGCTGTGGTTCATCGTAACTGATACCACTTTTGGGGTCCATTAAGTATTTACTAAAATGGTACGATTGATTGGTTTCATTATCGAGCAAAACCATGGTTCCCTTACCCATTTTTAAAGCACTTTTTACACTTTCGGCCACGCGCACTCTATCGGGTTTGCGCATTTCAATTCTGTCTATCAGTACTTCTATATCGTGTATTTTATAACGGTCGGCTTGCATTTTAGCCGTTATTTCTTTTACCTCACCATCAAGCCTAACTTTGGTATAACCTTGTTTGCGTATTTGTTCAAAAAGCTCGCGGTAATGGCCTTTACGCCCTTTTACCAACGGGGCTAAAATGCTAATTTTTTTATTTTCAAATTGGGTAATAATGCCGGTAATAATTTGTTCTTCCGTCATTTTTACCATTTTTTCTCCGCTTTCGTAACTGTAAGCATCGGCAGCGCGAGCATAAAGCAAACGAAGGAAATCGTAAATTTCGGTAATGGTGCCTACGGTAGAACGTGGATTTTTGTTAACCGTTTTTTGTTCAATGGCTATAACGGGCGAAAGTCCATTTATTTTGTCTACATCGGGGCGCTCCATATTGCCAATAAATTGGCGGGCATAAGCGCTAAAACTTTCCATATACCTGCGCTGTCCTTCGGCAAAAATGGTATCGAAGGCTAACGATGATTTGCCACTTCCGCTTAAGCCAGTAATGGTAACTAACTTATTACGAGGAATTTTTACATCAATATTTTTTAAATTATGCTCCCTAGCACCAAGTATTTCAATAAACTCGTCTTCTAAATGTGTGGTGTTTTCCGTTTGATTATTTGTCATTTTTTGCGGCTGGCTACTGGCTGCTATCCTCTGGCAAGTTGCTGTTACACAAGTTAACCAAAAAGCATCAGTATTTACTTTAGTAACTACAAAAATAAGCACTTTGTTTTGTATTAATGGATTTAAATTTAGTTGATAGTTGTCGGTTATCAGTTGATAGTTGTTTGAGTTGTGAATTGGCGGGTTATTGAGTTTTATCCACCTGGCCGATGTTGTGCGTTCTCGCCAACATCAATTTAATTCCAAACATGACAGGTTTTTTTTCCTTAAAAATTATTTATAAATGGCTACTTCTTTTTGTTAAGTAAGGCCAATAATTATTTTTTAACAAATCAAATCATTAAATTTTTACTTGGTATTTTATGCTTTTATTTGCAAGTCCATTTAAGCATAGTATTTCAAATGCTGAAGTTGATGGCTACTGTTTCGAAATACAATAACTATTAAAAGCAATGCAAAACCTATTATTTAACTTTATATCAAAATACATTTCTATAACAGAAGAAGAGAAAAACGTACTCGTTTCTTTGAACCTATTTCACTCAGTTAAAAAGGGAACTGTTTTATTAAAAGAAGGACAGTATTCGAAAGAAAGTTACTTTGTGCTAAATGGCTGTATTCGTACTTATTATATTTTAGATGGTGAAGAGAAAACCACAGCTTTCTATACAGAAATGGATGCTTTAACACCTCCTTGTGTAATAAGCCAAACCCCGTCTGAATGTTATATTAGTTGTGTAGAAGACTCAATAATTCTGGTTTCTAATGAGGATATGTCGGAAGAGGTAAATAGTAAATTCCCAAAGTTTGATATTATGTGTAGGAAGTTCTCAGAAGAATTATTAGCTAAACAACAAATCAATTTTGACGAGTTTAAGACTTCATCACCCGAACAACGATACTTAAACTTACTTAAAAATAGACCTGACCTTATTCAGCGTGTGCCTCAACATCAATTAGCAAGTTTTTTAGGTATAAAACCACAATCATTAAGTAGACTAAGAGCAAGAATGCTAAAAAAAGAAAGCTAAAATATATTTCTTCACTTAAGTGAACGAGTTATGATAACTCACCAATCTACTTTTGCAATATCAATTAAAAATGAAAAAAGATATGCAAAAAAGGATTTTATTTTATGCCTTAATTATAGTATTGGCAAGCAGTTTACAGGCAAATGCTCAAAATGCCCCACAAGACACAACTTACAAAAGATGGTTTATAGGTAGTACCTTATTTTTATTGGGTAATTTTGATCAAACAAACAACCCGGAGTTTATACAAATAAATGCAGGATACAGGATAACACCTAAAGATGTTATTCTTTTTAAATTTAAAAGGTCCATTTATTCTTGGCCACTTGGCATCCCCTTTGGACCTGATTTTGATAAACCAGGGCTAAACTATCCCGGACACGCTCGCATTCTTGCTCCTCAAATAGGTTATCAGCGATTTTGGTGGAAAGGCGTATTTACATCCGTTACCGCAATGAATGCCTTTGAAAAATACATGGATAAGGATAACAAAAAGATTGGAAATGGTTATACCTTATACCTAGATTTTTATTTGGGTTACCAATTTAAGTTTGGTAAAAAACGCTTCTTTTTCGAACCAGCGATTGGAATTAGTACTTGGCCTATAAGAACTAATGTTCCCGAATCATTTAAAGCATTAGATGAAAAATGGAATAACTACTTTATTCAACCAGGGTTTGATTTTGGCATTAACTTTTAGTATTAAAATTAATAAATAATCAATTTACATAAAACAATAAAAAATTCTTATAATGAAAAAGACAATTAACTATTACATGTTGTTTTTGCTAACAGCATTGCTTAGTTCATGTGGCATTGGTGCAGCATTTGTTACCAACCACAATCAAAACGCCACTGAAGTACACTTAAGTGGCAATAACTTCAAAGTTATTGATCAGGTAAGTGGAAGTTCAGAAACATCTTATGTGTTTGCAATTGGGGGAATGAACAAAAGGCAATTGTATGAAAATGCTTATTCAACAATGATGAAGAAAGCCAACTTAATAAATGGTTCAAAAGCCATAATTAACGTGATGACAGAGGAACATGTTAGTGGATTTGCTCCATTCTTTGTTAGAAGAACGATAACAGTGAGTGCCCAAGTAGTTGAATTTACAAGGTAGTTTTAAATAAATAGGGAACGGATTTTAAAAAAGTGATAAAACGTATTTCTTCACTTAAGTGAACGAACCATGATAACTCTCCAATCTACTTTTGCAATATTATTTAACAACAAAAATAGATATGCAAAAGAAAAATTTATGGATTGGACTTGTTTTAGTTTTATCAATCAATTTACATGTAAATGCTCAATATGCTAAAACAGACAGCACTTACAAACGATGGTTCGTTGGTAGTACTTTATTTGTAGTGGGTAATTTAGCTCCAGTAAACCCACCTGACTTCGTTCAACTCAATTTAGGTTATCGAATTACTGGCAAGGATGTAATTTCACTAGAAATAATCACTTGGAAATCTGCTTGGCCACTTGGTATTAACCCTTTTTATAATAAGGCATATGGTACACCTGAAGAGAAATTTCCTGGTTATATAAGAGATTATGGTGTTGGTATTGCTTACCAAAGGTATTTTTGGAAAGGTCTTTACGTAGCAGTTCACATATTGCCTGCTTTGCAAACATATATCAATGAAAACGGTAAAAATGTGGGTAATGGTTTCATGATATTCAACACGAATAGAGTTGGCTACCACATAAAACTCTTTAAGGATAAGTTTTTTATAGAACCATCAGTTGGTATTGCAGGCCGTCCTTATCACTCTGAAATGCCAAATGGATTTAAAGAAAAGGACGACAAGTGGCCAAAATGGACACCCGAACCAGGACTACATATTGGATATAATTTTTAAACAAATAATTTGTAATTATAAATAGAACATAAAAAATTAGCCAAATACTTATGGTGGGTAAAATCGGCTTTTGTTATACAAAAGGTAAACAAAATCTGCACAGCATTTACAGCCTATTTATTGTCTAAAAGGACGAAAAATGAAAAAATTAAAACTAATAAGCATATTTATATTCATTGCTACCGCAAATATTGTAGCACAAGAAAATGATAGTTTGAAAACAAGCAAAGTTCAAGTAACATTTGCATATCCATTGGGTAATAAAGGAACAAATTCAATGAAATATTCAAATAATTTTTCATTTAATGTATTGTATGGTTTAAATGGTGGTGTAAATGGAGCTGAAATTGGTTCAATTTTCAATTTTAATAAAGGAATTGTAAGGGGATTTCAATTGTCAGGAATTTCAAATATTTGTTTGAAGTCAACAAATGGTTTAGTTATATCAGGAGTACTAAATTATTCTAAGCAAAACTCAAAAGGATTTCAATTATCAACAGTAAACGTTTGTGATAATGAGTTTAGAGGTTTGCAATTAGGTGTTGTAAATTATTCAAAGAAATTGAAAGGCATTCAAGTTGGTTTATTTAACTTAATAGATAGTGGTGATAAGTCTTTGCCAATTGGATTATTCAGCATAGTAAAAAATGGTTATTATGAATTGGAACTTACTGGAGGTGATGCAATAAACTATAACCTGAACTTTAAAATGGGAGTTGAAAAGTTTTACACTATTTTTAAAACTGGGTACTCTTTATTTAAAAACAATTCTATTTATAGTGTAGGTCTTGGATTTGGAAGTAATGTACCTATTTCTGAGAAACAAAAAATCAGCATTGATTTATCATACAATCAAATTGTGTACAATAACTATTGGGACAACGGAAAAATTAATATCCTAAACAAGGCCGATTTTAACTACAAATACAGCTTTTCAAATAAATTTTCTGTGTTGATAGGTCCATCATTTAACATTTACATTACAGAAGAGAAGGTAGAAGGTAAATACGGAACTTTAAATATTCCTAATACTATTTATTCAAACGAAAGAATGAATAGTAAGTTGTTTATGTGGTTTGGAATTAATGCAGGTTTGTCTTTAAAACTATAATTACTGAAATCAAATAATACCTAAAAACAGTGATTGAAAACTGGAAAGTTAATAACTGGCCCAAATGGCCTCCCGAACTTGGGCTACACATTGGATATAAATTTAAATATATAACTCATGGATAGACAAAAAACAACTCAAAAAGAACTGAAAGACGTTAAAGTAGATTTGAAACTAAAACTCGCTGCACTGTGGGCTAGTTTTATGTTTCTCTACGTCTATGTTGATTATTTTCATTTATATATGCCAGGCTCCATAGAAGAAATTCTCGCAGGAAATGTATTTAATTTTCAAATTTCTTACGTCTTTTTATTGCTAGCAATGACCTTTGTAATAATTCCAACTCTTATGATATTCCTTTCTGTTGCACTCCCTGCTAAAGTAAATCGTTTGATGAACATAATTGTAGCTATACTTTATATTCCATATATGCTGTTTAATTTGGCAGGAGAAGCTTGGGCTCATATGTATTTTGCAGCAGCTGTAGAAGTATTATTACTTTGTCTAATTATCCGTTATGCATGGAAGTGGTCTTGTATTGAAGCATAAAAAATTAATAGTTGATTGAAAATAAACAACAAACCTTAAGCATCATTTTACCAAATACTTATATCATTTACTTGACTCATAATGAGCAAAAATACATAGGTAAATTCATTAAATCCAATTAAGCAATTAGCTTCTTCTACGAAAATCAAAAATTAATAAAAATCTATAAGTACACATGAAAAAAAACAACTTACTGGCATCATTATGCCTTATTTCCTTGGCATTTTTAAACAATTCACTGAATGCCCAAGATCTAACTTCCATCAAAGTAGGAACTACACTACCTCTTTTTACTTATGAGGCATCATCAAAAATTTTAAATGTACAAATGACTATTAGAAACATAGGGTTTAGTAACTCAGAAGAATTTGATGTGAGTTTAGTAATAAAAAACACGATTACCAATACAGAATATGAAATTGATAGGGTTATCCAATCTGGTTTATCGTACACTCAACTTAACAATGGAAATACAAGTTATATAAAAGATTGGAAAGTAGACTTAAAAGATAAAACTCAGGTACCAAGTGGCACATACAGAGTAATAGCTAAAATAAACGATGAGAAAAAAGCGTTTGAAACCAATTACGCTAATAACAATGAGAACTTTGGAAGTAGTAGTTTTACTTATAACACTTCAAGTGTAGGAGTAGTTGAAAGTAGTAATAAACAAAACATACAAGTTTATCCCAATCCTTCTAATGGGAAATTTAATGTGGAGTTGGGTAATATTGAAAGAAATGCTCAACCTATTACTGTAACCATTAACAATATTTTGGGAGAAGTAATCAATACTTATTCTGTACAAAATGGTTTATCAAATTTGGAAATAAACCTCTCAAATCGAGCAAATGGTTTTTATTTTATTACTATAAAAAATGGTCCAAATTTATATACTAGGAAAATAAAAATTCAAAATTAAATAGTAATAAATTACAGAATTGAATAGGACCATGGGCTATTTAGTTAAGCAAAACAGCAGCTTATTGTTTTCAAAAACCAAATTGCACTTAAATATTTAGTAAAAAAATTCAAATTCAATTTTTTAATTCTTCACTTATCAAAAAAGGCCTAGAATAATACATGACCCTTATAGAATCGCAGCCATAATTAAAATATGATCAAATATTATTCAATTACTTTTATACTTTTTCTTGTTTTTAGTACCGCATTTACCCAAACTAAATTTACTTTAAGTGGCGAGCTTAGAGATAGTTCTAATGGCGAAACATTAATTGGTGCTGTGGTAAAAATTATTGAAACCAATAAGGCTATTTCAACCAATACTTATGGCTATTTTGCATTAACACTTCCTTCTGGAAATTATACTGTTCAAATAACTTATTTGGGTTTTCAAACTAAGATTTTAAAGGTTAATTTAGATAAAGATACCAAATTAAATGTAAAACTTAGCAAAAAGAGCATTACTGGAAAAGAAGTGGTAATAAAAGGCGAGCGCGAAGATAAAAATGTAAAAAGTACCGAAATGAGTACGGTGGATTTATCGGGCGAAAAGGTGAAACAATTACCAGTAATATTTGGAGAACCTGATATTTTAAAAGCCATTACTTTACTACCAGGTATAAAAAGTGGTGGTGAAGGCGGAACAGGATTTTATGTAAGAGGTGGCGGCCCTGATCAAAATTTAATATTAATGGATGAAGCTGTGGTTTATAATCCATCGCATTTATTTGGTTTCCTTTCTGTATTTAATACTGACGCTGTTAAAAATTTAGAGGTAATAAAAGGTGGTATGCCTGCAAATTATGGCGGGCGTTTATCATCAATTTTAAATGTTAGCATGCGCGAAGGCAATAATCAGAAATATGAATTTAATGGTGGTGTTGGTTTAATAGCCTCACGTTTTAGTGCTGAGGGACCCATGAAAAAAGGTAAAAGCAGTTTTTTAATTGCAGCCCGTAGAACTTATATTGATATTTTAGCTCAACCTTTTTTACCCAAAAGTGCCCAAGGAAATGCCTATTATTTTTATGATAT
>JBIIBC010000006.1:0-94804 GCA_044239605.1 Bacteroidia bacterium | reverse complement strand
TTTTCATATATTTGCTGTTAGAGAAATATGCTCCCAACAGAAAAACTGAATAAAACTGTACCCTTAATAATAGGCATTAAGCCTTAAATTCTATCTAGTTATATTCAGCAAAGGGCAGTAGAGGGTTAATTCAACAAATAGGCATCAAAACCTTGGTGTTTTCTTAAGTACCTCTTCTGCTCTCTGTTGTGAGAATATTATTTTTATAAAAATAATATATTTTATTCTCACTGCAAGTCTAAAGGGTGTTTTCACCAACCAATCACAGCTAAATACCTATTCTGTAATCCGTAATAAAGTCAAAAGACCTGTTATTAGCTAAATAATATGAAGCCGAAGAGTATTTATATAACTCTGGTGAACTACATAAATTCCATTTTTTACTTATTGGGTTATTATGAATATAGTTTAATTTTTCTTCCACAACTTTTCTGTTGTATAATTTTGAAGTATAGGCTCTTCTTTCCCAAAACTGATAGGCTCTATCTTTGGCATTACTTTTAAAAAATGCTAAAACATTTTGATGGTTTTTAAGCAAGTCAAATTTTATTTGTTGGGCAGTGTATTTTAAAAAATCTCGTTGCACTGTTTCTATTTTATCAGGCTCGTTTATTTGCCAAATTATATGTATATGATTTGGCATTATTACAAATCCATAAACTGTAACTTTATTATTTTTTACCAAATAATTTAAACTATCACAGATTATTTGTTTGTATTTATCGGGTTTTAATAAATTCTGCCAATTTAAAATGGTGGCGGTAAAAAAGTAAATATAATTATGCATTTGGAATTATCTTGTTAAGTAAAAAAGGTTGGTGAGAACACCAACCACAGGCAAATTGTATTAACCATATCAGGAATATCATCATTAATTGAACGGGGAAACATGGTTTTAGGCCAAGGATTTCCCGAACGCATTCCATCTTCTACATAATCCCCCCAAACAGGTCTAAATGGACTTGTTAGCCAATCTGCAATATCAACAATTGCATCCCATACTCCCCATTGAGGCTGTTGTGTATTTATTTTTTTGGTGTTTTTACGTATAACGCTTTTTAAGTGTTTTGATTTCGTTATCGGTTTTTTGTTTTCTTTTGCTTGACTTATAATACTAAATAATAAGCAAAAAATGATTAGTATTTTTTTCATAGTTTATTTTATTCTAAAAAGTTTTTCATTATTTGCCGTTATTCTTAAAATACCCATTGACTTACTTTTTGAAAAGTACTTTGAGACATTTGTTTTATTAAATATTACTCCAAAATTGTTTATATCTTGTAATTCACCTGCATATTCAGGGTAATGAATTGTTTTGAATTTAATATAATAAAAAAATGCACCTTCATCTAATTGAAAAATATGAGAATAATTAAATGTGGAATTTTCCAAACAATAAAAATTATAATAAAATCCTTCATCATAAACATAATTATTTTCCTTACAACCTTCAAGAGGCGTTGAATATGTAGTATCATAAGTACTTAATGTATCTTTTAATATATAATGCAGAGTATCATTAGTGTTGACATTTATCCATATTTGGGTATCTTTAAAATTATAAGGAAATGTTTTTTTCACAACTTCACTAATCGAATATGTTTTCTTTGTTGTTTTTACTTCATCAGGACAATTTTTGCTGCAACTGTTGCATACTAGCAGCAGAAGCATTGTTAGGTAAGTTAGTTTCATACCTAGTACTTTGTTTTGTTTTTTCATAATTTAAATTGTTTTAGTCTTTTCAAATAATGGGTTAATTATACATTTAAGCAATACCCATAAATAGGTATTTTTTATAAAAACAAACATTGGTTATTTTAATTGCAATTTCAATAAATAATTTTTTAATGTGGCAATAAAATTTATTACATATATTACCAACAAGTTGACCATAAAATAGGTATGAATTTTTATTGTTATTTATAACCAGATTTGGTACTTCATAACCATACGTTTTTAATGATAATTAATGAGTGGTAAATAAGAAAAATCCACAGGAAGAATACTTTTCAACTTACTAGGCTAGTTCAAAAAAAATTTAACAATTGAAATAAAATCAACTTCTATTTAGCACATATAATATTCTAGAAAAATGGAGATTTGGAAAAGAAAATCTCACTTAAAAACTAAAACAATTCCTTAAAACAAATTACAAAATAATTTAAGAAAACTATAAATGAAATTGATCCCAACCATACAAGTTATTGAACAAAAAAAATTAGTAGGTATGAGCCAAAGCATGAGTATAAATAATAATAAAACCTCCATGCTTTGGCAAACTTTTATGCCTAAACGCCATGAAGTGATCAATGCGCTTAATTCTAATTTTATTTCTATGCAAGTTTATACAAACGAATACTTTTCAAAATTCAATCCCAATAACGAATTTATGAAGTGGGCTTGCATGGAGGTAACTGATTTTGATGTAATTCCGCAAGGAATGCTAACCTATATTTTACCACGGGGCAAATACGCTGTTTTTAATTATAAGGGCTTACCAAGTACAGCTGCTCCATTCTTTAATTATATTTTTACTGAGTGGATTCCTAATTCTATCTATCAAATAGATAACAGACCTCATTTTGAAATTTTAGGCAAAAAATACAGTAATTCTAACCCAGAATCGGAAGAAGAAGTTTGGATTCCAATTAAAGATAAAATTTAATATAAACTATAAAAAGTCTATTCAAATATTGATTACCGTCATTATTTAGGTTTAACCTAAATAACATATTTGTTGGTTGATACAAATTAGTCAATTGCCACATGACATCAAACCCAATTATTGATAAAATTAACGAAAAATACCAAAATTTAGGCGAAAATCCTGAAACTTATTTAAAAGGCTTATTGCATGCAAAACCCATAAATTATTGGGATTATATAGAAGTTGATACATTGCTTTCGTTACAAAAACCTCGTACAGATTTTAAAGACGAAGAAATTTTTATAATGTACCATCAGGTAACTGAATTGTTTTTAAAACTTACGTTACATGAAATTAAACAAGTAGCCTTTGAAACTGAATTAACTGAAAGTTTTTTATTGAATAAATTTACACGCATTATTCGTTATACTCAAATGTTAATTAACTCTTTCGATATCATGAAAGATGGAATGGATTATGACGATTATAATACCTTTAGGGCTACTTTAGCGCCCGCAAGTGGTTTCCAAAGCGCGCAATTTAGGTTTATAGAACTACACTGCACCGGGCTTGAAAACCTGATTAACGAAGCTGGAAAAGAACGTTTAAAAACTATTGCAAACCCTAGTATTACTGATTATTTTGACCATATTTATTGGAAAGATGCAGGATTGAACAGAAAAACTGGTAATAAAACATTAACGCTTACCTTATTTGAAGAAAAATATTTAGCGCAGTTTATAGGTTTAGCTACCACCATGAAAGGCAAAACCATAGCTGATAGAATTAGTCAAATTCCCAATTTATCGCAAGAGTTATTAACTAAGCTGAAGGAGTTTGATAACTTATACAATGTAGTTTGGCCAATGACACATTTAAACACAGCTAAGCATTACTTAGATAGCAAAAACGAGAACCAACAAGCAACAGGAGGTTCTGAATGGAAAAAATATTTACATCCACAATTTCAGCAGCGTAAGTTTTTTCCAAACCTTTGGAGCGAAAACGAAAAACAAAATTGGGGAACAGAAAGTGATAATTTACCACAATAATTCAACCAATCAAATTCATCGTCCTTTTTTCTTATAATTTATTCAATATTTTGGTTACACGTTTTTCAAAATCTTTGGAGTATTTGGGTTGCTGATTTTGTAAGCACAATACAAATTCATTTTTTAGTTCAGGATATTTTTTGGTGAGTTTGAACAGCACCAAAATGCACCTTGATTTTATCGTCATATTTACTTGGTTTGATAAAAGCCATTGAAACAATAAGTCAATTGCCACACCTTCGTTTTCTGTTGGAACACCTGCAATAAGCCAATAAGAGGCTAAAGAAGATTTGTAAACTGGATTGAGTTGATCAAAAAAATGCAATAAAAAGGGCAGTTCCGCTAATAACTTATTGGGGTTTGCTAATCCTATTTCACTTAATAACCATTGAAAACGAGTGGCAGTTTTATGTTCACTCTTTAACAAATTGGAGAGGTCTTTAATAGCAATATCCTCAGAAATAATTTTATTTACCCATATTTTTCTGGTATGAGAAGTGCTTTTTGCCAATGAATATGCTAGTTCCGTATAGAATTCTGTAATTGAAAAACCCGTATTCATTGTTATTGAGGTAAGCTTTTATTCTAAAATAATATTCGTTTCGACAAGCTCAACGACTGAAAAATCCAAATCATCAATTCTACAATCCAGCAATTTAAAATCTCCAAATAAATCACGCCTTGTGTGACAACCATTCAACAATCCAACAATATAGCAATCTCTAATTCAACAAATCTCCAAATCAAAAATTAATTATACATTCTCCATCTAACACCTATTCTTAATGTGGTTAATGGCAATGGATGGTTAGGGGTGCTATAAAATCCTGTTGATTTAAACCAATCTTGGTTAAGGTGTTCGTAAGAAGCAAAAATTACCGCATGGCGAATTTCGCCACATAAAAACACATTAATTAACGGATAATTACCTATTTGCTTTTGGTCTTGGAGGTAAAATCCTCTTGTAGCAGGATTATAGGCTTGCGCATAAAAAGCTGTATTATAAAATGCATCAAAACCAAATTGTAAATTCAGTGCTTTTTTAAACAATACTTGTTGGAAATAGTAACGCAACACCGCGCCAAACTCCGGCAAACGCACAAAATCTTCTGTACTTTTTTGGTACAAAATTTTATTATCGAAATAAAATTTCCAAAGTTTAAATACCTTTTGAAGTTCAATGGTTTGGACCAATGCCACCTTACTGCTTTGTTTAGGAGTAGCATCGGTACCAAAATAAACCCAATTAGCCAATATATTTTGATTAAACGTTAGTTTAAAATTATTTTTTAAAGTGCGTGTTTCAATACTACCATGCCAATTACTTACATTTATTTTATTAAAATTTTGATTATCCCAATTAAATTGATTGCTTTTAAAAAAAGTAAATGTATAATCTGGTGTGTACAAATTATTGAAAATTCCACCATTAAATATGAGCCAAGGTGTTTTGTAGTTAATATCTCCATTTAATTTCAAATCATTTTGGTTATAACCCAACGGTGAATAGGCACCATTTGCTCTGAATGAAATTCCATAATTTTTAAAAACTTCACGTTCAATAGTTCCTTCAAAAATTACGTTATTAAAACTTCGCTGATTGGTTTGTAAATCCGTATTGACAAATTGATGGCTTGCCGCTAGTTCAATAAAGCGCATTTCATTTTTCCTATCAGTATTATAAAGTGTGTAAGCAAATTTATTGGTCAAAGTTTGCGAGGTAACTGAATCAGTAAAAGTTTTTATTAATCCATTGGGAAAAATAACACTATTAGAATCGCCATTAACACGCAAATAATACACCTCATCTTCTGCTTTTAAAGTATGACTAAAGTGACCATAACTAACGAACTTTTCAATGGTATCTTCTTTATTTATTTCTGTTGTACTTTTACCATAATAAAAATACTGCTTCAAATAAAAACTTCTATTTCTAAACCCATTTTCTGAATTACTTAAATTACTGTTTCCAGTTTTATTTGTACCTGAAAGTGCCTCAAAACTCGAGTCGCTTTTTAACCCACCACTTTCTTCGTTATATCCTAAGTTCCAAGTTAAATTAGCCAACATAGCATATTTTGCGTTTTTTGACTGATAATAAGAGAATGCTTGTGTATAATATGCTCCATTTCTTTGACGCACAAAATTACCTGTAGATGTTAACCTATGATAATCCACACCAATCATCCATCTTGGAGTAACATTAATTGCCAATTTAACCTTTAAGTTAACGGTTTCTACACCGCCTTGCACATAAGTAATATCTGTTATTGGCGATTTTGAATTATAATAAATTCTTTCTTCAGGCTTAAAAAAGTAACTGTTCCAAGGATTTTGAGTAAATCGATATCCAAAATTTCTATTAGCATCAAATATCAAGGATTGCCCTGCAGAGCCAATATTTCCCATATCTTGAAACAAACCATACTTAGCATACATAGGGTGAAAAATTTCGTTTTTAGTAATGTTAGTATCTAATATCACCCATTTTTGATGTCTATCAATTTGTTTTTCTGAAATAACAAAAGTGGTAATTGGACTAGTAAATATACTTGTATCAATCTGTGCAAAAATATTTTGCGAAAAAATAATGCTAAGTATGAATAAAATATATTTGAAAAATTGTTTCATTTTTATTGTTGATTTTGCTAAATTTTGGATTTACTAACTTTAATAACTAGCCAAAAAACATACCAATTAATTCAGAACCGTGAATTAACTATTTTTTTTACTTTAATAAATTCAAAGGTATTTTCAAATCAATTTGACCTTCAGCGTAACTAGTTACTTCATAAGGATTATAAGTAAAAACCAAAGTATCGTTTAGTAAACCAAAATTACTGTTTAAACTAAATACATTTTTTTCAAACCAATATCCTTGATCGTTGATTGACTTAGTGCTATCAATTTGTTTCAATGTATAAAACTGTTGTTTTGCCAATTGCTCTAGTTTTAAAGTATCCTCCACTAATTCGTTAATAGAAACATGTTTGCCATTTTTAGCATCAAACACATGATACAAAGTAGCATAATTGCCATGAGCACCGCCTGTGTATTCATAATTTTCGTTTTTTAGTGTTACATATTTTTCGTTATGAAATGCAACAGCTAATTTTAAATTATAATTGTAAGTAAGCGGAAAATCAGCTTCATTAAACTCCGAAAAATCGCGTAAATAATCTTGATAAAAACTATCTGATTCAGCTTTAACCAATTGCTTTAAATCGGTAATTTTGTTTTCGTGTTCAAAAAATGTTTGACCAATAAAAGTATTGATTGAGTCAATTAATTGTTGGTTTCCATCCTCAAAAATTGGAATACTGGCCTCAAAAGTGCAGCTTCGAGAGCTATCTCCAGCAATTGGAAATTGCGTATTAGCAATTTTAAAATCACTAAACTTAAGCTCCTTTGTTTTTTGATTACAAGCCGCAACCAAAACTAAAAGCGCTATTGATAAAACCGAATTAAGCTTTAGTTTCATTGAAATGTTTTTTAATGGTTTCGAAAGCACCATTATTTACAGGCACTAATGGTAAACGAACTATATTTTGGCAAATACCCATTAAGCTTAATAATGCTTTTATTCCACCCGGATTTCCATCCAAATAAATTGATTTCATTATATCATATAATTCAAAATGCAAAGTACGAGCGGTTACAATATCGTTATTCAAAGCTGCTCGAACCATGTCAGAAAACTTTTTAGGATAAGCTTGACCAATAACCGAAATTACTCCTGTCATACCCATCGACATAAAAGGAACGGTTAAATTATCATCGCCACTCACTACCGAAAAACCAGCAGGTGCTTGGTGGATTAAATCCATGAATTGTTCTGCGTTACCGCTCGCTTCTTTTACAGCTATAAATTTGCTATTAGCTTTAGCCAAACGTAATGTAGTATCCGCTGTCATATTACTACCCGTTCTTCCAGGAACATTATACAAAATAATAGGCTTGGCGCTAGCTTCAGCAACTTTCATAAAATGTTGGTAGATGCCTTCTTGACTTGGTTTGTTATAATAAGGACTAACCGAAAGTACCGCATCGTAACCAGTAAAATCAAATGATTTGATATAATCAGTTAACTCGGCAGTATCGTTTCCGCCTAAACCTGCCACACATTGCACTCTGCCTTTAACTTGTTGCTGAATAAACTGATAAACCTGCTTCTTTTCGTCTTTACTTAAAGTAACGCTTTCGCCTGTGGTTCCTAATGCTACCACATACTCTACTCCTCCGGTAATTACGTGCTCAATTAAGTTTGACAATGCATCAAAATCAATTGACAAATCGGCTTTAAAAGGGGTTACTAATGCTAATCCTGTGCCTTTCATGGTTTAATCAATTTGTTAAGTTTTGGTATTTATTATTTGTGTGCTATTAAGTAAATATCCCAAGTTTTATCCAAATTATCTTTGGTTAAATAAAAATCTTGAGTGGTTATTTTTAAAGTATCGTTATTGGTTTCTTTTAAATTTTTACGCATAATGCTGGTTAAAAAATTATAAGGAGCCACCAACCAATTAGCTGGAACCAATTTGTGTAAACCCAATGGATCGAACATTAAAATACGTTTAGCCCATTTGGAGTTATCATCGTAATATTTATTTACAGCTGCATTACCTTGCAAACCTTGCAATTCAAATTTAGAAAACACACTTGATGCTTCTTTTTGCATTTCGTCAAAAGTATATTCATGCACATGGAAAGGATTACGCGCAATGCTCATTTTTACATTTGGAGTAGTGCAAATAAAAACACCTCCTGGTTTAAGCACACGTTTTACATCTTCCATAAATGCTTTACGTAGCTCAATATGTTCAATAAATTGAAATGCGGTTACTACATCTACACTTTCTGTTTCTAATGGAATGGGTGGAACCTTGCCTGCTTTAAAAGTTAAATTAGTTTTAGCAGCATGTTTTTGACGTGCATCGGCTATGGTAACTTCGCTGTAATCAACACCAATGGTACTAATGGTAAAATCGGCTAAATACTGAGTTCCGTAACCATCAGCACAGCCAATATCGGCAGTATTTTTATTAGTTATATATGGTTTGGCAAATTCGTAAGCATAAAAACATCTTTGAACTGTTACATTATTGCTATCCTCAAAACTAGGTCTTTCTCTATCAAACATTCAATTGTTACTTTTTTTGAAGGAGCGAAAGTAATTATTTTATTTAAAATATTGATGGCGTAAATACCTAAAAATTGCGAGTAGAATATAGCATAACAAAGACCTGATTTTTCAGTTTTTAAAAAATGATTTATGCGCGATTTAACCTAAAACACAAACTATAAGCTCAATTATTTTAATACAAAAATTTAACCTAATTTTCTATTATACAGCATTTTAAAACAAAACTACAAACCATTTCAGCACGCAATGTTTATTTTGATTTTAATCATTGCAAGGCATTGAAGCTCAAAAAGTGCTTTTATAAATCAAAATAAAAAATACTTTCGCATTATATTTATTTAATATAAAACTCTGAATATGACAAACATTTCTATCTTAGATAGGATTTTGAAAAGTGCTTCTGCAGCACACCAAAACCTTACCCCTGCCGAGTTAGTAAGCCATGCAATTATTAATGGCGAAGGCGTATTAACTGATACTGGCGCGTTAATGGCTGATACTGGTGAGTTCACTGGTCGTTCGCCTAAAGACAAATTTTGTGTGGTAGATAGCAAAACAGAAAATACTGTTTGGTGGGGCGATGTTAATAATCGTTTCGAGAGCGACAAGTTTGAAAAATTAATGAACAAAGTAATTGCTCATTATGCAGGTAAAAAAGTTTACATGCGTCATGCTTACGCTTGTGCTGACCCTCGTTACAGATTAAACGTAACAGTAGTGAACGAAACTGCTTACCATAACTTATTTTGCAATAATTTATTCCTTCGCCCTGAAGCTAGCGAATTACCAACTTTTGAAACTGAATGGTTAATTTTAAATGCACCTAGTTTTAAAGCTGTAGCTGCTGAAGATGGAACCCGTCAACACAACTTCTCTATCATTGATTTTTCTAGAAAAATTATTTTAGTAGGTGGTAGTGGTTACACAGGTGAAATGAAAAAAGGTATTTTTACTGTATTAAACTACGTATTACCACAAGAACGCAATACTTTATCAATGCATTGCTCTGCAAATATTGGTAAAAATGGCGATACTGCTGTATTCTTTGGTTTATCAGGAACTGGTAAAACTACTTTAAGTGCTGACCCTGAACGTAAGTTAATTGGTGATGATGAGCATGGCTGGGCTGAAGATTCAGTATTTAACTTTGAAGGTGGTTGCTACGCAAAATGTGTAGATTTAACCAAAGAAAAAGAGCCTCAAATTTTTGATGCCATCCGTTTTGGTTCATTGGTAGAAAACACACGTTTTATTCCTGGAACTTCTACTGTTGATTATACCAATATTTCGGTAACAGAAAATACACGTGCTGCTTATCCAATTGATTTAATTGATAATATAGCTGTACCTTCGGTAGGAAAAACTCCTGAAAACATTTTCTTTTTAACTGCTGATGCTTTTGGTGTGTTGCCTCCAATTTCTAAATTAAATGTAGGTCAAGCTATGTACAGCTTTATCAGTGGTTACACTGCTAAAGTAGCTGGAACAGAAGCTGGAGTTACTGAGCCATCGGCTACATTCTCTGCTTGTTTTGGTAAAGCATTTTTACCTTTACACCCAGGAAAATACGCTGAATTATTAGGTAAAAAATTAAAAGAAAATCCTAATGTAAACGTATGGTTAATTAACACAGGCTGGAGCGGTGGTGCTTACGGAACTGGTTCACGTATGAAATTATCTTTCACACGTGCTATGATTACCGCAGCTTTAAATGGTGAATTGAACAATGTAACATTTGAGCAACATCCGGTATTTGGTTACCAAATGCCAACTACTTGCCCTAATGTACCTGTTGAAATTTTAAACCCACGCAACACTTGGGCTGATAAAGATGGTTATGATGCACAAGCTAATAAATTAGCTGCTATGTTTGTTAAAAACTTTGAACAATACGCTAGCGGTGTAAGCCAAGAAATATTAGACGCAGCTCCAAAAGCTAGTCAAACTAACTAAGGTTTAACTTCCATAACATTGTCAAGGTTTAAAACTTTGACAAAGTTTTTTATAATAAAAAAGCGACTCGAAAGGGTCGCTTTTTTTGTTTCATTAAATATTTATATTTGCTAAATATAATTTACAAATGGTAATTACAACAACCGACATACAACTGTTCCAAATTTTAAAACTAAAATTAGGCGAAAAAGAAGCGGAAGCTCTTGTAACTTTTGTTGATAATAAGATAAAAGAAAGCAATGAAAATAATCTAAAAGTATTAGCTACTAAGGAAGATATTAATTTATTAAAAATAGACATTGCAAAACTAGAACTAAAAATATCAGAATCAAAAGTAGAAACATTGCGTTGGGTATTTGGCTTTTTTGTGGCATTAATGCTGGCCATTGTTGGATTGTATTTTAAAAACTAAGGTTACAACGCTACATAAAAAAGCGACTCGAAAGGGTCGCTTTTTTTTGTGGGTTATAGCCAATGCAGGATTTATTATTTGTAATTATAATAACGTAAAGATGTTGACGAGGAAGCGAAAATCGGCAATAAAAAAAGCTGCTCCAAGTGTTTTGGAGCAGCTTTTTTGTTATGTTGTTTTTTACTTTTGTTAGTTTGACCACGCCAAAAGTGTGAACTAGCGTTATAGGTTTGCACTTGGAATAGCTAGGTTTTTAAGTTACACTGTAATTAATATTCAGTTTGTCTAACAATTCTAGGATGTCTATTTTTAGGTTTTAATTTCAATGTCATTTTATGTGAATTTTGAGTTTGGGTGTCTCCTCCAATATTACCTACTATAACATTTACTCGACCATTTATTTGATTTATTTCTGAAACATGAATTTCAAATATTAACTCTTCGATTATGTAATTATGTTTTGCTTGATGGTTTCTTGGAAGCTCTTCGAGTTGTTGTAAAACATCCCCAATAAATGATTGTAATTCCATATTATTCTTTTACAATTTTAAACGTTTGTTTTTTTACATCCCCACCAACATTCAACAAGTACATACCCTTTGATAAATTTTCTATTTCAATAGTTGTATTTTCGTTAAGTATTTTACCTGACAAAATAGTTTTACCTAGCAAATCCGTTAAAATATAATCAGCATTTATAAAAGGGGTGTTTGTTTCCAAATTTATTATAGTTGATGCGGGATTAGGATATACCTTAATATCTACTTTATTAATAGCTTCAATAGCACTTGTAGTACTACTATTAAATAATTTTGTTATTTCTACTTGTGTTAATGCTCTACTCCAAATGCCTATATCATCAAGTTTACCATAAAAATAATTCAGTGGGCTATTAGCTACGTTTCCAGCGCTACCTATAGTAAGTGGATAGATTTTCCCAGTATTAATTGTAATTCCAGTATTATGTGTTAAAGTTTTTGAAGTTTGCAATAAACCATTAATATATACACGTGTAGATAATACATTACTACCATTCGATTGGTCATAAGTTACACAATAAAAGTACCAACTATTTATATTTGCACTGGCATCATATATGGCATATGAATTACTAATAGCAATTAATGGTTGATTTTGTAAAATACTACACCACCATCCTCCTCCTGCTACCCCACTTTCACCATAACTAATCATTACAGCCATCTCTGTTTGACTGCTATTTTTACTCAAATTATACCAAAAAGATATTGTTCTTGCTCCATTACCTGAAATTCCAGAATAACTTGTAGTGATATTGTTACCATTGAAGCTGTATGCTTTGTTAGCACTTCCATTCCTATCAGCTGTTAAAGTTGCTCCATTCACTGTTCCATTGTTTCCATTTCCACTTTCATCATTGGCATTGCCATTAAATGGATACCATGCTACAAGCCCATTGGTTGGAACATATGAAGGTAATTGTGCATGTATTAGGATTGTAATACATAAAACGGAGATTGTTGTTAAAAGTAATTTTTTCGTGTTCATGATTATTAATTTTAATACAAAAATAAAAATTAAACCTACAAAAACAACATGTATGTTCTTAAATAATTTTTATATCTCCTCGCTATTTGCAATGTGCAAAATATTAAAGACCAGAAATTTCTGACTGAACTTGGTTTTCGTGTAAAAGAGTTGAGAGAAGCTAAGGGTTTTACCCAATTAGACTTGGCCACATTGTGCGATAATCATGCTGAACAAATTGGAAGAATTGAACGTGGACAATATAATGTTACAATATGTTCACTTCTGGTTATTGCAAAATCATTGGAAGTTAAGTTAAAAGATTTGTTAGATTTTGAATATTAATTTCTTTTTTTTATTTATTTAATTTAAAAAATCTAGAAATCAATTACGCAACTTTAACCTAACTCAATCAAACAAAAATCAAAACCCTAGCTAGCACCCTTAGAACAAAATCTTACCGCACGTTCCACTTTAGCGGAAGCGTTAATAGTAGCGTAAAGATGTTGGCAAGGACGCCAACATCGGCTAAATCCGAATTCACTCTAAAACTCAAATTGCTTACTATTTTTGGTTATTTTTTCTTTTCCATTTTCGTCAGGTTCATTGGTTTCGTAATCAATGGTAACCGTGTTTTGTTTTATAGCTATATTTGAATTGGTACCGTATAAACCACTACCTGAAGGACCGTCAGCACTGCCTTCCAAGTTCAATATCAATTGCTCTTGTTTTTCGCCCATTACATAGGCATTTCTTTTTTGCACACTTAAGAACAAAACAAAACTCCAAGAGCCTGAGCCTCCCCCATTGCTTGATGTTTGTACCACATGGATATTATTGGCGGTTTTGCCCAAGTACTTATAAGCAAAATGGCCTAAATCATTTCCATCTTTATCTGTGCCAAAATAAATTTCGTATTTACCTAAACACGAATCACAAAAATAACGGTTGCTGTCATTCGCCTTTTTCAAATCTAAAGCAGTAATTATTGGCCCATCCGACATATCAAAATCGCCTCCAGTTAGCTCATGAATAACCCTTGGATTAATTGGCTTGCCGTTGATGGTAAATTTATTATTAAGTTCATCTAATAAGCTATCTATTTGCGTTTTTATTTCGCTTTGGCTTTGTTGAGCAGCTATTATTTTATTATCTGAACTGTTACAGCTTAAAATCGTTAAAGCTGTAAATACTATTAAAATGGTTTGTTTTATCATTTATCAAATTCTTTTATTTTTTCAATAATAACGGTATTTACAATAAATTACTATTGCTAATTGAACTTAGAATCTTTAATTTTGAAATAAAAAAATATGGCTCTTTTGATAGATATTGAAAAACTAAATACTCAAGAAAGACTTGAACTTGCCAATTACCTTTGGGATAGTATAGAAAATCCTAAAAATGAATCTGCCATTTCTGATTGGCACATTGAAGTTTTGGAAGAGCGAATGAAGAACAAAACTACGGACACCAGTAAACTAAAAACTTGGGATACACTTAAATTAGAAATAACTCAAAAGCACCAATAGTTAAAGCAAATAGCAATTGTATTTTCAGTAAAATTATTTAAATTCGACTCATGTTTAGATTAGATAAAACAGCAGGAAAAAAAGTAAAACTTGGACAGGAAACTCCAGCGTTTGTTTATTGGCAAACACAACCTTTTGATAAACGTATTTCTGCTATTGAATTTTTAAGAAAACAAGTACATGGAACTCAATCAAGACTTCAAAGAGTTTATAGAATTATTAAACAAGCATAATGTAAAATACCTTGTAGTAGGAGGTTATGCAGTAGGCTTTCATGGCTATCCACGTTTTACTGGTGATATTGATTTTTGGATTGCAATTTCAAATGAAAATGCATCAAAAATTGTTACTGTCCTTAATGAATTTGGTTTTGGTTCTTTAGATTTTAAGGTAGCAGATTTTTTAGATGATAACAGTGTAATTCAATTAGGTTATGAGCCTACAAGAATTGATATTCTTACCTCATTGAGTGGAGTACAATTTGATGAATGTTATAACCAATCAGTGATTGCTGATTTTGAGGGTTTAAAAATAAATTTTATTGATTTAAAAAATTTACGAACAAATAAAGCTTCCACAGGTAGGGCAAAAGATTTGGGCGATTTAGAAAACCTAGTCGATTAACTAAGTCAGTTAAAATAATTATTAATTGTTACAATTAACTAATTCAGCATTCAAAACCCAACATTCAAAATTAGTATTATTTTCGTAGCCCTTTATGAAGTTAACTCAGGAGCAAATTGACATTGTTCAATCAACAGGAAATATTAAAATAAACGCGGTAGCTGGTTCGGGTAAAACCACTACCATTATTGAATATGCCAAAGCTCGCCCTACTAATAGCCGCATATTGTATTTGGCGTTTAATAAATCGGTAAAACTAGAAGCTGCCAAAAAATTTATTGATAGTGGTTTAAACAATGTGCAAGTGGAAACAGCGCATTCCTTAGCATTTAAATACGTGGTTATGCAAAGCAATTACCGTGTAAGGACGCAAGATTATAAAACCCAAGAATTAGTACAACTTTTAAACCTAAGAATTAGAGGCGAAAAACATGCTGAGTACATAGCTGCCAATCATATAAATAAACTCGTGGCTTACTTTTGCAATAGCAATAAAAACAAGGTTCAAGACCTCAATTACTTAGATTTGGTAACTGACGATTTAGCCAAAGATTTTGTTCAAAAACATTATGAATTAATTGTTCAAAATGCACGTGAATTATTGGCTAAAATGAATAGGGCTGAAATTGAAATTACACACGATTTTTATTTGAAAAAATTTCAGTTAATTAATCCAGCTTTGCCATACGATTATATTTTGTTTGACGAAGGGCAAGATGCTTCGCCTGCCATGTTGGATACTTTCTTAAACCAAAATGCTACCAAAGTAATTGTAGGCGATACACACCAGCAAATTTATGGTTGGCGTTTTGCAGTTAATTCCTTAGAAAAAGCAAATTTTACAACCTATAACCTTTCGGTTAGTTTTAGGTTTAGTCAAAATGTGGCACAATTGGCTAGCGACATTTTAAAATGGAAAAATTATTTTAATCAACCTTTACAGCTTACCATTACAGGAAAAGGACAAAATAAAACGGGTAAAACCAAAGCCATAATAGCTAGAACCAACTTGGGTTTAATACTAAAAGCCATTGAGTTCATAACTGAAAATACGCGCGTAAAACACATTTATTTTGAAGGCAATTTTAACTCTTACACCTATGCCGATGATGGCACTTCGCTTTACGATGTGTTGAATTTATACAATAACAAACGCGGTATGATTAAAGACCCCATGATTAAAGAAATGAAAAGCATGGGCGAGTTGGAAGATTATATTGAAAAAACCGAAGACAAGCAACTGGGCATGATGGTAGAAATGGTGAAAGAATACGAAAATGAAATTTACGATATTATCAAAACCATTAAAAGCAAACATGTTGAAAATGCTGAAAAACACAAGGCTGAAATTATATTCTCAACGGTGCATAGATGCAAAGGCATGGAGTACGATAGCATTGAATTGGTAAACGATTTTATAACTGAAGACAAGCTAGAAAAACTAAAAGATAAAAAAGAGTTGGAGAAGGAATTGGAACTAAATATTCCAAAGTTAAATGAAGAAATAAACCTTTTGTATGTGGCAGTTACTCGAACAAAAAATACGCTAAAAATTCATCAAGATTTATTGCCAAAGGCATTTGAAAAATCACCTGAAATTTTGGTGATTGAAAAGAAAAAACCTGAAAAAGCAACAGCACTAGAAAGCAATAAAACCATCAAACAACCGCTGCGCAGAGTAGTAATTTACGATAAAGATGAAGCCAGTATTTATGGCGATGTATTTGAACCAAAAGTTACCGATAAAAAGCCAAAAGAAGCTTATCAAACTTGGACCAAAGAACAAGACGATTTATTAAAAAGATTGTATCAAACTGGTATGAGTATGACTGATTTATCGAAACAATTTAACCGCACCAAAGGCTCTATTTGGTCGAGGGTAAAAAAGTTGGGAATTGATGTGATGTAAATTAATTAAGATTTTGGGCTAAATTTTTAACCGAATAAATTAGTAAAATTTCAACATTGTGCAAATTGTTTAATTACAGCTAATTATATTTTTTTATGTAAAAAATCCAAATCAATAAACAAGCAAATTTTGTAAAAATCCAAATCAATATTGCCCTAAAAATGCGAAAAAGCCAGACCAACAATAATACAACTCCTCAAGAATAAGTTATGTAGAACTTAATTAAACCAATGTTACCTGGCATTTAAAAAATTACTCCTGTAAAGAAAAAGTTTCCTAAATATTATTTTTAGGTGCAGCTATTTTTGTTACTATTTTGTATTTTCTTTTTACATATTTATACTATGTTTGATTTTTAAAAAAATTTAAAACTATGATAATACAATCTCTTTTGGGCGAATTTATGTTTGAAGCAGAAAACACCCGCAAATTGTTAAAAGCCATTCCTGAAAGCGCTTTAGATTACAAACCACAAGAAAAAAACTGGACCATTGCACAGTTGGCTTCTCATATTGCTGAAGTTTACAATTGGTTTGAAAGCACATTTAACATGGATGTGATGGAAATGAGCGAATACAAATACGACAAAGGCGATATTTCAAAAACTGAAAATATTGTAGCCAAGTTAGAAGAGAATATAAAAAATGCACAAGCAATTTTAGCTAATGCAAAAGATGAAAGCATGATGACTCCTTGGAAAATGGAAATGAACGGACATGAATTAATGCCTGCTATGCCACGAATTCAAGTAGTAAGAGGTTTTTTATTTAACCATTTATACCATCACAGAGGTGAGTTAGTAGCTTACCTAAGAGCATCAGGAAACAGGGTACCTGCGCTTTATGGCCGAACTGCCGATGATAATAATTTTTAATTACAGCCCCGAAAGGGGTTTTTTATTGATTTTACTACAAAAAAATTGTTCACACACATTACTTTCAGTTTCATATTAACTATTTTGCAAAGCATTATTTTATTGAAAAATAAAATAAGTGGAATAACAAATGGCTAAGAAACAAAACCCCGATAATCCAGACAACGAAACGCCTTTAATGAGGCAGTATAACCAGATAAAAACCAAATATCCTGGTGCTATTCTTTTGTTTCGTGTGGGCGATTTTTACGAAACTTTTGGTGCCGATGCCATTAAAACTGCCGAAATTCTTGGAATTGTTTTAACCAAACGTGCAAACGGACAAGCTTCGCATATTGAACTAGCTGGATTTCCGCATCATTCGTTAGATACTTATTTGCCAAAACTAGTTCGTGCTGGGCAGCGGGTTGCAATTTGCGACCAATTGGAAGACCCAAAAATGACTAAAACCATTGTAAAACGTGGGGTTACCGAACTTATTACGCCTGGGGTTAGTTATAACGATAAAATACTCGACAACAAGAGCAATAATTACCTTTGTGCTATACATTTAGACAATGATAAAGAAGCAGGAATTGCTTTCTTAGATTTATCAACTGGGGAGTTTATGGCTTCGCAAGGTTCGTTGGAGTACATTGATAAATTGGTGCAAGGTTTTAAACCTTCGGAAGTATTGGTTTCTAAAAAACAGTTTAATTTTTTCAAACAAAAATTTGGCGAAAAACTTTACAGCTATCAATTGGATGAATGGGTTTTTCAATACCAATATAGTTACGAAAAATTACTCCATCATTTCAATACTCAAAACTTAAAAGGTTTTGGTATTCAAGAAATGCCAATGGCAATAACGGCTGCTGGCGTGTGTTTGCACTATTTGGCAGAAACCCATCACGAACAAATTGGACATTTTCAAAGCATCAGCAGAATTGATGAAGACAAATATGTTTGGTTAGATAGGTTTACAATCAGAAATCTTGAACTCATTCAAAGTAGCAATGATAATGGTGTTGCCTTAATTCATATTTTAGATAAAACTATTACGCCTATGGGCGCACGTTTGTTAAAACGCTGGATGGTTTTGCCTTTAAAAGACTTAGCGCAAATAAACGAACGTTTAAATATTGTTGACTTTGCAAAACAACAAAAAAGTTTTAGGCTACAAGTAATTGATATTTTAAAACAAATTGGCGATTTGGAACGCATGGTTTCTAAACTAGCCATGAGGCGCATTAGCCCAAGAGAATTGCAGCAATTAAACCGTTCGTTAAAACAATTAGAACCTTTAAAAAAGTTATTTACTCAGCAAAATAATAACCTACTTCAAAAGCTTGCCGACCAAATAAATCATTGCCAATGGGCCATTGATAAAATAGATAAAGAATTACACCCCGAAGCACCCATTGCTGCCAATAAAGGCAATGTAATTAATGCTGGGGTAAATACTGAATTAGATGAACTGAGAGCCATTGCTTTTGGCGGAAAAGATTATTTACTGCAAATGCAATTGCGCGAGCAACAAGCCACTGGAATTACCAGTTTAAAAATTTCGTTCAATAATGTGTTTGGTTATTACATTGAAGTAACCAATGTGCACAAAGATAAAGTGCCGCCAGAGTGGATTAGAAAGCAAACTTTAACCAATGCTGAACGATACATAACCGAAGAATTAAAGCATTACGAGGAGAAAATTTTAGGTGCGGAAGATAAGATTGGTGTAATAGAAGAAAGGGTTTATAACGATTTGATTTCTGCCTTGCAAGATTACGTTTTACCTATTCAACAAGATGCCATTGTATTGGCTAAAATTGATTGCCTTTTTGCTTTTGCCGAATTAGCCGAAAACAATAATTATTGCAAACCCATTTTAAACGAATCGCACGAGTTAAACTTAATAGATTTACGCCACCCAGTTATTGAAAAACAATTACCCATTGGCGAAGCCTACATTGCCAACGATACTTTTTTGGACAATGAAAAGCAGCAAATGATTATTTTAACAGGGCCAAACATGAGTGGTAAATCTGCCGTGTTACGACAAACGGCTTTGTGTGTTTTGATGGCGCAAATGGGCTGTTTTGTGGCTGCAAGCCAAGCCAATATTGGTTTGGTTGATAAAATATTTACCCGTGTGGGTGCAAGCGATAATTTAAGTGCTGGCGAAAGTACGTTTATGGTGGAAATGACCGAAACTGCCAGTATTTTGAACAATATTTCTAAAAACAGTTTGATTCTATTAGACGAAATTGGGCGTGGAACTGCCACTTACGATGGCGTTTCTATTGCTTGGGCAATTGCAGAATATTTAAACAAACACCCTTACAAACCAAAAACACTTTTTGCCACACATTACCACGAGTTAAACGAACTGGAACAACCCGAAAATGGCATTAAAAACTACCATATTGCGGTCAAAGAAACCGATAAAAAAGTGTTGTTTCTACGCAAACTAGCATTGGGTGGAAGTGAACATAGTTTTGGTATTCATGTGGCTAAAATGGCTGGAATACCAATAACAGTTACTGGCCGTGCTGCCGAAATTTTAAAACAATTAGAGCAAGACAGAACCGAAGGAATTGGCAAAAACTCTAGCATAAAAGTAAAATCTCCCACCATTCAGTTAAGCATGTTTCAGGTAGAAAACCCCGAACTAGAAAACCTAAAAAAGAATTTGGAAAGTTTAGACATCAACACCCTCACTCCTATTGAAGCCTTGATGAAATTGAGTGAACTGAAACAGATGATTAAGTAGATTTTGGATGTTGGATTTTGAATGTTGAATTATAGGTTGCTGAGCTTGTAGAAACATGGCGCCATTGCGATTCCGAAAACTTTCGAAAACGAAGAAATCTCATTGTGAAGTTGATGGTATTGTTGAACACGTCAATGCCGTTCACGTGAATTGAAAATTTTCTTTAGGACTATCTAGGATTTCACTCAATAAAAAATATCTTTGTTATTATTATTGTTTTACTTATTTTTTAACTATTACAACTTTAAGCAATAAATTATTGTGGAGTTCAGATACCATAAAAAAAACGGGGCGCAACCGAAAAGCCATACGAGTAGGAAATTTTAAATATTATAATTATGTCTGAAACTATTTTATTAATTAGTTTGATTTTTGGTATCTTTTGTATTTATTGGATGATACAAATTTTGAAATTGACAAAACAAAGTCGAATTATTCATTCAATGACTTTAAAAACACTACTTAAATATTGTGAAAGCAAGGGTGTTGATGTTGATATTCAAAAAATCCAAAAAGAAGTTGAAGAAACTATTTAATGTAAAATTGAAAAAACAGTAATTAAATAATTGTTTATAAGTAAATTGCAAATCAGTGAATAAACCAACTATCCGTAGATAAAAAAGAATGAGGCTATATCTACGGAACAATATACTTCAATGAGTTATTTAGTCTGAAGTCAGCTCTCATTCTTTTTCACTTTACTTTTGCAAAATTAATTACTTTGCAAACATAGGAGTGAAAAGTGGAATTAGTGAAACCCTAAAAACCATTATTACCATTTAATTCAAGAAAATTAGGTGAAATTTTACAAAACCAATAATTCAAAAATGAAATAATAAAAATAACTATTCCCCACTGTTCGTAGTCTTGTGAGCTGGGCAGTTGCGTTGCTGACTACGAATTAATAAATGAAAAAGAGTTTGTAACTCGTATTTGCCTTTTTAATTGCTCGTGTCAGAGACACTACATATCAATTTAAATCCTTAGAGCGCTGCGCTAACTCTACGAATAGTTGTGCAATTTTATCTATTTTTGCCACATGCACCTCCTCTCCATCCTTCAAAAAGAACGCAGCAAAAAAACTTGTATTGAAGCGTGGTAAGTAAAAGCGAATATTTAAAAACAAGGACTCCTGCAATGGTAGAAAAATTCGTTAGTTTGGGAGTTGCATATATTTATGAGTTGTACGTTATGCTTAGCCGCAACTTGCGGTTGGACATTAAATTGAAAATTCAGTTCTTTTAGCTAAATTCGTATCATGAATACAATGCGAATCAACATATTGAACCCAAAGGCTGAAAGACTATTAAAAGACCTAGCAGATTTAAACCTAATCGCCATTCAGGATACTTCAAAAAATGGTTTTGCAAGCGTTTTGAAAAAATTACGTTCAAAAGCAAAATCGGCACCAACATTTGATGAAATAACGAGCGAGGTAGAGTTGGTAAGAAGCAAACGTTATGCAAAATAAAGTTAGTAGAATAATTATTGACACTAACCTTTGGATTAGCTTTTTAATTACCAAGGACTTTGCCAAAATTGACGAAATTCTTTTTTCAAGACGCGGTATTTTAGTTTTTAGCCAAGAGCTGCTAGACGAATTTTTAGAAGTTGCAAAACGACCAAAATTTAGACGTTTCTTTTCAACTACAGAAATAGAAGAACTACTTGAAACAATAGACGAATATGCCGACTTTGTAAAAGTTCAAACTCAAATTGAAATTTGCAGAGACCCAAAAGACAATTTTTTACTTTCATTATCGGTTGACGGAAACGCAGACTATTTATTGACTGGTGACAAAGACTTGTTAGAACTAACCAAATTTGGTAAAACAACTATAATAACTATTTCGGACTTTCTGCAAGATCAATAGCACGAACGTACCTCTACAGTTCGTAGTATTGTGAGCTGGACAGTACTTTGCTGTCCGATAGATCCTGTGTTTCGCCATTGTTGGTGTTTAAGCGAAGCGACACCAACAAAATCATTTTTATTTATTTTTGCCACATGCACCTCCTCTCCATCCTTCAAAAAGAACGCAGCAAAAAAACATTTCAGCCGATGTTGGCATCCTCGTCAACATCAACAAATGATAATTGCTGGCTTTTCCACCTGCATTGGCTATGTGCTGAATTATCTTGTCTAAATTTTAAAAAAAACAGTACTCTTTAAAATCATTAAAACTTGCAATTTATACAAGTTTTAATAATTTAAGTATTATGTTTGCTTAATGAGAAACTATACAAACCGCAAGGATTATATTAGTAAACTATTGGCATACAAGGACAAAGACCTTATAAAGGTGGTAAGTGGTTTACGAAGAAGTGGCAAAAGTACCTTGTTCGAATTATACCGACAAACACTATTACAGATGGGAGTAAGGGCAGAGCAAATAGTATTTTTAAACTTTGAAGATTTTGAACTTCGTAAGTTTTTAAATGACCTAGATGCTTTGTATGCTTACGTAATTGGTCAGTTAGATTTATCTAAACCCTGCTATGTTTTTTTAGATGAGGTGCAAAATGTAAATGAATTTGAACGATTAGTGGACGGTTTGTTTGTGAAACCCAATATTGATGTTTATATCACTGGCTCAAACGCCTTTTTATTATCAGGCGAATTAGCAACACTTTTAAGTGGTCGTTATATTGAAATTTCAATTTTGCCCTTTTCATTCAAAGAATATTTAACGGCTCGCAATATTGACACTTCAAACAAATACCTTAATTATGAAGCATTGTTTTTTGATTATGCAAATGAAACATCATTGCCTAAAGGCGTTGATTTACGTGAAAGCGGTTTTGATAAGATATACGAATACTTAGAAGCTATTTACAATACCATAGTAGAAAAAGACATTACTCAACGACACCAAATAAATGACAAGAGAGCATTTGGCAACATTACAAAATTTGTAGCTTCCAACATTGGCAGCCCGCTATCTCCTGGGAATATTGCAAAAACTTTAAAACATGACGGGCAAAGCACGCATAATACAACCGTTGAAAAATATTTAGAATATTTGGTCGCAAGTTTTGTTATTTATAAGGTAAATAGGTTTGACTTAAAAGGAAAAAAACAATTGGCAACACAAGAAAAGTATTATTTGGTTGATACAGGTTTGCTCAATGTTTTGGTAGGAAAAGAACGGGCTACAGATAGAGGACATATTTTAGAAAACATTGTTTATCTTGAACTTCTGCGCAGAGGTAATAAAATATGGACAGGTACAACACGCAACAATGAAGTTGATTTTGTATGTAAAACCCCAACAGGTAATATATCGTATTACCAAGTAGCTTGGCAAATAAATAACGAGAGCACTGCTGAACGCGAGTTTAAAGCATTAGAAAAAATAAACGACAACTATCCTAAATATTTACTTACCACCGACTCGTTTACACAAAATAGAAACGGAATAAAACACTTGAATGTTTTTGATTGGCTATTAGAAATTACTGCGTAAAAATAACAATTCATCTTATGATGGAGGCCTCACTAACATTAACAAATGATAAACTTGGCTGCCATGTTAAGGACACCACTCGAGCGTTACTGCGGAATAACAACACATCATTGATTTAGATTTTATCTATTTTTGCCACATGAACCTCCTCTCCATCCTTCAAAAAGAACGCAGCAAAAAAAACAATATGGATGCAGCTAAATATATCGGCAATAATCCCGAACGTTTTGCGGAATTGATTGAAATTATGATTGGCTCAGATTTGAATTTGGCAAACCTTGCTGCATGGATAATTCCTAGTCTGAATGATAAATACACAAACCAATTGATTCAACCGCATTTAAACATTCTTATTGAATTGCTTAACAAACCTGTTCACGATGCCATAAAACGCAATGCTTTACGCATGCTACAGTTTGCCACCATACCTGAAAAACTACAAGGAATAACTTTAGAATATTGTTTTCAATTATTAAATAACCCAAAAGAAGCAATAGCCATTAGGGTTTATGCCATGACCGTACTTTATAATTTAACCCTCCAAGAACCCGATTTAGCCCATGAATTATACGATAGTATTGAAATGCACATGCACGGTGCATTGCCTGGCTATAAAAGTCGTGGAGGAAAAATACTGAAAGCTTTGAGTAAAATGAGGAAATAGTTTAACACTACAAAAAACAATTTTTAAATCCGTAGTGAAAAGTGGAATTAGTGAAACCCTAAAAACTATAATTACCAATTAATTCAAAAAAATTAATCAAAATTCTACAAATCCAACAATTCAGAAAGGAAATGATAAAAATAACTATTCCATTAGCAACGTGCGTTGGGTCGGCAAAAAAGCGGGCCAGCCGAGGTGGTGCATGGAAGCATTTTTTTGCCTTGATTTTTTGTTTCTTTTTCATCTAAGGAAAAAGAAAAAAGAAAGTATCTGTGGCTAATAACTAATTGCCAAACAAATCTCTTTTTACTTTTTGCCAATCTACTTTTTGAGCTAATAATGCTGCAATGGCAGTAATTACCGCTCCAACAAGAAATCCTCTAAAAAATTTATTCATAACTTTAAAAATTATTCTGGTTTATAAGTACCTGATTTAATGTCCTTTTCGCGTTTAGCTTCCGCTTTTTTAGCAGGCCCACCAAATACTGAAACATTTACATATCTACCCGGATACTTTTGCATATCTTTCAATAATGCGTTCAGTTCTTTGGTAGTTTTGGTTAAGTTTTCGTATAACTCTTTATCATTTACCATTTTACCCAAAGTTCCATCGCCTTTATTTAGTTTGGTTGTAATGGCGTTTAAGTCTTTAGTAACTTGGGCTAGGTTGCTAATTATATTGGAATTAGCAAGTGTATCAGATAGCTTACTAAAATTTTTAATGGTATTATTTATTTCGTTGTTATTTTTTGCAATAGTGGCCGAAATACTTTGAACATTGCCCATAGTTTTACTTATTGAATTGCCATTTTCATTCACTATTTTATTTAAACTTTCAGAGGTTAAACGCAATGCATGCAGCGCTCCACTCAAATCAACCACGCTATTGGTTAAATTTTGAGTTCCTTTTTCGTTAAATACTTGGCGAAGTGAGCTTAAAACTTTGTCTAAAGTTACCAATACTTGCTCACTTTTGGTTTTTATTGGCGCAACCATGTTGTTAATAGAAGTAAACAAATCTTCTTCTCTAGCTCCAAAAATATAGGAGCCATCTTTTAAAATATCGGCAGGCTTGTCATCAAAATTAATGCTGATTACATTTCCATCTAATAATCCTGACTTGGTAACCAAAGCGGTGGAATTTGCCTTTATTTGAATTTTGCCTTGAACAAATATTTTCACCAAAATACTATCTGTTCTTAACATATCGGGCATAGAAATTTCTTCAATTTGCCCTACTTTAAATCCATTAACATATACTGCTGTTGAAGGAACCAAACCTTCTACATTGTTATAAACCACGTAGTATGTATTGTAAGTAGAAAAGAACTTTCTACCCCTTAAAAAATTGTATCCGAAATACAGTAAAGTAATTGCAACTGCAACAAACAATCCAACTTTAGCTTCTTTAGTTATTTTCACGCTATAATTTCAATATTGACGAAGCAAAAGTATTCTTTTTAAGTAAATTAAAGTAGCTTTTAATAAGCAATTTTTATAAGTAAATTATGCTTTAATAAATTATTCGGCTGTATTTCTAGCTTGCACATTTTCAATTGATTGTTTAAAATCAATTAACGAATTAGTAATATTATCAGTAATTTTATCAACACCTTCATCAGTAGTTAACAAATTTCTGTCATTTTTATTTGATAAAAATCCAGTTTCAATTAGAATACTAGGCATTTTTGTTTTCCATAACACCACAAATCCTGCTTGTTTCACTCCCCTGCTTGTATTTACTTTATTTTTTACAAAATATTTTTCAATTCTTGAGGCTAAATCAATGCTTTTATCTAAATAAGCATTTTGGTGCAATGAAAGTATAATATGTGTTTCAGGTGAATTAGGATCAAAACCTTCGTAGCGTTCTTCATAGTTTTTTTCCATTAAAATTACATCATTTTCACGCTTGGAAACATCTAAATTACTTTCGGCTTTATGTAAACCCATAGCAAAAGTTTCGGTACCACTTACTGCAGTATTTTTATTTGCGTTGCAATGTATAGATATAAACAAATCAGCTTGATTTCTATTTGCTATGTTAGCTCTGTCCCAAAGTGTAACAAAATCATCGGTTTTGCGGGTGTAAATTACTTTTACATCAGAAAGTTCTTCACTTATTTTTCTGCCTAATTCTAAGGCAATTTTCAAGGTAACCTCTTTTTCTTTTGCACCACCATACTGACAGCCAGGATCATGACCACCATGACCAGCATCAATTACAATTGTTCTTACTTGACGTTTATTTAATGCAGGCAATGTTGCACAAATAGATATCAACAACATAATTATTGGCATGAAATTTTCAATCCTAGCGAATTTGCGAAGATTAATTAGTTTTGCATGTCTTAAAAATGAATTATCAATTTTCATATCATTTGCTTTTTAAAAGCCTTACTATTTTTAAAAGAATTAATATTTCTTTTATTACCGCTATTGTTTGCTTTTTTATTACCGTTCAATATTCTGTTGCCCAACAAATTAATACAAAAAAAACCAACTTGTCTGATAGTTTAGCAATTAAAATAAACAAAAAAAATACAATCAACAGATTGTCAGATAGTTTAATTTTATCAACTAGCAATACAAACAACAAAAACAGCAATTTAAATAACGATAGCATAAAAATAGATTCCTTTAGCTACTTACCAAGGAAAAGTTCAGCCATTAAGAGTATAATCAAATACACGGCCAAAGACTCAATTGCGTTTATAGATTCGGTGCGAATGCTTGATTTATATGGGGATGCCAAGGTTTTTTACGAAGACCTAAACAATAGCTCAGAACACATAACTATAGACCTAAATAGGAATACTATTTCCAGTTTGGGAAAATTAGATAGCCTTGGAACCTTAATTGGCACCCCTGAATTTAAGCAAGGTGCCAACGATTATAAAGCTGTAAAAATTACCTATAACTACGTTACAAAAAAAGGTTACTTAAAAGAGTTTAAAACCAAAGAAGGCGAAGGTTTTGTAAAAGGCACTAATGTAAAACGCGATCCTGAAAACAATTTTTATATTGATGGAGCGTATTATACCACTTGTGATGCAGAACATCCACACTTTTATATTGGCTCAAGTAAAATAAAAGTAGTGCCTGGAAAAAAATTAATTACAGGGCCTGCTAACTTTGTTATTGAAGGCATTCAAACACCTTTATTTCTTCCTTTTGGAATTTTCCCACTCAAACGAGGTCAGCAATCAGGTGTAATTATACCACAGTATGGCATAGATGCCCAACGCGGACCTAATTTACGAGGAGGTGGATACTATTTTGGGTTAGGCGAAAAAATGGATTTAACCCTAACAGGTGATATTTTCACCAATTTTAGTTGGTTACTAAATGTAAAATCAAATTACAGAACTCGCTATCGTTATAATGGTTTGGTAAATATCATGTTTGGAAATAATAAATTTGGTAATCCAGATGATGCAAGTTATAACGAACAAAGTACCTATTCAATTGGTTGGAACCATGCCATGGATTTTAAAGCAAGGCCATTTACAACTTTTAATGCAAGTGTAAATTTTGTAAGCAGTAATTTTTATGCGCAAAATGCACAACGCAGCGCAACTCAATTTAACTCTACTTCAAATTCTAGCGTTTCATTCTCACGAGGATTTAAAAATGGTAAATACAATTTGTCAACTACTGCAAGAATTGATCAAAATTTACAAACCAGAACCATATCAGCTACTCTACCAAATATAGCATTTACAGTTGCAGCTTTCAATCCATTTAAACCGAAAAACAAACCTACTGCCGAATATTGGTACGAGCAAATCAATATGAGTTATAGTACATCTTTTAATAACTCATTTACTACTACCGATACTACTTTATTTAGAAGCCGTGAATCGGGCACTTGGAGTAAATTTATTGATACAACTTTCAGGTATGGTGTCACTCACAATTTGCCAATAAATACATCCTTCAAGTTATTTAAGTTTTATGTGTTAAGCGTAAATGCCAATTATAATGAAACTTGGGCACCAACAACTATTAGAAAAGAATTTATCAATAACGAAGTAAAAACAAGATTGGTGAGTGAGTTTGGACGTTGGTTTACCTTTAGTACTGGAGCATCATTAAGTACTAAATGGTATGGAATGCTGGCCTTTAAAAAAGGGAAAATTGCTGCCATTAGGCATGTTGTAGATCCAAGTTTGGGTTTTAGTTATACACCAGATTTTAGCGAAAAAATGTGGGGGTTTTACCAAGAAGTTAAAATGGATAGCACCGGTAAAACGCAAAAATACTCCATTTTTGAACGTAGTTATGGAGGTGCTCCAGGTCAAGGTAAATTAGGTAATATTACCTTTGGTTTAAATAATAATTTAGAGTTAAAACTAAGAACTGGTAAAGATACCGCCATGAAAGAAACCAAAATCAAACTATTGGAAAGTTTAAGTTTTAGTGGTGCTTACAATATTTTTGCTGATTCATTAAACCTTTCAACTATCGCCATAAATGGCAGAACTACATTATTTAAAACATTGGCTGTTAATGCATATGCTACTCTTGATCCTTACCAAAATATCATTGTTAAACAAGGAACCTCTCAGCGCATACAACGTGTTAATCAATACTATTTTGAAAACAATGGAAACTTTGGAAAAATTACAAACGCCAATTTAAACTTTGGCTATAGCTTATCGCAAGCCACCTTCGAGGGTAAGAAGAAACGAAAAGAAGAAAGAAAAAAAGAAAATGATAAATGGGGTTATAATAATTACGAATTACCTTGGTCGTTAAGCTTAAACTATGCTATTCAATATCAAGCCAATAGCTCTATCGATTTAACCAAAACAGCTTATGTACAAACTTTAGGATTTAGTGGAAATGTAACATTAACCAAAGGATGGACTTTTGGCTATTCATCAGGCTACGATTTTGTAAACAAAAAAATAGCTAGTTTATTCATTGACTTAAAACGCGATTTACATTGTTGGCAATTTACATTTAGCTGGAGCCCCATTGCCCCTGGAGGATTTTCTTTCTTTAACTTCCAAATCAATCCAAAGTCTAGCGTGTTACAAGAGTTAAAATTACCAAAACGTAAAGATTACTTCGATAACAGAAATTATTAATCTACAAAAAAGCCCAATCCGAAAAATCGAATTGGGCTTTTTTTATAAACTACAAATATTAGTGATTAGCCAAATAACTAGCTACACCTTCTGCAGTTGCATTCATTCCATCTTTACCTTTTTCCCAATTTGCAGGGCAAACTTCACCTTTTTCTTCAAAAAATTGTAAAGCATCAATCATGCGTAAAGCTTCATCAATATTTCTACCTAATGGCATATCATTAACCACTTGATGTCGCACAACACCTTCTTTGTCAATTAAAAACAAACCACGATATGCTACTGCATCTTCACCTAAGTTTCCTATCCAAATTAATTGGTTGTTTTCATCGTAATCATAATGACCAGCTAAAACACCAAAATTATGAGCAATGGTTTTGTTAACATCAGCCACCAACGGATATTTAACTCCTTGAATACCACCATCATTTTGAGGAGTATTTAACCAAGCCCAATGCGAAAATTTACTATCAATACTGCAACCTATTACTTGAACACCTCTTGATTCAAAATCAGCAATTCTTTCTTGGAAAGCAATAATCTCAGTTGGACAAACAAATGTAAAATCCAATGGATAAAAATAAAACAATACATGCTTTTTTCCAATGTATTGCTCTAACGAAAAATTATCTTCAAAATCACCACCGTTAACCACGGCACTTGCACTAAATACTGGAGCCTTACGGCCTACTAACATTGTCATATTATTAATTATTAAAATTTATTTATACTTATTTGAACCGCAAATGTAGTCATATTGTTTTGTTGAAAACAAATATTTCTATCAGCCAAATTAGCATAAAAATTATTTAACAGAAAAAACATATTTCATAAATTAACAATTATTGACAACTTTATAAATAATAGACCCATATTTTTACCTTGCTATTTTCTAAATTTAGCCACATTTGTTCCTAAACCAATTCCCAATCCAATATTAGCAAAAAAAGCACCATTGCCATTTCCTGGTTGTTGTCCAACTTCCATTTTGGTGGTAAATAGTACTTTTTTTCCTAAAAATGCTTGCCAGCCAATTCTCCAACCCAAATAATTTTTACTGTTTTCACTAATATTTAAATCAGCATCTTTTAAAAACGCTTGTTTTCCATTTGGCTTCACATTGTAATTTATAAAAGGGCTGAACATTAAATCAGCGTAAAAATCGTTCACTGAATTATTCCCTTTTTGTGACATACCCTCAGGTTTAATAATTAGGTTTATAATATTTCTGTAACTTAAACCTCCATAAACACCAATTGTAGTTACACTGTAATTAACTGTTTCATAATTAATTGGATCTTTCAGATAATCAACAGTTCCATTCAATTTAGCTTTAATCTTTTCGCTTGGATCTGTTCCATTACTTGATTCACAATTGTTGTGAAAATATTGCAAGCCGCCTCTAACTGCAATAATTTGTCGTTTACTACCGGGAACCATTAAATAACTAGTATTTGTGTATTTTTTATTTCCACTGGTATATGAAGAGGATGATAATACCACCTTAACATTTGATTTCTTTAAATTATTGGTTAGATAAAACTGCCCGCCTGCCATAATATGAAAACTTTTTGTTAAATCTTTAGGTGCAAATACCCCTTCGCCCATATCAGACCAAGCTTTTCTTATATCCAAATCTAACCTGATTTTTTTATTGATAGTAGCATTGCCATAAAAATTTACACCAACGCTCATATTGGCCAAATACGCATTAAAATCTAACAAATTAAAAGCACAAAACAAATTGTTTTTATCAGGATTATCCTCCAAAATTTTGTATGAAACTTGTTGAGCGTAGTTGACAAGACTTGCAAAAGTTGCCAAAACTAATAAGGTAGCTTTAAGGGATTTATTTTTCATTTTATTTAAGTTTGATTTATGATACAAAACTAAATCTGTTACAGCGTGTTAAAAATACCGCAACATGGGTAAATTATATCCGTACTGTTGGGTATATTGGCTAAAAAAATTATTATTGAATGTATTTAATTGAAAAATGAACTAATGACTAAATCAAAAATATTTATTGTTGACGACCATCAAATAATGGTTGATGGCATTAAATCATTGCTAGAAATAAATAATAATTATGAAATTGTAGGAACAACCACAAAATCAAAAGAAGCTTTAAACGGTATCATTAATACAAATGCCAATTTAGTAATAACTGATATTAACATGGATGAATTATCGGGGATTGAACTTACTAAAAGAATTAAGGCACATAATTTTGAAATAAAAGTTTTAGCACTCTCTATGTATGGCGATAAAGCCACTATTAATGAAATGATTGAGGCTGGTGTGGATGGTTATATTTTAAAAAATACCGGATTAGACGAATTAACTAACGCTATAAAAACAATAGAAATGGGTAATGTTTTTTTTAGTAACCAAGTTACATTAGAAATGCTTAAATCAATTAAAGAAGTAAACTCACCAATTGAAACTAACGAATTTGGACACTTAACGCCACGCGAAATACAAATTATAAAATTAATAGCGGAGGAAATGAGTAATGCCGAAATTGGAGATAAATTATTTATAAGTGAACGAACAGTAGAAACTCACAGAAAAAATATTTTCAGAAAGACTACTATAAAAAGCGTAGCAGGTTTAATAAAATACGCAATCACTCACAAAATAATTTAGAAAATAAGTACTAGTACTTATTTAAATTACCCGAAAACTGGTATATGTTTTCCACTCTTCTTGCCTTAATTTTGTAATTAAACATTTAAAATAAATAAAAGCCACGTATGAATCTAATTTATAAAAAGAAAGCAATTTTAATTTTCCTGTTGGCTTTTCAAATAAATGGCTTGTTGGCCCAATCCAATTTGGTAGATAGTTTAGAAAAACTTTTAAATAAAAGTAATCCAGATACCATTAAACTTCAACTTTTGTCGGATTTAAATTGGGAATATTGCAATTCTAATCTTGAAAAGGCCAGAAATTATGCGGAACAAGAGTTAGATTTAGCCATAAAACTATCGAATAAAAAATATATGGCGCAAGCGTATAACGATATTGGGTTAGTTTTGATAAAAGAAAACAAATTTAAACAAGCTATAAAGTACCATCAAAATGCTTTGGCAATAAGGTTAAAGCTTCCAAACAAAGCTGATATTGCATCTTCGTTCAGTAAAATAGGACAATGTTATGCTGAAATGGATGAATATAAACTTGCTTTAAATTATTTACTTAAAACACTAACTATTTACAAAGAACTCGATAATAAAAACTACATAGCATATACACTTAATAATATTTGTTATTTATATACCGGACTTAAAAATTTTGATAAAGTGCTTGAGTATGCTACACAATCATATAATATAGCAGTTAGCATAAACGATGAATATTCGCAAGCTTCAGCCTTAGAAAAATTGAGTGGTTGCTTTGAAAAAAAAGGGCAGTTTAGTAATGCTATTTTATACCAAACCAAAGCTTTAAATATTTTTATTAAACTAAATGATAGCAATGAAATGGCGGCTACCTATAACAATTTGGGGTTTTATTACAGGCAAATTCCGGATAATGTAAAAGCCAAAGCGTATTATTTTAAGGCATTAGCAATTGCCAATTCTATTAAGGATATTAATAGCATTGGCATTTATAATAACAATATAGGAAACTTATTCATTACCGAAAAACAATACGATTTGGCTGAAAAACATTTGAAAATTGCTGAAAAAATTTGCTTGGATCAGTCGATGGAAACTACATTGTTACTAACCTACAAATCACTTGGTGACCTTTATGCCTTAACCAATAAGGGTGAAATGGCTGTAAAAAATTATAACAACTATGCAGCATTAAAGGATTCTATTTTTAGTAATAATATGGCTGAACAATTCAGCGAAATGCAAACAAAATATGAAACAAATGAAAAAGAAATTGCAAACCAATTACTACAAAAAGAAAATGCAATTACCACTGCAGAACTTAATAAAAGCAACTTGGTTAAATGGAGCTTATTAATAGGTATCGTTTTAGTAATTTTAGTTTCATACTTATTTTACAATAGTTACAAATTGAAACAAAAGCATATTTTTAACCAGGAGTTACTACATCAACAAGAGGAAAATAGTAGAGCTATATTAGATGCAGAAGAACGTGAAAGAGCAAGAATTGCCCGCGATTTGCACGATGGTATTGGGCAGCAGTTAAGTGCTGCTAAACTCAATATTGTGGCATTAAAAAACAGTATTAATCCTGATTTATATAATCAAATTAATTTATTCGAAAATGCTACACAATTAATAGATGATGCTGTTAATGAAGTGCGCTCAGTTAGTCATAATATGATGGCTAATTCTTTAATTAAAAACGGTTTGGTTTCGGCTGTACGTGACTTTATTCAAAAATTAAATAAATCGGCTGGCTTAAAAATCAATATAGAGATATATGGACTTAATGAACGATTAGATAATTCAGTTGAAATAATTTTATTTAGGGTTTTGCAAGAAATTGTAAATAACATTATTAAACATGCAAACGCGACCGAAATTAATATTCAATTTGTAAAACACGATAAGGAATTAAGTTTATTAGTAGAAGATAATGGGGTGGGTTTTGATACTAAAAAAAGAGAAGACTTTGAAGGGATTGGCCTTAAAAATATCGAATTAAGAATTAAGTTTTTAAAAGGAAATGTATATTTCGATTCATTTTTGGGCAAAGGTACTACAGTAAATATAGAGGTGCCTTTATAGAATAGACAATATTTTATTGGGTCGCTTTAAATACATTCAAAAATGGAAGTTTTAGTTACTCAAATAACTTTACCAGATAACACAGTTTAGTTTTGCTCCACGTATTTTTTAAAGTTGTTTAAAATGGCTTGCCATCCCATTTGTTGCATCTCTTCAGGATTTTCTTTTTCAGGCTCAAACATTTCTACTACTTCGGTTTTATTATCATTTTCAGTAAAATGAAGAATAGCTTTTCTGCCATCGCCCATGGTATAAGCTATGGTTTTGTTAGTTTCAATTTGAGTATAATTACCACAAAAGTCAAAACTAAAACTACCATCTTTAGCTGCCATGGTGTATTTAAAAAGTCCGTTTAGGGTTAAGTCGTTTTCGGCATAGGGCGAGTGCCAATCATCGTTGGCAAAGTTCCAGTTTACAATATGTTCAGGTTGGGTAAAATAATTCCAAACTTTTTCCACTGGGGCATCTATTTTTACTGATACTGTTATCATGTTTTTGAATTATGAATGTTGGATTATGATTAATAGTAAGTAACCTATTTTCTAGGTTGGGCTTTGATCCATTTAGCAATTTCATCAATTACATATTCGGGTACATTGCCTCGTTTCGAGTATTCGTCAGGTGTTGATTTTCCTTCACCTTCCATAAACAAATGGTTTAATTTAGCAAAAGAAGTATACATATAATTGTTATGGTCAACTAATGCATCTTTCCATAGTTTATATTCACTAATTGGCACTTGGTAATCGCGCTCGCCTTGAATAATTAAAACTGGTTTTTTATTGGATTTAGCTAATTTTACAAATTCAATTTTATTCATGTAGTTCCAATAACTAAACGGGTACATGGCTGGTAAGCTATCATTAGGAAAAGTACTTGATAAATTGCTTTTAGTGGCGTTTTTAGCTTGTGCTCTTAACTTGTCAAAAAGAGCAGAATCAGCTTTGGTTTTAACTTGCATGGGCATTAAATAATCAAACTGATAAAGCATTAAATTGGGCATGGTGGTATAATTACCAGCTGCCATAATTGCGCCAGCTACTGATTTATTTTGTTTTAAAAACAATGGCATTAATCCTCCACCTTGGCTATGGCCCATTAAGTAAATTCTATTGGCATCAATGGCTTCTTTTTTACTTACTTTTTTAACCAATTCTTTTACATCGTCTAAATATTCTTGTTCAATGGTATAATAGTTTCCATTTTTATGCTCTTGCATCATTTTACCAAAATAGGCTTTGGTTCTTTTGTCAAACCGCACCGTGGCAATTCCTTTATTGGCAAGGCCCCAACTAAAATCTTTATAAATTCTGTTTGGTCCAATGGTAGCATCTTTATCAATTGGGCCACTGCCTCCAATAATGATAATACAAGGATATTTTTTCTGTTGAATAGGCACTGTTAAAATAGCCTCGCCCTCGAAGCCTGCTGGTCCAAAAGGAATTTTAATTTCATAAAACCCAAATGTATTTACATACTCAGGAATATTGTACATGGGCTCTGCATCTACTATAAAAAGGCCGCGCAATTTCCAATCCAATCCAAAACTTAAACGTAAGCCAACTGAGCCATTTTTATACTTTAATTTGGTGGTGGTAATATGAACTGTGTCAATGAATAAATATGAAGTAGTTCCAACTTCTTTTAAATCGCCATTAACCGAAGCTAAACTCTCCCAAATACCTTGTAATCTATCAGGTGAAATTCTTCTTAACATTATATCATCGCCTAACGAGTAAGCTTTTTCATATTGTTCCGTTTTAAATAATTCAATTAATTCAACTGATTTTTGTACTGCCAAAGCTTCATTTTTTTGTGCCAAAGCATTAATGGTAAGCAATATGGAAATAATTATTAAAGAAAAGTTAGCAGTAAATTTCATGTAGTGTTTTTAAATAAAATATTGATAAATAATTGCTGCAGCAATCATTAAAAAAAAGAAAGTTTCCTTAAGAATGGCCAAACGGGAACTTAAAAAATAATTCGCCATAATTATGCTTACAGGAACAGCCAAATAGCATATTCCAAATACGATATTATGATCTTCGATTAAAACTAATAAAATAGAAATGGCAATAAATAAAGCTACGGTAAATAGTATTCTTCGGGTTTTTACTTTATTTTTAAAATAATTGGTCTGCAACGATATACCCGAAAGTAGAACAATTCCTGTTATTAAAATCCAAGGAATTAATTTAATCCAATTAAATTTTATTTGGTTTAAATAAGTGCGGTCTAAACTTTTATTTACAATAATTATTAAATCGTTCAGGTTGTCGTTTAAAAAAAACAAAACACATAATAAGTAGATCGGTAATAAAATCCCGAAAATAGAGGCTAGTAAAAACCTAATATTAAAATAAGTCATTAGCACCACACTTATTAAAATAAAGGGTAAATAAACCAACGTATCGTAATTAAACAAAACGGCTAAACCTAAGTATAGTCCACTATCAAGTACAATATAGAGCGGTCTTTCTGCCTCGTATAGATTACATAATCTATAAAACATAAAAATAATAAAGAGGTTACCAATTAGTTGCGGACTTAAAAAAAGCTGTTGAGGATAAAGGCTATTTAATAATACAAAAAATAATGCAGGTAAGAAGCTGTCCTTATTTAGGATACTATGTTTGGTAACAATATGATTAACTAGCCAAGCTTCTAGAAAAACAAAAAAACTAGCACTTACTGCACTAAAATAATAGTAATCTTCAAAAGTGGTTATCCAATTAAAAGTAACTTGAGCCAATGGTGCATTGATATTTAAATCAATAGGCACATTGACTAAAAACGGGAGTAAACGTATTAAAACTGCAAATACAATTAAGAATACGAAGGCAAATATACTGTTGTTTCTAAATAGGTTAAGCAAGGTAATTAAACTTAAAAAGTAATACGCATCAAAGTAAATCGTTTATCTCGAATGGTGCAAGCCAAAAGAGAATTAGCCGAAATTTGTTTGCAATCGGTTGGTATGATTAGCAAACTAGCATTAATTGCCTTTACTAAAATTTTGTTTTCGCTTTTACCTTTTACATCAAATTTGTTCATCAATACATCGCCTTCTTGGCTTACATCAGCATTGTAAATAGTGTAAATAGCATCGTTATTAATAAAACTACTAATTGATGAATAATAACCGCCATCGCTAATTGATTGTTGTTCTTTATTTACCACATCACCATTTTCTAGTAAACCATCTGCGGTAATACTCAAAAGCATTACATCGTTATAATTATATACAGTACGTGTATTGGTTTGGGGAAATCCATTTACATAATAAGTATAAGATTGGCGGGTTAAGAAGTATTTTTCAGCTATTAAAAATAAACCACCATCACTTCTAGGAATTATTTTTCGTATATACAAATCATTTAAATCCATCGTTTTGCTAAATGAAATACGGTCTTTTAAAACATTTAAGGAAACAGAATCGAGCCTGTTCATTTTAATGGTTGTATTTGTTAAATCAATGGTTTGATAAAAATACCCTTTGTTGTCTTTTTGCTCTTCTTCGGCATAAAAGCCTATTAAATTGATTTGTTTTTTTACATTGTTTACCACAAATCCTATATCATCAATGGTAATATTTGGCTGGGCTATATCGTATTCGAGCATAGTTTGATTAGCATTGTAAAAAACATACATAACAAACTTTCTATCATTATTTCGTTTACGGATTTTGTTAGGTTTAGGAAAATCAAGTAAGGTTAAATAATTTCCATCATTATCAATATCTGAATTGGTTGTTTCAATGTCTGCAATCCGTTCATTTATTTCAAAAGTTTTACCATATATCTGCGTTAAACCTGCATCAAACCCAAATAAATACAAGGCCGATTTTTCTTTATTGTTTTGGCTTGCTTTACCTATAAAACTCAAACTGAAGAATTTTTTATTAATGCTGTTTTTTATGGAAAGGTTTAAGTTATCACCAATTAAGTATTCATCAATTGAGGCCAAAAGTACCATGCCTCCCGATAAATTGAAATTCATATCAAATTTTTGAACTAAAAAGTCTATTTTGTTGGTAGTATTGTTTTTAGCTGTTACAAAAACATAGATTTGTTGGTTAATAAGTATTACTTTTTCAATTAGTGCAGGGATACTTAACGTAATTTCTTTACTTAAGTCTAGTGTAAGCTTGGCATTGTATTTTTCAATAACTACTTCTTTTTTAAAGTTATTATCACGGCAGCGTATCAAAAAAGAACCTTGCTCATTGCTGCCAATAATTTGGGTGTAATTTATTTTACTTTTTACTTTTATAGGCTGTCCAAACTCTATAGTTTGCGCTTTTAATTTTATTGAAAAAATAAAAATAACAAAAATGCTTAGCAGCTTATGTTTATACATTATTTTGCAAAAGTTTAAATGAGTTGGCAAATTAACAATTTAGCTCGTTTTAAAAATGATTGATTACTTAAATGGCAAAAAAATTATACGATACCGCCAAACCGCAAGAACGCGCGGTTTTGGTAGGAGTGGTTACTCCAAATTTAAAAATAGAAAAGGCGCAAGAGTATATTGACGAATTGGCTTTTTTGGCGCAAACTGCTGGTGCTGCTGTTGAAAAGCAGTTTTTACAACGTTTGCCTCATCCTAGCTCGCGCACTTATGTGGGAGAAGGGAAATTAGACGAAATCAAAGAATACATTACTGTTCGCGAAATTGATATTGTGATTTTTGACGATGAGTTGAGTCCATCGCAATTGCGTAATATTCAAAATGAGCTGAAAATAAAAATTTTAGATAGAAGCAATTTGATATTAGATATTTTTGCCAACAGGGCTAGCACAGCTCAGGCTAAGTATCAAGTAGAATTAGCGCAAGCCCAATATTTATTGCCTCGATTAACGCGCATGTGGACCCACTTAACCAAGCAAAAAGGTGGAATTGGTATGCGTGGTCCGGGTGAAACCGAAATTGAAACCGATAGACGTTTATTGCGCGATGAAATAAGCAAACTAAAAGAACGCTTAAGCCATATTGATAAACAATCGGCCACACGCAGGCAAAACCGCGATGAAAAAAAACGTGTGGCTTTGGTAGGTTATACCAATGTAGGTAAATCAACCATTATGAATTTATTGAGCAAAAGCGAAGTTTTGGTTGAAAATAAATTATTTGCCACCTTAGATAGTACGGTGCGCAAAGTGGTTTTTGATAATATACCTTTTTTGTTGAGCGATACCGTTGGGTTTATTCGTAAATTACCACATCAATTGGTGGAAAGTTTTAAATCAACTTTAGATGAAGTGCGCGAGGCTGATTTGTTGCTACATGTGGTAGATATTAGCCACGAAAATTTTGAAGATCAATTAAACTTGGTAAATAGCACTTTGCTAGAAATTGGTGCAAGCAATAAAAAACAATTACTTATTTTTAATAAAATAGATCAACTGAAAGAACCTTTGGAGCCAGATGATCCGTTTGGCGAGGAAACAGAGCATTTGCCTTATATTGAAAAACTAAAAAATACTTGGATGGCTAAAGAAAATGGACAAGTAATTTTTATATCGGCTACTAAAAAGGTAAATATTGATGAATTAAGGAAAAAGATTGTGGAAGCAATAAGCTAATTAACTTTTTTAATTGATTAATATTTTAAATTTGAGGTAATAATTTTTGATTTTGTAATGAAACATAAAATAGGTATCGCATTCTTTATACTATGTATTATTCAGTCTTGCTGCAAAGACACCAGTAATATTAGTCCTTTGGGGGATGGTTTTAAATTGGTCGTACAATCAAAAGATGGCAATAATGTGTATAGAAACGTTAGAATAAATACCATAGAATGGCTTGGTTCTGAACACCTACAGCAGGTAAATTCAGATACTTCAGGTGAATTAACTTTAAATAATAGAGCCAATATAACTCAGTTTAAAATAAATCATGCCAATGGTATTGATACATTGACATTTAAATATAACTGGGGGGAGGTAAGGTATGAGGGAGGTTGTTACGGAGCAAGCGGCAGAATGGAAAGAAAAATAAATGCATTGACTTTTTCCATGACAAATGGAAATGTGCAATCAGGATTTTTATATACTTTAAGACGCAATTAGTATGAAAAAAAGTGGCCTATTTTTTATGTTTATTTTAAGTGCTTCAATCATGTTTGCTCAAAACAAAAAAGCAATTGTATATGATTCAGTTGGAGCCCATTTATTATCTATTAATTATAGAGTTTTTGAATGGTCACCTGGTTTTGAGGCCAAGTATTTTAATTTAAAAAACAACAAATCTGGTATAGGTCTTACTACTGCTTTAGGATTTGTTAACTATAAAAACGACCATAGTATTACCAATGGATTTTATTCGGTAAATGGAGGCTTTGCCAAAGTTGGCGCGGCACTTTATCAAAAGTTTTCTGGAGGGGCAATTTACTTTGGTTCCAACGCTGTGTTTTCCTATTCAAATCAGTCAATTGATGCAGTATTTGAAGATAAGATATGGGGATCATATATAGAAAGTTATAGCGAGGGAGATTTTAACATTGGAATGGAGTTGGCTCTAGGCTTTATAATTAAAGTACATAAAAAGGCATTTATAAATTTAGAAGGAGCAATGGGTAGTAAATTTATTTCTCAAGATAACCCTATATATAAACAACTTAACATTAATAGTTATGATGTTTCCAATGTGCCATATTTCTCTCCAGGAATGGGCAGAGGCGGAGAGCTTTTTATTAATGCAAGTATTGGTTTAGGGTATCAGTTTTAAATTGTTTTTAAACAATTAAACTTCTTTTTTAGTAGCAATTTTTGCAGCTAACAAACCCATTGGAATATAAGCAAAAACCAAATCAACTACCGCAAACCAAATAGGGCCAGGAACTGAATAAACCATCATAGCACCACCAATAAAAAATACCATACTAATGGTTAATGCTAGCCTCATTTTATTATTGGAAGCTATTAACACAGTTAGCAATGCGCCAACTAAAGTTCCCAATGCGTGTGCTAAAAATGGCATGATAAAATGTTTGGGTTCAAATAATTGAATACCGGCTTTTAAGCCTTCTTCGGTGGTTACATCTACTCCAAGTGGAGGAGGAATTATAGAACTACTTAAGTTAATAAGTGCCATGTTTACTACTGAACCAACTAGTATACCAACTATAACTGCCAGTACGTTTCTTAAAATTATTATCATTTTTTTGGGATTTGTTTCAATACGAAGATAATAATACTTCAAAAAAAAAGAGTAAAATTTATTTCATTAATTGATGTTAATTGTAGGTTTACAATTTATATTTGTATTGCAATATTAAATTTACAAATCATGAACAAAATAATTATATTTTTAATACTTGTATTATTTTTTGCATGCAAAAAAGAGGAAAATACTACAGTTCATACAAGTCAATTGGATACCACTTTAACCAATTATAAATGGACTAAATTTATGAACAATCAGTTCATAAATTATTTGAACATTAAAGATATTCGATTAATTAATAATAACAGTATTTTAGGTATATTAGGTGATAATGATGTTTACTTTATTGATGAAAATAAAGTGTTAAGTAAACCTTTTCAATATAGAAGTTTACAATCAGGAACAAATATTCAATCACGCTTTGCAGAGTCTAAAACTACAGATTCTCTGTATGCTTATTTTTTGTATTTGAATACATTTAGAAACAATGATAAATCATACAGTCAATTCTTTGTTTCTTACAATTTAAACTTTGAAAAAATTTTACGTTTTGAATATTTCAATAAAAACTATTTTATTGAAGATACCTCATCGAATATTATTTATGATGTTATGATGGAAAATGATGATTATAAGGTGTTTTGGTTTGGTATTGACAAAACAAAAGCATTGGGGTATTCTATTAATTATTATAACAATAATTTACTTACCAAAACAATAAAATTAAATAGCAATCAGCTTTATACAAAAGCATTTGAATTCAATAACAAGCTTTGCTTTTTTAACGAAAAAGGGAATAATTTCAGGTATTTTGATTTTGCTACTAACCAACTTGATTCTAACCAAACTTTTTCAGCCGATTTTAGATTGATTGGTATTTATAATAACACCGCTTATTTTGAGAAAAAAGCAGATAGATCAATTTATTCAAGCACCAATTTAAAAGACTTCAAAAAAATATATACAGATTTAATTATGGATATGGTTTGGGCTTACCATATAGGCAAGTATATCATCTATTCTCAACAGTTTGAACAAAATACAGTTAGAACTCATAACATTTGTTTATTTAATATTGAAACTTTAAAAGTGGTTACTTTTCCATGGGATTCTTGGGATGGAGACGCCCAATGTTATTGGGTGATTGGTGATAATTTATATTTGCTGACGGGTAATAATGTTTTTGGTAGAAGGTTTTATTAAATTAACTCAATTAACCCTATCAACTCTATCAACTTAATCAACCAACCCAAAACTCATTTTTATCAAATTTACTACATGGCAATTTTTTAAAGTATTATATTACTTTCGCCTTTATAAAACTAAAATAATATTTTAACCAATGAAACACGTTGCTTTAAATGATTTGCATGCTGGCTTAGGTGCAAAAATGATTGAATTTGCAGGTTATAACATGCCTGTATTATACACCAATTTAATTCAAGAACATTTAGCTGTTCGCAATTCGGTTGGTGTGTTTGATGTTAGCCACATGGGCGAGTTTATGCTTAAAGGCGAAAAAGCGCTTGACTTAATTCAATTAGTTACCAGCAACGATGCTTCAAAATTAACCGATGGAAAAGTTCAATACAGTTGCTTACCAAACGATAAAGGTGGTATTGTAGATGATTTATTGGTATACCGTTGGAATGAAAATGAATATTATTTAGTGGTAAATGCATCAAACATTGAAAAAGATTGGAATTGGATAAGCCAACACAATACTTTTGGTGTAGAAATGAAAAACATGAGCGATGAAATGAGTTTATTTGCAGTTCAAGGTCCTAATGCTATTAAGGCTTTACAAAAACTAACTGATGTAAACTTAAGCGCCATGGAATACTACACTTTTTGCGGTGGTACTATGGCAGGTTGCGATGATGTAATTATATCAAACACTGGTTATACTGGTGCAGGTGGATTTGAAATTTATGTTTGGAATAAAGATGCTAAAAAAATGTGGGATGCCATTTTTGAAGCAGGAAAAGAGTTTGATATCATTCCAGTTGGTTTAGGTGCGCGTGATACCTTACGTTTAGAAAAAGGTTTTTGTTTGTATGGTAACGATATCAACGATGAAACTAGCCCAATTGAAGCAGGTTTAGGTTGGATTACCAAATTTACCAAACCATTTATAATGAGCGAACACCACAAAGCTATCAAAGAAAATGGTGCCACTAAAAAATTAGTTGGCTTCGAATTAATTGACCGTGGTATTCCTCGCCAACATTACATGATTAAAGATGCTGAAGGAAATACCATAGGTGAAGTTACTTCAGGAACTCAATCGCCAAGCTTAAACAAAGCCATTGGTATGGGTTATGTAGCAGCTTCGCATAGCAAAGTTGATTCAGAAATTTTCATTGAAATCCGCGAAAAAATGATCAAAGCCAAAGTGGTAAAAATTCCGTTTTTGTAGGAAATAAATTAAAACCAAAAAAGCCCGAAATCATATTTGATTTCGGGCTTTTTTATTAATAAGCAATGAGTAATTTTTAATAGGCAATGAGCAATTTGCAATAGGCAATTGACTAGAGGCAATAAGCAATCTAACACTTATCAATTCAACAATCAAACAATCTAATAATCCTCCTAACTCACTTTCCTGCCCCTAATTTTCTTCACATTCACATTTTCTTTATTGGCAATTTTGCGCTTGATTAAAATTTTGGCTTCGGCTGCCTTTTCATTTATTTGATAACCTTGGCCTCCATAGTTTACAAAAATGTTTCCCACCTCATTTTTAAAACCATCGAGCATATAAACTTTCACATCCACATCGGGTGATTTTATTTTCCTAAAAGTTAAATACAGTTCGTTATTGTTTTCAAAAGCTATGTCCAAGGTGGAATCGGTGCTGCGTAAACAAATGCATGGTGTATGTTCTTTGCCTATGGTCGGTGTTTTCACCGACCAATTTAACGAGTAGAGTAGGTTGTTGAAAACACCAACCTAAGGCAAAAATATAAAGACGAAAAATGGGCTTTAGCCCTTAAAATAATAATTTGCCATTTAATCAATTGGAACGGGTTTTAACCTATTGTATTCTGCATTTATCAACTTCCAATAAATCGGAACGAGGGAAAAGAGTTGTTGGTCGTGATGCCGATAGCTATCGGCAACAACAACGGGCAACTTCTGTAGTGCTATAACTTCTGCGTTTTGCAACAACCACGATATAGGTAAGTAGTTTGTGTGTGCAATAAAGCATAACAAACAATCTTTCAATCCATCTTGTAAAAAACCATTTACATCAAATTTATTGTTTCCCTTAAAATAGCTTTCAATGCCAAAAACAGGGTTTACATAAACAAAAATAGGTCCTTCATAAAGTGGTAAATTTTATTTATAGTATTTAAAACATGTTTGAAACATTAAAATAAAACAACAATGAAAAAACTAATTTACTTAATTTTAGTATTTGCTTTTACAGGCAATGCTATTCTAGCTCAAATCCCTACAATGGGTTTAATTGCCAACTACCCTTTGGGAATAAGTAACTCAAGTGGCACAACCACAGTGGGTGCGCACAATGATATATCGGGAAATGGGTATCATTTAACTTTTAATAATGGATTTGGATATGGTGATAACAGGCAATTGGTAAGCAACGAAGCAGCAGCGTTTAATGGTGTTTCAACAGATAAAAGAAGTTTTAATTATACTTCTAATATAACTGCATTTGAGCAATATGGTAATTTTACCATTAGTATGTGGGTAAGGTTAGGCACACCTATAGCTAATGAATACAGTAGCATAGTGCAGATTGGCAATAATGATATTTTTCTTAGATTCAGACTTACAGCAAGTGGCGATTTTATACAAGGTGGGTATAGAACTGGAAATACCACTTTTGCAGTACTAAGCCCTTCAATTGTTCGTTCTAATTTCACTAATACATGGGTCCATTTATTAATGAGAAGAACAGGAGGACAATTAGAGATTTTTGTAAATAACAATCAAATTAGTACAAATACATTTACTTCAAATCCATCTATTTCAAATGTTAAAACTTTTACTGTGGGCAATTCTGGAGATCCAAATACTTGTATGGTTGGACGCATGCAAGATGTTTTATTATACAATCGTGCATTAACTGCACAAGAGTTAACCAATGTGTTTGAAGCTTGTAATACAATAGTAAATACTACACCTTTTGCTAATCTTAATGTTTGTCAGGGTACCACTACTACTTTGTCAGTATCTGGCAGCAGTATTACTTGGTTTAATGTGCCTAGTGGGGGCAGTTCTGTAGGCTCAGGCAATAGTTTTACAACACCTACACTTTCTACAGCCACTACCTTTTACGCTCAAGTTGGTAATTGCCAAAAAAGAACTGCCATTACAGTCAATGTTTCTTCATCAACCCAACCAGTTCCTCCAACTATTCTTTCAGATACTTCCATTGTTTTTTGCGAAGGCACAACAACAACAATTTCTGTTCAAAGTGCAGATTCTGTTAGATGGTACAATGCGCCAACGGGAGGAAATTTATTAGGCTCTCAAAAGAATTTTTTAACTCCAATTTTGCAAAACACTGCTGGACAAGGCCAGGTTGGTGTTATTACTTTTTATGCGGAAGCTTTAAAAGCTTGTGGAAGTCCTCAAACTTCGTCTCGAACTGCTGTGAAAGTAAAAGTAAATGGAAGTTTTCCAATATCAAATAACACACCACCAGACAGACTATTCGTATGTTCAGGTAATAATGTGCAATTATTTGCCACTGCTACAGGAGCCGATACTATTAAATGGACGCTTGACGATAATTTTGTGTCGAATAGTAATTTCCTAACAGTTTCTGCACTAACCCAATCAAGAACATACAAGTTTACAGCGGTTAAAAATGGGGTTTGTACTCAGCACTTAAATTTCCCAATTAAAATACATAATACTTTTGGCACAGCACCTACCAATACTTCTGGCCCATTGCCAACGGGTTTGTGTCAAAACGAAACGGTAAATCTATCGGCAAGCACTACACACAATGCACCTTTATACTGGTATACTACTCCAACAGGAGGCACATCATACGCAATTGGTGACACTGCTCTTACTGTTGTTGCTGTACCCTACAATTCAACTAGTGTTAATTACTATGTTCAATCTGGCAAGGACAACTGTGCATCGCCACGCACTGCTATTCCCGTCTCAGCAACGTTTGCACCTGTTGGAACTATAAGCCTTTCAGGCACCACAATTACTTCAAACAACTTATATGAAACTTATGTGCTAAAAAAAGATGGTCAAATTGTTGCTCAAAGCAACACTACGGGTACATTTACATTTAACAATGCAACATGTGGAAATTATCAAGCATTTTTCACCAATACCGTAAACTCTACATGCGCCAACGGTGTTACGTTAAAAGTATCTAAAAATCCTACCATGTATAGCGATAATTGTTATACATTTTATCTTACCTCACCTGGTTCAGGACCTGGTACAATTCAGGCAAGCGTTGCTGGCGGTCCTTTTGGTTTTACCTCATATTATGATGGTAACCAAGTTGGATTTTTAACAAATGTGTGTGGTATTACAACTAACACAAATGTGGCTTTTCGTTTTATTTATGCAAACGGATGCACTTTTCAATATGCTAATAGCTTTAATAATATACCTTCATCTAATCAAAATACTCACAGTAATGTAGCAAGCGTAACAGCAATGAGAGTTGGATTTGACACTTTAACTAATTGCACAATTCGCTCTAACACTATTTCTGTAGGAATTACGGCACCAACCAGTACCACTTTAAATTCAAACCGTTTCAGGTGTTTTGGTCAAACTACTACACTTACAGTTAGTGGTAGCGGTACATTAAGTTGGTATAACCAACCAACAGGTGGAACAGTTCTTGGCACCGGTACTTCTTTTACCACACCAGCTATTACAGCTAATACCACTTTTTATGTGGAATCCACTTCTGGTAACTGTGTTAGTCCTAGAACTGCTATAAGCGTTTCTCTTAATGCACAACCATTTATATCAATAGATAGAACTATTGACACCATGATTTGTCAGGGAGAAACTGTTTTCTTAAATACACAAACAAATAATCCAATTAACCCTTCTTGGAATCCTCCATTGGGACCAAGCAATCAAGTTTCGCCATTAATAACTACTACTTATACTTACACAGTAAGCAATGTTCAAGGATGTATAGATAGCAGCAAGATTACCATTTTTGTAAATGCTAAAACAGCAAATTCTTATACACAATCAGTGTGTTTTGGTGGAAGTACTACTTTTAAAGGACAAACCATAACGCTTTCGGGTACTTATCGTGATACCTTGGTTAATGCTGTAGGATGTGATTCAATTGTTACCCTTAATTTTACAGTAAAAAATCGTGCAGCGCAAACAATCAATGCAGGCATATGCTCAGGTCAGAGTTATACTTTTAAAGGACGAAGCCTTACCCAAGCAGGGCAGTATTTTGATACTCTACAAACTACGTTAGGTTGCGATAGCTTTATTACACTAAACCTTGCCGTAAACAGTTTTGTAACAGGTTCAGCCACTGCATCTATTTGTCAAGGGCAAAGCTATAGTTTCAATGGACAGCAACTTACACAAGGAGGTCAATATTTAGATACGCTTACATCTGTGGGCGGTTGTGATTCTATCCTAACGTTAACATTATCTGTAAATATTTTACCTCAGCCTACTATTATTCAAAACGGAAATATACTTTCAACACAAACTTTTAATAGCTACTTATGGAAATTAAATAATGTAAATATTAACACTGCCACTAACCAATCACACACAGCCACGCAAAATGGGAGTTATACCGTGTTGGTATCTAATGCAAACGGATGTAATGCAACATCGCAGTCAGTAAATGTAAATGGGGTAAGTATTGATGAAGCATATTTTTTAAACGTTTCAATTTATCCTAGTCCAGCTTCAGATTATATAACAGTAGAAACAAAAGAGTTAATTAATTCTATCATTATTTATGATTTGAGTGGCAAACAAGTAAAAAATCTTTCAAACTTAAAGTCATTAAATGAAATGGTAGATGTAAGCACCTTACCTACTGCAACCTACCATTTACAAATAATAACCACAGAAGGTAAAACAATCAACAGAAATTTTGTAAAAAAATAGTTTTTTATTCCTTAGAGTTTATTCCCGCTTTCAGCAATGAAGGCGGGATTTTTTTTAAATATGATATTGGTTTAATTTAAAATACAGACAAATGTGTTTTCTGTTTCAGATAACCACCACCTCTGTAAGTGAAACTAATAACAAAAAAGAAAAACTCCAATGAAATTTAATTTTAAAAGTAAAAAATAAAAAACCATGTTGAATAGTTAAAATTATATAATGAAAATCCATAAAAATTCATTTTACCACCAATTGAGGTGTTGACTTTTGTAATTAAAGTTTACCGCTAGACAAGTAGTGTTTTCCTTGGCTTGACTCCAATGCGAAAGTTTTCAGGATGAGCGTGGAAGTATAATTTTGTCTGATTTCGCCTTGTGGGATTACATACTTTGAATTTATACTGAGCCATCCAGATAATTATCGGTAGAAGTAACAATAGAAAAAGTACGAAGAATAAAAGTGTTAAGTTCAACTTTTAACATAAGCAGTTAGTATGAAGAAAAAAAATGGAAATAGGCTTGTTTGCCTGAGATTGTTTTGTTTATTGCAATGACTTACAACATTAGGTTCTGCATGAATCTTCGGGAAAACAAGTTGTTGGTTAGGATGCCGACAGCTATCGGCAACAACAACGGGTAGCATTTTTAGTGCGGAAAATTCTGCGTTTATTTGCAAAATCAGCGGGAAAATAAGTTGTTGGACGGGAGACACAACAATAGGCAGCCCCTTTAGGATGGGTTTTAACCCATTGCCTATAATTATCTGTGTAATCTATGGCTCAGTTTATTGGATATGATCCATAAAATAGTTGAAAGCCTTAGCCAAACTAGTAATTTCACTAAAAATTTTAAACCCTACTTTCATATCTCCATGGTCTAATAAGTTTGATACTTCTAAATGTATATTTGGGTTTTTGTCTTTCAACAATGAATACAATAATATAGACTCAGAAGAAGGAATTACATTATCGTCTTTTCCATGAATAATTGTAACGGGGCAAGTAATTTTATGCGCATGTTTCGACAAATCAAGACGATCTTTCCAAATAGCAAAATCAGGAATTTTTGTCCAAGCTCGCATAATTACTTCGCTTCTATATTCAGTGTTATATCTAATTTTGTTATACAATTCAACTGTAGTTTCATCTGTTTGGGCTATTAAGCTTGGCAGTAATGGTTCTTTTCTTTTCAAACCATTATCTTCTAGGGCTGTGTGAATTAATGCTTCTAATGCAGAATTATTACCCACTTCATATTTCAAAAAGTTTTTCATTAAAATATGCATGCCATAATCATCTGCATTTTTTTCGTTGGTTAAAGCAAACTGAATGGTGGATTCAAAATCACAAAAACCACCTATTAAACAAAAAGAAGAAACACTGTTTACAGGCATTTCGGCAATTGCCAAAGCTGCTATGCCAGCAGTAAAAGAAGGAGCAAAAACAGCAGGAAGAAACTTGTTTGGGTTCAAAAATGAATCTCCCGTAATTTGATTAATAACCTCTTTCACTTCATCAATTCCTGATGGATGAATCAACAAGTCATCAATGGTATTTATTTTGGGTGTTATTACACGGTATCCTAATTTTGCAAAGGTATTATTTACTAAGGCTATGCGTTTATCTTGATAACCATGCATGGAAAATCCTGTAAGAGAAATGATAAGTCCTTTTTCTTTTTTTGCAGGTTTATATAAAAGCAGAGGTGTTTTACCACTTGAAAGCGTCAGTTCATGTTCCTCACCACTCTTATTGTTTTTGAGTAATGAAGTATTTACAATAAATTGAAGACCTGCTAGCATTGCCATTAATATTGATTTACGAATAGAATTAAACTAAAAAAGATGCAAAAGTTATTACCAATACTATTTGAATTCATTTGCTGTTTTGATTTTAGCTATAAGCACAATGATATGATTTTATTTTTATTTCCAAAGTTTTGGCCTAAAAGTTAACAATCCAATAATCAAAGAGAAATAATTAGAATTAGAAGTGCTGTGTGAATATAATTGATACATACATTTATCATCCTCAAAAAATGGGCTTTATCCCTTAAAAAATAATTTGCCTTATAAATCAATTAGAATGGGTTTTAACCATGTAAAAAGGAATTGGCAAACAATTGATTCAAACATTTTATAATCTTCAAAATGGGCTTCAGCCCTTAAAAACATTTTGCCTTTTCATTCAATTGAAATGGGTTTTAACTTATTCTAAAAAGAAAGATTTTAAAAAATAAATATATTGCAATTGAAAAAACACCAGTAAACTTATTATGCCATTTATTAAGGTTTATATCCATTTTGTTTGGAGTACTAAAAATAGAGTTCCACTATTAAATAGCAAAGAAATTAGACAAAAAGTATGGAACCACATTAAAGAAAATGCTCATAAAAAAGGTATTTTTATTGACTATGTAAATGGATATAGTGACCATTGCCATTGCTTAGTTTCAATGAATAGCAACCAAACAATACAGCAAATAATGCAATTGATTAAAGGCGAATCATCCTTTTGGATAAACAAACACTTAATAACAGAACAAAAATTTGAATGGCAAGATGAATATTATGCAGTTTCAGTTTCTGAATCAATGATTGAAACAGTAAGAAATTATATTAAAAACCAAGAGGAACATCACCTTAACAATACATTTTTTCAAGAATTTGATGAATTTATTTCAAATCATGGATTTCAAAAATTTAAAGAATAACTAATTTATTAAATCTACTTTCCTTTCAAAATGGCATAAATGCCATTCCAATTGATACATACATTTTATAATCCTCAAAAAATTGGGCTTTAGCCCTTAAAAAATAGTTTGCCTTATAAATCAATTGGAATGGGTTTTAACCCATTCTAAAAAGAAAATGGCATAAATGCCATTCCAATTGATTCATACATTTTATCATCCTCAAAAAATGGGCTTCAGCCCTTAAAAAATAGTTTGCCTTATAAATCAATTGGAATGGGTTTTAACCCATGTAAAAAGGTATTAGCATAAAATTGATTCATACATTTTATCATCCTCACAATGAGCTTTAGCCCTTAAAAACATTTTGCCTTTTCATTCAATTGAAATGGGTTTTAACTTATTGTATTCTGTGTTTATCAGCGAAATCTTCGGGAAAACATGTTGTTGGTCAGGATGCCGATAGCTATCGGCAACAACAACGGGCAGCATTCTTTAGTGCGGAAAATTCTGCGATTATCTGCGAAATTAGCGGGAAAATGAGTAGTTATTTATGCCTAAACCAGCAACTATTATTATCACTTTCGTAACCTTTAAATATAGTATTTACCGGAGCTCCATGAATTAACTGATTATTAAATTGATTGCGAGCTATGTAATTTAATGCCCCCATGTCGCCCGTATAAGCTGTTTTATTATTTTGGTTAAATTGGCTATGAAAATCCACCAATTCATCCAACAAAGCTTTCATGGTAGTTATGCTTCCACCTATTACTCCGCAATTAAGTAAAGTATCATTTGCAAATTTTTCTTCGTATGCTGCAAATGCTGTTATTTGATTTCTAAAATGGGTTGAATGATTCATCATCCATTCATTATTTAAAGTAGTTGGTTCATCGCCACAAAATAGTGCTGTTGGATTAGTTTTAAACAATGGCTGCTCAAAAGGATTAATTACTACTTCTACATCGGTACTGTCAGTTATAAACAACGATTCAATTTCGTGGTGATTTTTTAATAAAAAATCCAAGTAAACAAAATACCGGTATACACTTAAATTATAGGAAGGATTGTAGGCTACTTCTTCAAAAGTGATAAACTCATTACTATATTTAGCAACTGTTTCAGCAGAAAAGCTATTATGGAAAATAATGCCATGAAGTTTTAAAGCAGTAATGGAACTTGCCCATTTTTCAATTAACGAATAATCATTATTGGGTAATATTCCCGAACGGTTCACATCGTAAACACCTGTAAAAAGACAAGCAAAAATATATTGTTTATACATTTGTATTAAGTTTATTCAGCCTATAAAATGCTGTTTTTTAATTTGGCACAAGTGCTATTTGGAATGTTACGATAATAAATATAAGTACGAAGATCAACCTTTTTAACAATATAATTATTGGAAACCCTTTCATAAAAATTTGCATCAGCACCATACATATTATAGAAAGGATTGTCTACAAATACTTCTCTTTTGCCAAAAAGCGTTGCAAACAAAATACAATCATCTACATGAATTACCTTCGATGTATCTAACCTATCTGGAATATAATAATCTGCTTCATCGTCAACTATAGTTTGTGTTTTTGACGCAATTAAATCAGCATATTTCATTTGTTCCAAACATCTTCTTAAGTGACTGGGTTTAAATTCGTCATCGGCATCTATAATGGTAATGAATTGTCCGCTGCTTTTTATAATGCCACGGTTAATTGATTCAGCCTGTCCGCAATTTGGATGATAAATATAAGTGATAATAGATGGAAATAAAGACGTATAAATAACCATTTCATGCCGATATTTATTATCGCTTCCATCATCTATAATAATGAGTTCAAAATCTTGCATATTTTGTTTCAATACCGAATTTATAGCGCGCTTTACCAGTTCAAATGGAGTATTGTAAACGGCTAATAATACAGATACCAAAGGTTTTTTCAACATGAAAATGATGGATTTTGAATTGCGAAAGTAAGTTCATTTTTATTGGTAATGATTACATTTACTTTTTATTAATATGATTTTTATAGATGAAAATTGGTTCGAGGAATAGTATTTAAATGTTGTATGTTTTTATAATGCCTGCTTTTATATCAATTGGCATAAATACCATTCTAAATCATTTAAAATTTAAACTGCTTTGAAATTGGGCATTAACACAAAAAAAAGAGGCTATTCCCAACTAAGAAAAAAGCCTCTTTTAATAAATCGCCAATTTTTTTATTCGCCTAAAACAGGAATTTTGATTTTGTTGAAAGTATAATAATACTTTACCATTTTTTTCTCTGATTTCTCTAATTTAACTTTTTTACCATCTACTTTAGTTTTATAAGATACATCAATTGAACAACCTTGGTAGTAATAATTATCTTTATACCAAAGTTTGGGCATTCCTAACTGCCAGTTGTAAACAAATTTAGCTTCATCTCCATTTCTAATACCTAAAGGTTGGCTTAATTCAGATAATAAAGGTTTGGTATTATCGCTAAGGAAACTGTAAACATGCGGTATATTATTTTTATCAACATACACTGAAGTATACTGCTCGTCTCCAGTTTGGTAAAAATCTGCTCTTGATGCAAGTTTGAAACTTATATTACCAAAATATTCATGTGCATTTTCCCATAACAAACTTCCTTCTGAATTTACACCAAAACTAATTAAACCGATTACTTGAATTCCATCATAATAAGTTTCTGTTTTTGTAGACTGTCTTCCTTTGCTATCCGTTATTGTAGTTGTAATGTAGTAATATCTTGGTTTTGTAATTTCTCCTAAAAATACATATTCATTATCTTTAATAATAATCCTACTAAATGTAACCTCCAATTCCGCATCTGCATCACCCTTTTTATATTTTTTATTGTCATCAAACGAATTACTTCCAATTAAAGTGGTAATCGTGTTATCAAATTTTTTCCATGGAATACGTATCATATTTACTTTGTTACTATTTTCAAATAATCCAACACAAATACCCTCAGTTTTATGATCCATAACTGATAACTTACCACCCCATTTTTCGCCATATGTGGCAACAAAAACTTTTTTATTATCCTTCACTTCCATTTTAGCTCGAAACATTTCCATGTTTTCTGGAAAATCAATATTGATATTACTTTTAAGTACACCCTCTTCGGTATTTCGTAAAAAATACTTTGATTTTTTCTTTACTTTATGCTTAATCACAGCGGAGAAATCACCATTTTTTTCATTATAACTTGTAGCTAAAATCCCTGCATCACCTCTAAAATAGTCTTTTAAAGCAACTTGTTTCATTACATTTTTACTTTTCATATCAATGGTAATAATAGCAGGATCGTAATTAGGTGAATAAAATATAGCAGGCACAAATAATAAACCAATTGATGCCGTTTGAACTGTATTTATTTTTCGTTCTGAAGCCCCTTGTCTTCCTATTAATATTACTTTCCCATCAACTACTTTCATTTCATTCAAAAATAAAGCTCTGTTATTTGTACCATTATAAGTGGTTAGTTTATTGGTATTCAAATCTATTTTTACAATAGTGTAATCAAAAAAGTAACTATTCTGAAAAGTTGGTCTTTTTTTAGAAGCTAATTTGCGTTCCAGCAAGTCATTAGCCAAAAGAAAATAACCACATTCTTTTTCTGTTAAATACTCAATAATGCTGTATTCTTTGGGAACTAAAACATTGTATTTTGCAACTTCATTAAATGCTGTATCGTAATTAGTAATGTTAAAATCATAAAAACCACTCTTTTTTTTCTCAACCGATTTGTAAGCTAATAAAACACCCTTATTCCCAATTGGAAATGAGTTATAACCATCCAAAGATTTTTCAACTTCAATTTCTTTATGCCCTGCATCTGAATTAGCGATAGTTTCTTTTTCAGGCACTAATACTTGTGCATTTAACAACATAGATAATTGGACAGCAAAAGCTAATAAGAGTATTTTCTTCATTTTTTTATTTGCATTTGTCACAATGAAAGGAAATAGTATTAAAATTAAAAACATGATAATTAACAACAACTTGCAAAGAATAAAAAACACAATGAAAAGAGCCATCGTGAATAAAAACAATAAAGAGTTGGATAATGGGCTTTAGCCCATAAAACTGTTTACCTTTTGATCAATTGAAATGGGTTTTACCCATTTATAAAAATAGAATGGCATAAATACCATTCCAATTGATTCAAACATTTTATCATCCTCAAAAAATGGGCTTCAGCCCTTAAAAAACATTTTGCCTTTTAAATAAATTGGAATGGGTTTTAACCCATTCAAAAAAAACAATTCCAATCACTTATTTTTACCGCATGAAGTTTTTAGTAATCCTGTTTATATTTATTTCATTTTATGCATCGGCTCAATACGATGAAAAGGGTTTAATTACTAAAGCTATTATTGGCGAAATAGGCAAACCTGAAATTGGTAACTACTACTTACCTGCCTATAAAGAAATAGCAGTTTACAGTGCACCAAGCACCAAGTCAAAGGCATCTTACAAAACCAAATCGTTCAAAGATTCGCTAAAAGTATTGGAAATACTAAACACCCAAGTGGTTTTAAAAAGGGTATATGGCTACTGGTGTAAAGTCAGTTTTCCGTTTAATGGCAAGCGATTTATTGGTTATGTTCCTAGTCAGTTTTTAGCTACTAATTACTTAAATCATTATAATAATAGGTATTTATTATTGGTTGATAAATATGCTAACAACCAATTTATATTGAACTTAAAAATACTTAAAAACTTTCAAATGGTGGGCTTTTATGCCTTTAATCCTAGCACAAGTTATAGTTATTATCCAATAGAAAGCGATACCATTAATGCTGCCATGAGCGGTTATTTAGATATGGCATTATTTAATAACAAAGGTTTGGATAGCGTAGATAATATTATAAGGGTAACTACTAGAATTGATGCTTGTGGTTATTGGAATGGTAGTCAATATTTATTACTGAAAAATTTTAAAGTAAAAATACAAATAGATGATGGAGGAGTTGCAGATGGAGATGTTTATTCGGATGGTTATGAAATTACTTTTCCAATCGACACATTAGGTCAACCCAATAACCTTTTAAAAAACAATTACCATTGGGAAAGAAACGAAGACGATACCACTGCCAATACTTGGGAAGCCAAAGTTAAGTTTAAATGGCAAAATTTTCAGTTTATAAAAACCGACTCTACATATAGCAGCAAAAAAGTAAGTGCTTTAGATTAATAGGTATTTAGCTTTAAATTATTTCTTTGAACTATTTAACAAATAAAAAAGCCGCTTTAGCTAAAAACTAAATCGGCTTTTTTATTTTTTTATTTTTTTATTTGTTTTTTAAAATTTAGTTTTCAATTACTAATTTTTTAGTAATGCTACCAAACTCATTGGTTATTTGTATAAAATAAATTCCTGAAGTTAAACTACTAGTATTTAAAATAGTAATGGTTTTGCTAGTGTTAATTGTTTCAATGGTTTTTCCACTTAGGTCTAAAATGGTAATTACATTGTTGTTACCTTTACTAGTTTCAATCGAAACATTTTCTTTAGCTGGATTTGGATAAACTTTTACATCGCTATTGGCTAATACATTATTTACACCAACACCTGCTGTTTTGATATCGTCAAATAAAAAGTCTCTTAACAAACCTTCAGTTGTATCCATGTATGCAGTACTACTTGCTGTAGTTCCAACACCTGGGCTAAATGGTACATGTGGTGCATCTTGAAAAGTATAAAACACCGATTTCATTCCTAATACTTTAGCCATTGAATCTACCACAAAACTTCCGCTTAACTGAGCCACTTTAATAGTGGTAGCATAAAAATAATCTGTTTTGTAAGGAACAGTTTGGTCTTTTGTACCATGAACACTAAAAATAGAAACATTTTTATTGTTTTTCATCCAATTTACATCGCCTAAAGCACCACATAAACTAATTACACCTTTTACTTTCCAGCTTTGTCCCGGTGTTCCGCTCGTTCCTTCTATGCCACCAATGCTAGTGGTGTCAATTGGTGGATTTGAGTTTCCAACTTCTGCTTCAGTATCTAAAAATGCTAAATGTAAACCTAATACACCGCCAGCCGAAACTCCTCCTACATATACTTGACCTAAGCTAAATTTGTAATTGTTAGCATTAGCTCTTAAATACCTAACAGCTGCTCTGCCATCTAAAGTTCCGCGCCAAACAGCATTCGAAAATTGTGGGCCGGCTTGAGTTGGGTCAAACAATATTTCTTGTAAATTAACACCTAAGCGGTATTGGATTGAAACACACACATAACCGCGTTTTGCAAATTCTGTACATAAATAAGTAACATCAGGCAAATACCTATTTCCACCAATAAATGAACCACCATGAGCCAAAACCAATAAAGGTCTGTTAGTGGCAGTATCGCCTACTGGTTGAAAAATGTTCATTTTTAATTCTTGTGGCGAACCTGTGTATGTCTTTGCTGAACCATAAGTAACACTATCCATGGCTACTTCGGTAAAAATTTTGTCTTTGTATCTTTGTGCACTTAAATTGGTAAATACTGCTAAAGCAGCAATAATGGTAAATATTTTTTTCATTTTTTTTTTTGATTAATTGAAGGCAAGTTTAAATAAAAAAATCTGTTTTTGTGGCAATTTCAAATTTTATTTATAACAAAATAACTTAACTAATATTCATCAACTCAAATAGGTTTTATACATATTGCTTGCCTTAATTGGTATATTTGCCCAATGAATATTTTATTAATTGGTTCTGGCGGACGCGAACATGCATTTGCTTACAAATTAGCTCAAAGCAAGTTATGTAAACAATTATTTATTATGCCTGGCAATGCGGGAACTACCCAATTTGGTCAGAATATAAAAATAAATCCTAACGATTTTGCAGCTGTAGGCCAATTTAGCCTTGAAAATAAAATTGATTTGGTAATTGTTGGTCCAGAAGAACCTTTGGTTTTGGGCTTGCGCAATTATTTTGAAGAAAACGAAAATTTAAAATACACCTTATTTGTAGGGCCTGATAAAATGGGTGCTACCATGGAAGCTAGCAAAGATTGGAGCAAAGCTTTTATGTATAAAAACAATATTCCAACTGCTGCTTATAAAACTTTTACCAATCAAAATTTAGAAGAAGGAATTGAGTATTTAAAAACTCAAAAAATGCCAATTGTCCTTAAAGCCGATGGATTGGCTGCCGGAAAAGGAGTGCTAATTTGCCAAACTTTAGAAGAAGCTACCAGCGAATTGCAACAAATGATAAACGATAAAAAGTTTGGTGCTGCAAGCGCAAAAGTAGTTATTGAGGAATTCTTGAGCGGAATTGAACTTTCGGTTTTTGTATTGAGCGATGGCAATTCATATAAAATATTGCCAACGGCAAAAGATTATAAACGTATTGGTGAAGGTGAAATGGGTTTAAATACTGGAGGAATGGGAGCAATTTCGCCTGTTCCTTTTGCCAACGATGCTTTTATGCAAAAAGTAATTGATAACATTATTGAACCAACGGTTCAAGGTTTAAAAAACGAAAACATAAAATACGTTGGTTTTATTTTTGTTGGCTTAATAAAAGTAGGCGAGGAGCCAATGGTTATTGAGTACAATTGCCGCATGGGCGACCCAGAAACAGAAGCCGTTTTACCAAGAATTGAAACCGATTTTGTGGAATTAATGGTGGCTACAGCCAAAGGCGAGTTACAAAATATTGACTTAAAGATTAGCGATAAAACCACTGCCACCGTAATGATGGTTTCGGCAGGTTATCCTGGCGATTATGAAAAAGGCAAAGTAATGACAGGTTTTGAGCAAGTAACAGATTCATTGTTATTTCACGCAGGAACTTCGTTAAATTCAAATAACGAAATAGTTACCAATGGCGGAAGGGTTATGGCCATAACTTCGTTTGGGAATTCGGTAAACGATGCAGTGAATATTTCATTAGCTAACGCCAATAAAATTAATTATGATGGCAAATATTTCCGCAGAGATATTGGCTTTGAATTTTTATAATTAAACAAATGATTTTAGCTTAATAATAAAACCAACGCATAAAAATCAGCAAACAACATTAGGTACAAAAACCTTTATTTGTAATACATAAAAACAAAATGACAAAAGAAGATATAATTAAAGCATTATCAACCGTTCAAGAACCCGATTTACGTAAGGATTTGGTTACTTTAAACATGGTTAAAGATGTGGTAGTAGATGGTTTAAATGTTAGTTTTACCATTGTATTAACCACTCCTGCTTGTCCTTTAAAAGAAAAAATAGAAACCGATTGCAAAGAAGCAATTCATAAGTTGGTAAACGATAAGGCCAATATTACTGTTACCATGACCGCCAATGTAAGCTCTAATCGTGCTGAAAAATTAACGCTTCCTGGTGTTAAAAATATCATTGCAGTGGCAAGTGGAAAAGGTGGAGTTGGTAAATCAACAGTATCGAGTAATTTGGCTATAGCTTTGGCAGCTACAGGTGCTAAAGTTGGTTTGTTGGACGCTGATATTTATGGTCCAAGTGTACCAATGATGTTTGGCGAAATGGATAGCCAACCTCAAATGCGCGATATCAATGGCAAACAATACATGATTCCAATTGAAAAATATGGTATCAAATTGCTTTCCATTGGATTTTTAATAAAACCTGAGCAAGCTGTAGTTTGGCGTGGCCCTATGATTTCATCGGCTTTACGCCAATTTGTAAACGATTGTGATTGGGGCGAATTAGATTATTTAATTTTAGATTTACCTCCTGGAACAGGCGATATTCATTTAACCATGTTGCAAGTAGTGCCTTTAACCGGAATTGTAATGGTTACTACGCCACAAGCTGTAGCCTTAGCCGATGCTTATAAAGCTGCAACCATGTTTAGCATGACCCCCGTTAAGGTGCCAATTTTAGGTGTGGTTGAAAATATGGCTTATTTTACTCCTGAGGAATTGCCTGATAATAAGTATTATATTTTTGGTAAAGATGGTGGCGCAAGCATGGCTAGCGAGTTAAAAGTAAGTTTGTTGGGTCAAATACCTATTTACATGAGTGTACGCGAGGGTGGCGATTCTGGTAAACCTGCGGCATTAGACCAATGCAGCCCTGTTTACAAAGCATTTTCAAAAGTGGCTCAAAATGTAGCGCAATTGGTATCTATAATTAACTCAACTCCGGCCGAAGAAAAAACAGTTGGTGCTAATTAGTGTTATTATAATAGATTTGTAAAAAGCAAAAAATTAAGAATGACAGATTCGTTGAGAGATAAAATAGAAATTGCTTTAAACAGCATGCGTCCGTTTTTACAAGCCGATGGTGGCGATGTTGAATTGGTTGATGTAACTGATGAAATGGAAGTGCATGTGCGTTTAATTGGCAATTGTAGTAGCTGCGATATTAGCCATATTACCATGAAGGCAGGCATTGAAAATGGAATTAAAAGTGCTTTGCCCGAAATTACTCGAGTGGTAGCTGTTAGTTAATTCATGCCTTGCGTGATTTAGTTAATAGTTTATGGACTATGGTCCATAGATAAAATTTTTAAAAGAGGTTAGCGCGAGCTGACCTTTTTTTGTTTTATGGGTTAAATGGATTATTTGCTTTGCATTTATTTAAGAATTAAATATTGGGTATTACTTTTTAAATCTTCAAAGTAAAATAAGCCATACTTTTTGTTTAAATAAGTTAATGCAGTATTCTCTATCCCATTATTAATTGTTACTCTTGTTAAATATGTAAAATTTTTATTTCGAATTGATATGTTGTCAATGTATGTTGGATAGGTTTTATCTTCTATAATCCAATCATTAATAAATATAGCTGTATTATTAAAACTTATCTCAATAAATTTATTATAAGGTCCATCTTTAAAAACATGCTTCACATCAAAACTCCCATTACCTTTAATAGTTGCATAAGTATTGTGAATGGTTTGGTAACAATCTTCATCGTAGCCTGTATTTGGGTTTCCTGAGCCATTTTCGCAGTACCAATTTGTATCGGTTTTGGTTTTTACAAAGGTTAAAGTATCGCCTTTATCGCTAGCAAAACTTATGGTGTCAAAGTTTGGGTTGGTAAAATAAGGTGTTTGGTTAAGCTGCGCTGTTGTTAAGTAATAATAATTGGTTTTATGTTCTACCTTATCGTATTCTTCTTTTATACAGCTTTGTATAAACAGCATCAGAAACAATACCCCAAAAAGTTTGCTATTTTTGCTATTTATAATTTGGCAAGTTTGCTGTAAGGTTTTCATGTTTGCTGTTTTGGGTTTCTCCAATTATTGGAAATGTAATTCAAACATAGGGTGTTTTGGTTTAATTTAAAACATTTGTGTTGCTAAAGTCAGTTCGATGTCAAGAAAAACTAGTAGGTTCTCAACTTCGCCAGCATTGAATTTTTACTTAACAATTTATTTTTTAAAAAAATAAAAACCTAGCAGAATATAATAAGCATGGGTTTTGCTAAAGAAAACTCAATTATATAAAAATTATTCCATTAGCGATGTGAGTGGGGCTGGCAAAAAAGCGGGCCAGCCCAGGCCATGTGCGTGGAAGCATTTTTTTGCCTTGATTTTTTGTTTCTTTTTCATCTAAGGAAAAAGAAAGCAGAAAAAAAGAAATCACTTATCCATTAGCTAACTTGGTTGCCATGCAAGGGAGATTCCTACTGAATGACTAATTGCAATTCTACAATTTGTGAATTTTTAATGGTATAAAAATCTTTTGAAATAATTGTTGAAGTGAAAACTTTTCAAGTCTTTAATAAGTTTTTTGATTTCGAACTGATTTGGATTATGATCCAAAAATGATGGCTCCACTTTTTATTAACGATTAAACAAAACAAATAGCGAATTAGCAGTAACTAATAATTACATTGTGATAGGAATACAAACAAATCACTACGCAGGATAAGAAAAAATTTCATTAAGATAGCAACTAATTTAATATCTTATTTATTTTACATAAACCAATACTATTTACCATAAAATTAACTGACCTTTGATTAGCAAATAAATTTAAGAAAATGGATAGGAAACATTTTATAAAAACTTTAGCCCTTTTTCCCTTAGCAAGCACCGCCATGAAAATAAATGAATTAAGCAGCATTACTGCACCTTTTGGCAATTCTGATAAAATGCCAGTTTTGTTTTTGGGACATGGAAGTCCTATGAACGCCATAGAAGAAAATGAATTTGTAACTGGATTTAGAACTATTGGAAAAGACATTCAAAAGCCAAATGCCATTTTATGTATTTCGGCTCATTGGGAAACGAGCGGAACCTTTGTAACTGCCATGAATCACCCACGAACTATTCATGATTTTGGTGGATTTCCTCAAGCATTATTTGATGTACAATACCCTGCACCTGGCAGCAAAGATTTGGCTATCGAAACAAAATCAATCATCAAAAAAACAACAATTGGTTTAGATGAAAAATGGGGACTTGACCATGGTGCATGGAGTGTAATTAAACATTTATACCCCAATGCTGATATTCCGGTTATTCAAATGAGTATTGATTATACCCAACCTGCGCAATACCATTACGATTTGGCTAAAGAACTTTCATCTCTGCGCAAAAAAGGTGTGCTCATTATAGGCAGCGGTAATATGGTTCATAATTTAGGCAAAATAGCTTGGGACAAAATGAATACAGACAACTATGCTTTCGATTGGGCAATAGAGGCGAGCACTAAAATGAAAAAATATATTTTAGATAACAACCACCAACAATTGATAAATTTTAAATCGCAGGGTACTGCATTTGACTTGGCTATTCCTTCGCCAGAACATTATTTGCCTCTACTCTACACCTTGGCTTTAAAATCGAATAATGACCATATTACTTTATTTAACGACAAAGCGGTGGCTGGCTCATTAACCATGACTTCGGTTAAAATTGGTTAGTGATTTTTTATACAACTTTTAGCCACAGATTTAGCAGAATTATAAAAGAAAAATTTTCTGTAAAATCTGTTTAATCTGTGGCTAATTTTTGAATCTATTGCAACTATTTTTTCACTTCATTTACACCTAAATTCCATAACACAAAACTCCACATATCGGCAGCATCTTCTATTAATTTAGTAGTTGGTTTACCAGCACCATGGCCAGCTTTGCTATCTATTCTAATCAAAATTGGGTTTAAAGTATCAGCTTTAGCTTGTAACTCTGCTGCAAATTTAAACGAATGAGCAGGCACTACCCTATCATCATGGTCTGCTGTCATTATCATAGTAGCTGGATATTTTACTCCTTGCTTTACATTATGCAATGGCGAATATTTTATCAACCAATCAAAATCTTCTTTTTTATCGCTACTGCCATATTCTACAGCCCAACCCCAACCAATGGTAAATTTATGGTAACGCATCATATCTAACACGCCAACTGCAGGAATGGCCACTTTAAACAATTCAGGACGTTGAGTCATACAAGCACCAACCAATAAACCACCATTTGAACCACCATTAATTCCAAGCTTATTACTTGACGTATATTTTTCACTAATTAAGAACTCAGCTGCGCTAATAAAATCGTCAAATACATTTTGTTTTTTGCCTAACATTCCTGCTTTGTGCCAATCTTCGCCATACTCTCCACCACCGCGTAAACTTGCAATGGCGTAAACTCCACCTTGCTCCAAAAACATAATTCGGCTTACGCTAAAAGATGGTGTTAACGAAATATTGAATCCACCGTAACCATAAAGCATAGTTGGATTGGTTCCATCTAGTTTCAAACCTTTTTTGTGCATAATAAACATAGGCACTTTGGTTCCATCTTTACTGGTATAAAATACCTGTTTGGTTTCAAAATCATTGGCATTAAACTTTACTTCAGTTTTGCGGAATAATTCCGATTTACCTGTTTTTAAATCGTACTTGTAAATTTCGCCCGGATTGGTAAATGAAGTAAAAGTATAAAAGGTTTCGGTATCGTCTTTTTTACCACCTATTCCACTTGCAGTTCCAATTCCCGGTAATGTAATTTCTTCTTTTCCTGTTCCATCTGCATTAAATTTATAGATTCTAGTACTGGCATCTTTTAAATAAGTAGTAAATAATTTACCACCCCAATAACTTACACCCTCTAGTAAATCTGCACTTTCAGGAATAATAGTTTTCCAATTTTTTTCATCTGTATTAGCTGGATCAACTTCAATTAATCGGTATTTAGCCGCGCCTTTATCTGTGGTAGCTAATATTTTATCGCCAACATTATCAACCACACTGTAATTATTTTCAAAACCTTTAAAAAGCGTTTTAAATACTTTTTCGTTTTTGCTTAAATCTTTTATCAAAATTTCGTTACCGCTAGTTCCTTCGCTTATATTTATAAACATAAAACGCTCATCTTCGGTAATGCCTGCATTGAAATAACGTAAAGGATGTTTTTTATCTTCATAAATCAATTCATCAGCACTTTGTGCAGTTCCCATTTTATGGTAATAAATTTTCATAAACTCATTGGCATTGCTAAATGCTTTTCCTTTGGCAGGTTCATTGTAACGGCTGTAATAAAAACCATTTCCTTTCCAAGTAGCACCACTAAACTTAACCCATTCTATTTTATCGGCAAGTTTTTGTTTAGTAGCCACATCCATTACAAAAATTTCGTTCCAATCGCTTCCACTTTGCGCTACTCCTACTGCACAATATTTATGGTCTTTGCTAAAAGTAAAACTAGCCAAGGAAGCTGTTCCATCATCGCTTAATTTATTAGGATCTAAAAATACTTCAGGCTCACCTGTTAGACCTTTTTGGCGGTATAAAATGCTTTGATTTTGTAAACCTTCGTTCTTAAAAAAATAATACCAATCTCCTTCTTTAAACGGACTTGAATATTTTGGAAAATCCCAAATTTCGGTCAAACGGTTTTTTATTTGAGTACGGTAAGGAATTTGGCCCAAATAGTTTTGGGTTACATTATTTTCTTCCTTTACCCAATCAATTACATCGGTAGCAGTATCGTTTTCTAACCAACGGTATGGGTCGTTAATATTAGTTCCGTGGTAATTATCGGTTTGATTTACAGTTTTAGTTTTAGGATATGGTAACATACTTAGTTTTTTTTGTTCGTTTTTAGGTGCTTGATTGCAAGCAATTGCAGCCAAAAACGTGAATGGGAAAAGGTATTTTTTTATCATACTTTAGTAGATTAGTAAAGCAATGATAAACGATTTTTGATTGCAGAATTTTGATTTTTGATAAATGGTTTGAAAGAAAAGTAGCCACAGATTATACAGATAACACTAATTACAAACTACTATTTTATGTTTGTAGTATGAAGATTATATGTTTAATAATACAAGTCATTCCTTAGGAATCTTCCTTAAACCACAAGATTGATTGCTAAACTTATAAAACATCATAACGTTTCAATTTTGGATTTACTGCTTTAACCAACTCTAGCTTTTTTTCTCTCGACCAAGATTTAAGTTCTTTTTCTCTGCAAATTGCTTTTTTTATATCGTTAAATATTTCAAAATAAATTAATTCATAACAGTAGTATTTACCTGCAAAAGTTTCAGAATTACCTTTGTTATTAAAATGTTCCGCTATTCTTCTTTCTAATGAATTAGTTACTCCAATATAAAAAACTCTTCGACTTGGATTTGAAGTTATATACACATAATTGTTTAAATCAAAATTACTCATTGCTCAACGATGATAAACAAAGTTAGTTTTTTGTTAATGGAAAGCAAATTTTTACTCAAGGAAGATGCTTGCAGCATAACATTTTATTATGTTTAAATAATTCAATAAAAAAGGTAGTATATTTAACAAACTTATTTGAAATATTTTATTACAATCCTTCTAAAAAATCTGTGTTATCAGTGGCTCAATCTTTTATATGCGAAACATCATTGGCTAACTCTAAACTAAATTTTTCATCCTCAAAATTAAATAGATACAAACAAGTATTTCTATGTTCGTAGTTGTCCATATTTTTTAAAGGTTCGTTTAATAAAGTGCAAACCAAGCTTTTCATAGCACGGCCATGCATGCAAATTAAAATGGTGTTTTCCTGTTCATTAGCCATAATTATTTTTAATGCTTCTTTTTGCCTTGCTTGCATTTGGTTAGGCGTTTCACCATTGGCTACAGCCACATCGTAATTACCACTATTCCATGAGTTTACTGCATGTTGGTAAAATTCACGTTCTTTAAAATCTTGTGCTTTTCCTTCAAAATCGCCCCAACTAATTTCGTTTAATCCACCTAGTTTTTGAAAAGGAATACCTAAATCAATAAAAGGCTGAATGGTTTGTTGAGTGCGCTTTAAATTTGATACGTATATTTTATCGAAAGGAATGGTTTTATATTTTTCAAAAAACTGTAGTCCTTGGTTAATGCCAGTTTCGTTTAATGATGTGTCAACGCCTTGGCCTTGAACTATAGAAAGTTTGTTAAACTCTGTTTCGCCATGACGGATGATGTAAATTTTTTTCATTTATGTTCACAATAATAATTATTTCAACATTCTAAATTGCTTAATAATAAAATATGTTTTTGGTAAAAATATTGATTTATTCAGTTAATTAAGCTAGTTGATAAATTATGTTTTATATTCGTAATCAAAATAGTTTAAACAAAAAAGTACTTAATAAAAAAATGAAGGCCAAACATATACTCCAATTTATTTTTACACTTGCTTTATCGGTTTTAATATTTCAAAGTAGTTTTGCCCAATTTTGTATAGATAGTTCAAAAATTAATTTACAGTTTCAATGTCCTGATGCAAGCTACAAACCTGTGTGTGCTTGCGATGGAAAAACTTATAGAAACATTTGTTCAGCAGAGATGCAAAATGGCATCCTTCAAGGGCAATGGAGAGATGGATCATGCTCTGGTTTAGAATTTGATATTTACCCCACCATCACCAATGATAATTTAAACTTTTCGTTTGTTCAATTACAAAATAATGCTGCTACAGCAGACCTATACATAGTGGACCAATATGGCGCAATCATGTATTATAAAAGTTTGTATGTTGATCCTTCATTTTGCGATGGTTTTAGTTGTAAATCAAATTTATTAATTACAGAAACTGCGTATTATAGACAAGGTGTTTATATAATGTTTTTATTCAATGGTAAAGGCGATTATCGTTTTAAAAAGTTTATTAAATATTAGTATGAAAAAATTTCCAATTCTAATATTTCTATCTTTGTTTCTAATCCAGGTAAATGGCCAAGTAGCATATAGAATGCAGTTGCTAAGTAATTGGAATAATCCTAATTTAAACAAGGTTGATTCAATAAATATTTGGAATGATTTAATTGGTTATTACGATAGCCTTAATCAAAAAGAATACATTATTGCTGGAAGCACCGATAGCATTTACTTTTTTGATATTACCATTCCTACACAAATTAAATTGTTGGATGTAGAATATGGTTCGGTAAAAGGTGTGATTAACCGCGATTACGAAATTTACCAGCATTATGTGTATTGTGTAGCCGACCAAAACCGAAGTTCAATGCAAATTTATGATTTGCAATATTTGCCCGATTCAGTTCATAAAGTATACGAAGACAGTTCTTTAGCCATAAACACCCACAGTATATTTATTGAGGCCAAAAGCAAACGCTTGTACATGTGTTCTAATAAATATGCCAATTGGACAAATGGCAACTTAAAAGAATCGGCTATGGACATTATTTCGATAGAAGATCCAGAAAATCCAAAATTTTTAGCCAAACTTTATGTTCCCGTTCGTTCAAATGGTGAAGCTGCATTTAGATGGGTTCACGAAAGTCATGTAAGAAACGATACCGCTTATTTATCGTGCGGTTATTCTGGTTTATATATTTACGATTTAAGGAATTTAAATAACCAAATAATTTTGGGAACTATTGTTAATTACCCACAAGCGGCTTATAACCACTCTTCATGGTTAAATAAAAATGGAAATTATTTAATGTTTACAGATGAGAACATAGGGTCCAACATTAAAATTTTTGACATTAGCATCATTCAAGCACCAAGAATAGAAAGTTATTTTATTTCCAACACCTGGGCAACTCCGCATAACTCCTATTGGTTTGGAAGTTTTGCAGTAGCTTCAATGTACCATGATGGTGTATTTATATGGAATATTGCTGATACCAAAAAACCACAATTAGCAGCCTTTTATGATACTTATCCTCAAAATGCAATTGGCGATTATACTCAAACCTTTGCTGGCTGTTGGGGTGTTTGGCCTTACTTACCAAGCGGAAACATTATAGCTAGTGACAGAACAAATGGTATTTTTGTACTCAAAGCTGATAGTGGAATACTGAATGATAAAACAGAAAATCTTACCTCATTTATTAATGTTTACCCCAACCCCGCTATTACCGACTTAAATATTGCTTTAGAATCTAACTATAATGATAATTTTTCTATAAAAATTACAGACCTTTATGGAAAAGTATTAAAAACTTTTAGCCACCAATTTAAATCTAATTTTTTATATACCGAAAACATTAGCGATTTGAGTAATGGATTATATATTTTAGAGTTGAATGGCAGTAAAACCAGTCTAAAACAAAAATTTTTAAAACAATAACTTCATTCAAACATGCGCCATTTCTATTTACTTTTTTGTTGTTTTTTCATAATAAACAACACTCATGCCCAACAAAGTATGAATATGGAATTACTAGCGCAGTGGAATAACACAAGCCTAACCACAATAGATGGGGATCAACTTTGGAATGATATAGGTGGTTATTACGACTCCATTTCGAAAAAAGAATATGCCATACTTTTAGGTAATGATAGTTTTTATTTTTTTGATGTTACAAAACCAACTTTGACTAAATTAGTAGCAACTTTTGATGGTTACTCCAAGCGTTCAATTAATAGAGATGTAGAAATTTACGACCATTATGCCTATTTTGTTTCGGAGCGTTCTGGAAGTTTTGGTGGCTTACAAATTTTAGACTTACAATATTTACCTGACTCAGTTCATGAAGTATATAGAAGTGATGCATTAATTGTGCAAGCACATACCATTTTTGTTGAAGCTAAAAGTAAGCGTTTATATGTTTGTCAAAATTCATTAAAAAACGGATTTTCTGCCATGGATATTCTTTCTATTGAAAACCCTGTAATACCTACTAAATTAGCTAGTTTACAAATACCTGTAAATGGTTTTGGACAACCTCAATTTAGTAAAGTTCATGAAATGTATAGCAGAAACGATACTGTGTATCTTTCGTGCTATGAAGCTGGTTTATTCATAATTGATTTAACAAACTTAAATAATCAAAAACTTTTAGGAACCATAACTAATTACCCTCAAATGGGCACCAATCATAGCAGTTGGTTAAATGATAAAGGAGATAAGATAATGTTCACTGACGAAAACCAAGGCTCACCAATAAAAATTTTTGATATCAGCGATATAAATAATCCTCGACAAATTGTTTATTTCAATTCTCACCCAAATGCTTTGCCTCACAATGCCTATTGGAAAAACAATATGGCTATTGTATCAAGTTATGAAGATGGGGTATATGTTTATGATTTAACAAACCCATTTAATCCTAAAACACATGCTTATTACGATACTTATCCTTTAAATGCAGAAGGTGTTTATAATGGTTTTCACGGTTGTTGGGGAGTTTGGCCTTATTTGCCAAGTGGCAATATTTTGGCTAGTGATATCAGTGAAGGATTATTTGTATTGAAAGTAAAAAACGAGGTAGGAGTAAAAAACATAACTAAATTAAATGCTGAAATTAAAATATTCCCTAACCCTGCAAATAATGTTCTGAACTTTAATTGTGACCTAACAAAATACGAAAAGGTACTAATATATGATGCTCAAGGACAAGTAATGCTCACAGAGGAAACCAAACAAACAAAAAATCAACTTAAGCTTACCAATTTCAAACCTGGTATCTACTATTGCAAGTTTATAGGTAATGATACACAACAAATACTTAAATTATTAGTTAACTAATGCACTTTTAAATAAAAATTATTACCACATTTTCTACACCAATATTTATGTAAATGTTTTAATGAAAAAAGCTTTTTTGCCATCTCGCTTCTTGCCACACGCTCAGTATCGCTGGATTGACAAATTTTGCAAACCCTACTAGCTTGACTTTTGGTAAAAATAAACAGTCTGAAAAATCCGTAAATAATTACTAAAATTAAAGAAATGGAAAAAAGTATGATAAGATACATATAAAATAAAAGATTTGATGCAAAATTAATAAAAATACACCAAAAGGCAAAACGACCTACTTCTTGGTAATAAATATAAATTTATTTTAATAGTATGGTTATTATAGTTCCATTTAAATCAGATTGAACAGTAAAGGAGGCCCCAAGTAATGATAACAACTCAGTAACAATAATAAAACCTAAACCACTTCCTGTACTATTCTCAGTTATTTTGTAAGTGCTGTACTTTTCAATAATGTCGTTAATAAGTTCTAGACTTTCATTACTAATACCTTTGCCATTATCTGCAATAACAATTTTTGACAAGCCATTTTGTTTGTCCGATTCCAATGATATTTCAATTTTAACGTTTGTATTATGTTTAACCGCATTTGAAACTAAATTTTGAATTACAATTGAAAGAATATTTTTATCTGTAAACAAGAAAAAATCAGGGTCAATATTATTAATTATTACACTATTTTTAACTTTAACAAGATCCTTTAGTAACTCAGCGGCATCATCAACAATTACATAAAGAGGAACATTTGTTTTTTGAACTTTAATAATTGAACTTTGATACTTTATCCAATTTAAAATGTTTTGAGCATTTTCATAAAGTCTTAACGAAGTATGGTCAATATCATTTAACAAGTTCTTATACTCAATTTCACTTTTAATTGATTTACTATTCCTCGCTACCATTGAAATAAACTTTAATGGTGTAATAATATCGTGAGTTAAAATAGCAATTAACTTGCGTTTCAAATTTATCGATTTATTCTGTTTCCTTTCACTCTCTAATAATTGTTCATTTGCATTTAATAAAAATGTGTTTATGTCAGCTAGTTCTTTTGTTCTTTCAAAAACTTTATTTTCTAATACGGTATTTTGAAACACTAAATGTTTATTATACATTTTAACGAATTTAATTAACGTTAATAAAACAAGAATAATGACAATTGATATAAACCACCATGTTTCGTGAAAGCTTTTTTGAACAGTAATAAATAACTCCTTTACAGCAACATCTCCGCTTAAACCATCACTTTTTTTAATTATTAATTTATATTTACCTGCGGCTAAATTGGTAAAACTTATATGTTGCTTACCTTCTATCAGATTTACAAAAGTGCTATTAAAACCCTCTAACATATATTGGTAATTTACATTATATGAATTATGCCAATACGGTGAACTGAAGTATATATTTAATATTTCACTATTAGGTTTTAATATTAAATTATTTTCAATAGGAATTACCTCACCATTTATATCAATTTGATCAAGAAAAATATTATCCTTTAAGGACAAAAACTTTAAATCATTGGGATTAAAACTTACTAAACCATTTATTGAAGGGAAATATATATTACCATTCGCCAATTGTACACTTGATGGATAACATCCCCCATTAAATTCCGAATTTCGAATTCCATTTTCGTCATTAAAATAATTATAATTAACTTTTGACAAACTACCGTTTATATAATCGTTTACTTGTTGAAGCTTAGTTTGAAAAATGCCATTATTTGTACTAATCCAAATATTTTCATTTTTATCGATTTGGATACTATGACTTTTAAGTAAATAATTACGCTTATCTAGACTTAGTTTTGTAATCGTTTTGCCATTAAGAACAAAGCAACCATTACCATAACTAGTTAAAAAAATTAATTTATTAAACTTATAAATATCTCTAAAACATATATTAGGAATTAGAGTAACAACCTTGATCTTTCCTTTTAAAATACTAATTTGGTGAAAGCCTTTACAATTTGAAAAATATACAATATTACTTGAAATTACAACAATAGATTGAATTGGAGAAGATGAATTTGGAGGCAAATTTTGCCTCCAAATTATTTTCTTTTTAATTAATAAATTAATTGAATTTTGGCACCCAATCCAAATACTATCGCCATAAACACTTATGCTAGTTATAGGATCATTTAACTTATTCCAAAAAAAATGCTTTTTTAAAATTAAATCATATCTAAATAATGAATCACCTATTCCAAACCAAATATTATTATTTTTTACTAAAATTACTTCTTGATTAACCAGTTTATCATGAAGTTTAAAATAATTTAAAGAATTTTTACTAAATTGAAACTGAAAAGATGTTATAACACTTGTATCGTTCAACTTATCTAATGCATAAAACGACCTTACTGAAGGTTTTCCTTTTATTTTAACTATTTGATTTCTAAAATAATTAGGCCTCAATAAATAAAAACCATCTGTTTTAGAAGATAATGCCAGTATACCTAAGCGCTTATTTATTTCAATTCCACTAACCTCAAAATCAATTGGAACCTGATCAGTTACTAATTCTAAAAATAACAATTTATCGGATTTGCATTCAATTTTGAAAATAAAATTTCTTTGAATTAAGTAACTTTCATTTAAATGGCTTTTAAAAACTATTTTTGGTTTGAGGTTATTTAACAACCTTCCATCATCAAGCACACATTCCTCAATTTTTTTATTAGTAAAGTTGACCAAGAAAATTTTTCCTTTACTATTCTGAAAATATAAGTTAGATTTTATTTTGAATAAACTTTCTATTGAAATATTTTTAATTAAAACACTATCAATTGCCTTTTTTTCTTTGAACTTGTATATATACTTTTTCCCAACAACATAAAACAAATACTCATTAAGAGAAACAATTCTAACAGGAAATGGCCTCCAACTTGATATAACATTGTTTGCTTCAGATTTAAAAAACAAGAAATTTTTTAAGGAAGGAATACCTCCTAAAAGGTAAGACAATTTAGTTGTTTTTTTAACGCCATTTATTTTATTTGGTACGTTGTGCTTGATCTCATAAATTGTACCTTCTGCATTTGAAGCTATTATTTTTTTTTTGTCTGAGGTAGGTAAAATCCATCTAAACCTTTCATTTGTAATAATTGGAGTATTAACACTATTAAAGTTATAAAACCCAACTCCATCAAACCTTGATAACCCTGCTTCGGTAGCTATCCATAGGTAATTATCTCCATCAAAATATAACTGGTTAACACTATTTTGAGGCAATCCATTTATTTGAGTAAAATGTTGTAAAAAATATTTCTTATGCTGGGCATTCAGAGGATTAAATAATGTTATAAACATTATTAAAAACCAAGTTGAAAAAAATTTATTATGATAACCTCTAAAAATCATTCTTAATTTAATTTATAGTTGTAAACATCAGCTATATTTCTTAAATCAATTATATTATTAACTCTCAACTTATCAAAAATACGACCCTTATAAGTAGCAATAGTAGTAGGTTTCAAATCAAGTTTATCCGAAATATCCTTTATTGAGTCTCCTTTAAGTAAATAACCAAGTACAGCAAATTCTCTTTCAGACAAACTGTTCAGTGGGTTATTATTATTTTGATTATTAATATTTTGATTATTAAGTAAATCAAGTAAATGTTCTGAAAAGTATAGTTTATTATCTAAAAACTGATGAAATGCTTTAATCACCTCTTCTTCGCTACTTTGTTTACTTACAAAGGCATTGACACCAAAATTATGAGCTCTTGGACCAAAAATATCTTCCGAACTCATGGTGTAAATTAAGATAGGAATTTTAGGTTTAAGTTCTTTTACCTGTGCTAAGATATCAATAATATTTGCATCATATAGTTGCATATCGAGCACCATATGTGTAAAATTATTGCTCTTAATTAACTCGATTATATTCTTTGTATTGTCAGTTTCAATCCACTCCGATGCTCCAAAGTAATTATCAATTAAAACTTTTAGTCCGCGCCTGATTATTACGTGGTCATCTGCTAATAAAATTTTCCTGTTCAAACCCATAATCTTCTATCGAAATAACAAAAATAACAAAACAATTGGTTAATTTATAATTATAAAAAGCCAAAAATTACATTTTCATCATGACAATGGTTGCGCCATCTCCACCAAATTCAATATGCTCGTTTTGCAAACTAGAAACCAATGGATTTCGGTTTAAAGTATCGCGTACCAAATTGCGCAAAATGCCATAACCTTTTCCATGCACAATTCGAACCTGCTTTACGCCTAATAAATAAGCATCATCAATAAAAACTTCTAAGCGTTTCATAGCCTCTTCGCCACGTGTGCCAATTAGGTTTAACTCAGGACTAAAATCTTTCATTTTAGTGTTCATGTTTACACCTTCTACTGCTTTTTTAAGTTCGTTTTGCTTGGTTTTACTAACCACTTGTAGTTTGTTAATTGCCACAGTAGTTCTCAAATCGCCAAAAGCAACCACGGCTTTATTTTTATTTATTTCTAAAACCTCGCCTACGCTTTGTTGCCCTTCAACCATAACAGCCGCACCAACTGAAATAGCTGCATCAATATGTTTAGGAGCTTGTTGTTTTTCGGCTGCTATTTCTTTTTCGGTAAATTCTTTTAACTCTTGAATTTGTTCCTTTATTTCAGTTCTTGCCTTGCGCTGGGTTTCCGCATCTGCTTGATTTTGTTTTATTTCCCTAATAGTTGCTTCTACCTTGCTATTAGCCTCGGTAATGATAGCTAAGGCTTCTTGTTTTGCCTCTTTTATGAGTTGTTTTCTATTGGTTTCAATTTCTTCTTTCAGCTTGGCATATTGCTCCATTAAAGCATTTACCTTGGCTTCTTTTTCGGCAAAACGCTGGCGCAAATCAATTACTTGTTTTTGTTCTTTTTCTACCTCAACCAATAAATCGTCAACACGTTTTTGCTTCACTCCTACCCTATCTTTTGCATAATTAATAATACTTTGTGCTAAACCTGTTTTAGTTGCTATTTCAAAAGCATAACTACTGCCTGGTTTACCCATTTCTAATTGATACAAAGGTTGCATTTTTTCGTTATCAAAAAGCATACTTGCATTTACCAAACCTTTGGTATTATTGGCAAAATTTTTCAAATTACTAAAATGCGTTGTAACTACTCCAAAGCTATTTTTACGATTGATGTGGTTTAAAATAGCTTCAGCCAAAGGACCACCAAACTGAGGATCGGTTCCCATACCAAATTCATCAATTAAAAACAGGGTTTTTCCATCGGCAAAATCGGTAAAGTATTTCATACGTAACAAATGACTGCTGTATGTACTCAAATCGTTTTCAATACTTTGCTCATCGCCAATATCAACCATAATGTCTTTAAACACGCACATTTCGCTATCAGGACTTGCAGGCACTAAAAAACCGCATTGCAACATGTATTGCAGCAAGCCAACTGTTTTTAAACAAACCGATTTTCCACCCGCATTTGGACCTGAAATTACTGTAATTCTGTTTTCAGCATTTAGCTCAATGTTTAATGGAACAATGCTTAATTTATTTCGTTGGTGATTTAACTTTAATAACGGATGAAAAGCATTTCGCAATACCACATTTGGATGTTTGGAAAGGGCTGGCATATCGGCAGCTAATTCCATAGCAAATAAAGCTTTGGCTCTGATAAAATCAAACAAACCCATGCGCTGAATATTTTTTTCTAATTCAGGAATTTCAGGCCTAATTTGGTCGGTAAGTTCTAATAAAATACGTTCACGCTCTCTGCGGTAAGCAATTTGCAATTCGCGTATTAAATTATTCATTTCAAAGCACTCAGTTGGTTCTATAAAAACCGTTTGCCCCGTATTACTTTCATCATGCACAAAACCTGCAATGTGGCGTTTATGTTCGGCCAAAACTGGCAAAACCAAACGTCCATCGCGAATTGTAATATCTAAATCTTCGGCTATGTAATTATTTTTGGCTGCTTTATCGTAAATGCTTTGTATGCGCCTGCGAACTTCTTTTTCTTTCTCGTTAATTTTGCCCGAAATTTTAGCCAACTCAGGCGATGCATTTGGCCTCATGGCACCATCATTATCTAAAACTCTTTCAATGCGCCTAATGATTAAATCGTTGTACATTAAACCTTCGAGCAAGGCTTGTAAATACAAGTATTTTTCAGGTCTATCTCTAAAATATTTAGCTATTTGCAAAAACGATTGCAACGTTAATTTTAATTGATGCAATTCGTCTTCCAAAAGCCACATTCCTTCTATTTTTGCTTTTCTAAAATAAGGAAAAACATCGTGGTAATGATCGGAAGGAAAAGGCGTATCGGTTTCTAAAAGATTTTTAAAATCCTTAACCTGCATGAGCATTCTCTCAATAATATCTGCTTTATTATTAAACTTTATTTTATCAATGTATTGTTGACCAAGGCTTGAAATACACTTTTTTGCTACTAATTCTTTTATTTGATTGAACTCTAATTTAAGTTCTATTGATTGCGGATATGGCACTTTATAACTGTTTTTATTATATGGAATAATTTTAAACCAAAATTGTTTTTAAAGCTTGCAAATTAAACAAATTAATCATTCAATTTAAAAACCGTTTAAACCTATAAGATTCAGCAAAATCTGTTCAAAACAATATATTTGTATCATGCAAAAAATTTGCGAGAAATGCCAACAACTTTTTGATTGTAATATGGAAAATATTATGCAGTGCCAATGTTATGGTTTGGTTTTAACAAAAGAAGCAAGCCAATTTATTAGTAATAAATACCAAGACTGCATTTGTATCAATTGCTTAAATGAAATAAAAGACACTTTAATACCAACCAAAATAATCTAATTACGGTTGATCTGTTTTAGTTAAAAATTAATACTAATCTGTATTCCACTATTTTTTTTTATTAAATCGGCAAATAAAGTATTTCATACAAAAAAACACATTACTTACTAGTTATTAAATAATTACGAACCAAATTTAAAATAAAAGCACGTACAAGTGATAAACTTTTTTATTAAAAATTATTTTATTTCAGTCAAGTTGTTAGATTCGCTGTTCAATAATAATAAAAAATGGATACTTCAAAAATGATTAAGGCTTATTGCCTAAAAACAAAAGAAAAAAATGTGCCTATGCACGATGCAGTAGTTTCAAAAACTGCAAAAGGTGGATACATGGCTAAAGGTCATGATGGCAAAGGCAATAAAATGGCTGCTATTATGGGCGAAAAAACTGCTTTACAAGCAATAAAAGATGGTGTAGCTAAACAAGATTTTTAGTATATTTTCACTTTGACAATAAAAAGCCGTTTTACTTCTCAGTAAAACGGCTTTTTTATTGTTTAAATTAACAATAACAACTCCATTATTTTGATTCGGCAGACTTTGCTTTAGGAGTTAAAAATATTTCAGCCATCATGCAGCGTGCGCTTCCTCCACCATTGCTCTCAATATTGTAAAGTGGCGCATGTAAAATTTCATTGTGTTTTTCTATTTCAGCAATTTGATTTTTGTTATAGGCTTTGTATGCTTGCTCGCTCATTACCAAATATTTTTTATTATCAGTCCCTAAAACTTCTAAAACATTGCCAGCAAACTGATTTAACTGCGCTAAACTAATTTCAATAACTTGTTTTTTAGTACTTGCTAAAATGGCAGCTACCTCAGCTTTATTGGGAATACATTCGGTACAAATTATCATAAAATTGCTAGTAATACTCATAACCACATTGGTATGGTAAATGGCATTTCCATTTTCATCATTAGCTGTAAAATGAACTAAATGGTAACCAAAGTCATTACAAAATCTTTCTAATAAACTTTTATCGGTACGTGGCGAAAGGCAAGCATAACATATTTTATTTTCTCGGTCTAACACCATGCTGCCTGTTCCTTCTAAAAACTGACTGTCTTTTTCTGAAGCAGTATAATCTTGTATTTCATCAAGGTTAAATAAATCGCCTAACTTATCTAATACATCAAAGCGCCTTTCGAACCTGCGGTTGGGAGCAAACATGGGGTAAACAGCAATCAAACTATTATTATGAAAACTAATCCAATTGTTAGGGAAAATTGAATCAGGTGTGTGAGGTTCCAAGGTATCATCTATAACCGTAATATTTACACCTACATCAGTTAGTTTTTTTACAAATTCATCAAACTCTTGCAAAGCTAAAGTTTGAGTTTGACTGTTGGCTAAATTAGGAATTTGAAAGGAGTTATTACTAGCAGTTTGAGCATTAAAAGTAAAGGCCACAGGCCTTATCATAAGGATATGATTAGTTGATTGCATTAAACAAAATTAGCCAAATTTAGTTAATTCTGTAAACGGCACTTTTTTATGTTTATTAAATAAGTATTTTGCCTTAAAATTACAAATCGTTTAATGCAAAAAATTAAATTCGTCACCTTAGGACTATTATTTATTATTTCTGGTAATTTATTAGCTCAAAATGATAGCATTTATCAGCCTAACGACATGATAGCAGATTTTAACTATATGCACAAACATTTGCATTTAAATCATCCTGGAGTATACAGGTATACCAGTAAACAAACATGGGATAGTATATATAAAATTACCTTAAATTCTTTAAAAGAACCTTTACCTTATGTAAAATACAGATTAGTATTACGTAGCTATTTAAATTATGTAAAATGCGGTCATACACAAGTAATTCCGAGTAAAAAGTCATTAAAAATATATAATAAAAGAAAACATAAAAGCATTCCATTCAAAGTAATAATAGCAAATAACAAAATATTTGTTAGCGAAAACTTAAGTAATGACAGTGACCTCGTAAAAGGAACAGAAATAATAGCCATTAACGGAATAAATGTATCAAGTATTATTTCTGATATTTACCATATTCAAAATGCTGACGCAGGACTAAATAGCATGAAAAACTTTTATGGTGCCTCACAATTCGCAACTTATTACAATGCGCTTTATGGTGAAGATTCTGTTTTTAAAATTAGTTATATTAAACTCAATGGCGACACACAAACCGCGGTGATAAGTGAGCGTTCAATAGATAAAAACAAAAAAAATATACCCAAAGTAAAATCAAATAGGAACCTTTTTAATCAAACTTTTGCTCAATTTAGAATTTGTGAAGGCGATACTCAAACTGCTATTTTAAAAATAAAAGGATTTCAACTAAATAATGGTACGAAATTTTACTCACGTGCATTTGAAAAAATAAAAAGTCAAGATATAAAATATTTGATATTGGATTTAAGAGGTAATGGAGGTGGAAGCATTGTAGAAGCTGCAGAACTAATTTCCTATTTAAGCAAGGATACATTTAGCTATGGTTTTTGTAGAGGCACTCAAGGACTAACCTATAAAAACCATGCTAAACAAAAATCCATGTATTATTTTTCAAGAATTTTAATTGATTTATTTGGCAACAAAAGGGAAGAAAACAATCAATTTTATTATCATTTTGGATACGATAAAAAATCACTCAAAAAAGAAAAACATTTTAATGGGGTTATTTTCTGCCTAATCGATAATGGCACTTTTAGCGCTGCCAGTTTTGTAGCGGCATATGTAAAACATAAAACCGATGGCATTATTATAGGACAAGAAACTGCTGGAACCGAGTCGGGATGCTATGCAGTAAATACACCATTTTTAGAACTTCCAAATACTAAAAATTTTATTCGTATTCCACATTATCAATTTAAACATAAACTACCAATAAAAGATTCAGAGAGAGGCATTTTACCTCAAATAGAAACGCCTATTAATTCACAAACAATTAATAGCGAAAATGATGAAGAAATAGATTTAATTTGGAAAATTATTTTTGAAAAAAATTAACTAGTAAATAAAACATGAAACAGCAGTTTACTATATTAACCTTGGCATTATTAACAATTATTGCATGCAATAATGACAGTGTAGATATTGACAGGTATGGCGAAAGCGATTGGAGCGAAACATCTAGTGGTTCAAAAAGAACTATCGAAAACAAAAGAAGTCACAAAGATGACTACGAAGGCGAAGATTTTAAAAACTTAAAGTATACAGCAGAGATTGATACCAACGTTTATAGAAAGGATTATTTTTTAGAAAATAGCACTAAACAAAAATTTAGTAACAATGAATCAGCTGATGAATTTAAACTAATCGTTAAAGGTAAAAAAATTCATTATGCCACTGTTGATTTTACCATAACTAACAGCCAAGGTGAGCGCATTTTCCATGACCAATTTCCACTAATGAAAGTATTGGAGCGCGTGTTTGATGGTGGAGGTGAGTATGCTACTTTTATTCAAAAAGACGATTACATGCGTGCATGGGTAGACAATTTTTTTAAGTCTGAAAACTTTTTAACACCTGCCATCCATGCAGAGAGAGAATTTGATGCAGAATTTTCGAAAAAACACCACTGGGAAGCCATTGCTGCCGACCCAACAAGCGTTGGTTTTATTTACAGTAAAAGCAAAGGCAGCCAAACAGAAATAGCCTTTGATAAAAAACAAAATAAAGTATTAGAATACTACCATTTTAATTAAAAAATACAGCTATAATTTATACAATGAGACATTGGTTAGTAAAATCGGAGCCCTTTAAATACAGTTGGGATCAATTTGAAAAAGACGGAAAAACATTTTGGGATGGAGTACGTAACTATCAAGCTCGCAATAATTTACGAGAAATGAAAAAGGGCGACTTGGTACTTTGGTACCATAGTAACGAGGGTAAAGAAATAGTGGGAATAGCTAAAGTAGTAAAAGAGCATTATCAAGATCCTACTACCGAAGACAAAAACTGGGTGGTAGTGGATTTGGCTCCATTTAAAAAGTTAAAAAAAACTGTTACTTTAGAGCAAATAAAAGCCGATGAAAACTTAAAAGATATAGGACTCGTGCGCCAAGGCCGACTTTCAGTTATGGAACTAAAAAAAGAAGAATTTGATTATATTTTGTTACTTGCTAAATAATTATTAAAACCATGAAAAATAAAATCATTTTGCTGGTAATGTTCATCAACATTGTATTGAGCTCCAGCGCTCAATTTAGCTATAAAAGTGTTGAAACCAAAACTTCTTTAGCTGCTGTAATAAACATGAGTGAAAAAGATGAAGACTTTGACCCAAAGTTAATGCTCATAAAAGCTGCAAACCCAAAACCAGCCACAGCATTTAATATCAACAAACAGCTATTAGATCAAAAACATTTAGAAGGAATTTTAAATTACAATGGCACCTCTTTAATTAAATTGAATAAAGGAAGTGTTACTCCCCCAGTTCAAATTAGAGGTTTTAAAGCAAATGTAACTCAAGGCACGCCAAATGATAATGACATTGCCGTTAGTAATAATGGAACCATTTGTAGTGTAGTAAATACCAATATGAATATTTTAAATGATACCGGAAAAGTTATTTCTGCTCGTACGTTACAATCAATTGCAAAAGGTATTAATAATTTGAACAGAACATTTGATCCAAGAATAATTTACGATCCGGAAGCCGACAAATTCATTTTAGTATTTATGCAGGGTAGTTCAAGTAAAGATACTAGAATTATTGTTGGCTTTAGCCAAACCAATAATCCTTCTTTAAATTGGAATTTTTATACCATTCCTGGAAATATTTTTGGTGATAGCAGTTGGAGCGATTTTCCTATCATTTCTATTTCTAAAAATGAACTTTTTTTAACCTTAAATAGATTAAAGGATGACACCTATTGGAAGAATGGATTCATGGAAAGTTTTATATGGCAAATGGATAAGGACAATGGATTTAAAGGCGATTCATTAAATCAAAAAATCTATTACGATATAAAATACAATAATAAACCTATTTGGAGTGTTTGTCCGGCAAAAGGTGGTAGTAAACTTTATGGACCAAATATGTTTTTATTCTCTATCAGACCTGACCAATTATGGAATGATACAGTATTTGTGCATGAAATTACAAATACCATTAAATCGGGTAAAGCAGCATTAAAAACTACTGTCGTTAAGGCTAATAATCACTATGGATTACAACCTAATGCATTTCAACCTAATGGTAAAAAACTACAAACCAATGATGCAAGAGTGCTTAGTGCCATGTATGAAAATGGTATTTTCTATTTAGTAGGCAACTCAGTGGATGCTCGTTATAATTCAGCAGGATGTTACTTAATAACTATTGATAATTATTGGGGACCAAATCAATTAAAAGCAAACTTGCAATTAATTAGTTCAGATACCATGGATTTTGGTTATCCAAGCATAGCTTATTGTGGAAATGGATTAGGTGATAATAGCGCTATGATTTCATTGAGCCATGTTTCACCAAGAAGTTTTCCAGGAAATAGCCTAGTTTATGTTGACAGAAATTTAAATATTTCTACATCTGCAATTATGAAACAAGGAGAAAGTAACATATTGCTGATTGGCGACTCTGTAGAGCGTTGGGGCGATTATAGTGGTATTCAATTAAAATATAATGAACCAGGAAAAGTTTATTATAATGGAAGTTTTGGTTTCAATAACGATAATAGAACTTGGGTAGGAATTAGTAAAAATACGGATAGTAAATTATCGAATAAAGAACAAATAGCCAATACCAACGATGTAAGTGTATATCCATTACCAGCTAAAGAATATATGACTATTGATTTTAGTATGGAAGAAAAATCAGTGTTAAATTTTTATATTATAGATATGCAAGGAAAAGAAACACTTATACTAACAGATAGAGCTAAGGCAGGTTTGAATAGATTTACATTTAACGCATTAAACCTTACCAATGGTTATTATCAACTGATGATTAAGGATGGTGAGAAAACCATTATAAGTAAAAAAATAGTGATTACTCATTAATAACGAGTAATCACTATTTAAAAACTTCCCTCCGCTCCTGCACCGCCAAAAGTTCCACCTCCAAAGGTTTTATCGCTGGGTGTTTCAGTATATTTAGGCCCAAATTGCTGAGCCATTATTAGTAATTCAGCATTGCTTAAATCCTCCTCTTCATTGGCTTCAAAAGTAAATGGTGTATTGTTTTTCTGAATTTGTTTTATAGAAAAATAAGAAACTAAAATCAAAACCAAACCACCTAAAGTTAAAGATAATTCTATTGGTAATACTGCATAATAAGCCCTAATAGTAACTACTGTTGGTATTAACAAAAACAAGCCGCTGTGCAACATAAACTTTTGTTTGAAATACAAACCTAAAGCTATAAATAACACAGGAAAAATGATAGTTAATGTTAAAAACAAACCTTGTAATGGAATTTCGTTAACACTCAGTAATTGATAAGCTGACTCTTTGATTACATATAAATTAACGCTGAGGTACATCATTACGCAAGCAACATATTTTATGTATTTAAAACAATTTATAAAAACATAGTTATCAAACGTTTCATACTTTTTTACCAATTTCAGTATCATTATGTTTAACGGAATTAAAACCAAAGCTGCAAAAAACAGTAATTGTGTATTGATTAAAGCTAAAATCTGAATAGGTATACTATTTATTAGCAATATAGCAATTACAGCATAAAACCAATTTAGGTATCTATAACTGACCATAGTAATTATTATAACCAAAAGAATGCTTCCTACCAAAAACCATGCTTGATTGAAGTCTGGCTCTATTATAAGTAAGATGCCAGTAAATAATAAAAAAATGGCGTTGAATAAAAAAGCATCATCTGTTCCTTGTTTATACCATTGTTTTTCCTCAATCATTTTTTCTAAAAACACCAATAAACCCGCACCATAAGCCATTAATAAAAAACCGATAAAACCCAAGCCAGAATTGGCCAATTGAGCTAAAAACAAACTAAAAAAACCTATTACACCCCAAATACTTAGAAAAGTGGCAACAAATAAACCAATACGTTTAAGTAAATGGTTTTTAACATAAGACTTTTCAGCACTTAACTCTTTTACAAATTCGGCTTTAATCCAACCTTTTTTTACCCATTTGGCAATTGCTGTCAAAAGCAATTCATTGGTAAGTTTTTCTGTATTATACTTTATCATAGCCTAAAATTGTTTTATGATTCTTTAATAAATAAACCAAAGCAACTCCACCAAAAATTACATATAAGAAGCCTAAATATATAACTGCACTGGCATCAAAATCGAAAAGAGCTTTTAAAATAAAATAGCTTAAAGCTATAAAACTAGTTAAAACCAAAGTTAAATAAATAGCAAACGACTGATAGTGCTTGGCTTGTAAAAAACTCACAAAACTACCTATCAATAAAATTAAATAATAAATACCCGAAAAAGATTGGGTAAAAACGCCCATTAAAGCAGCAATCAAAAATATGTTAACTGCAAAATGTAACAATACAAGGGCAAAATGCACTTTTACTTGTAAATAATTAATTATAAGCACATAAAGATAAAGCAGCACTCCTAAACTTAAAGCCACATGCAGTAAATTTTGTTCAGCAAAATTATCCATATTATCTAAAAATTGAAGAGGCGTAACCACCAACCCAAAAAACGAAGCGTGAAAACTGATAGCCAATGTTAAAACTCCTTTATGGTCAAACCTAAAAGCAGTAGCAAATAAAACAAACGAAATAATTAAAGTCGAAAAACTACCCAAGCCACCCAAAAAATTGTATTTAAATTGCAAATAACCAATGGCGCTGATTAATAATAGCGAAGCCAAAAGAACGGCATAATCATAAAATGGATTGGTTTGGTTAACTTGCTGTTTACTAAAAGGCAAAGCATTTTTAAAATTATAAATATAGGAAGCAATGCATGCTCCAAAAAGCAAAATAATGAGCGCTATATGTCCTAATTCGCCAATATTATTATAAATAAAAAAACTTAAACCCGAGGTAAAAAGCGTAATTCCAATATAAAGCAGGGTGCGTAATTCCCAATGAAGTGAAAACTTTTGTGCTTTGATATTAGAAACAATTGATTGATAGCTACTTTCATCAATGGCATTTTTATTATATAAATGTTCAGCAATTTCTTCTTCGTACTTCAATTATTATATAGTAAATAGTTAATCAAATATATGCAATGAGGTCAAATAATGGAAATAAAATCAGTGTTAAATTTTTATATTATAGATATGCAAGGAAAAGAAACACTTTTAATAACAGATAGAGCTAAGGCTGGTTTGAATAGATTCACATTTAACACTTTAAACCTTACTAATGGTTTTATCGACTGATGATTAAGGATGGTGAGAAAACTATTATTAGTAAAAAAATAGTGATTACTCGTTAATCAATAAAATTTAAAATAGTTTAAAATTTCATTTTAAACCACTCTTTGTATATAATGGCCCAAATGTTTGCACTTTTTGAGCAGCAATTTCTATGGCAAATTGAATAGCATCTTCTATGTTTTGGGTGTTTAGATATTGTACTAAGAAAGCAGCCCAAAAAGCATCGCCTGCACCTGTGGTATCTTTTACTTCTTTAACTTTTTGAGCAGGTTTAAAATTCCATTTGTTTTTATATTTATACCAAACCCCTTTTGAGCCACAAGTTAAGCACATAAAAGTATTACTTAGTTGGTCTAAAAACAATTTTGCATCTTCTTCACTCGGGTTTTTCATATTAGTAAACCTTTGAAAATCGTCCATACTCATTTTTAGTAATGGGTTCAGCGACATGATAAAGTTAAAGGTACTTCTCCCGTTATCATTTCCCCAAATGGGTTGAGCAAAGTTCCAGTCAACGGAAAGTTGACTACCTAAACTAACGGCATGTTTAAGTGCTTGTAAAATATTGATTCGAGCCGGGTTTTTACTCAATGCAAATGCACTGGTATGAATTATATTTACATTCAAAAGTAAATTTTCATTAATGCTTGGAAGTTGGGCATCGGCCATTCTATAAGCAGTAAAATCAGGAGTTCCCATACTTTTACCAACCAAAACTATAGAAGTTGGGTATTCATCATTTAGCGCAATATGATTGGTATTGATACCAATTTTTTCAATTTCATTGGTCAAAAATTTTCCAATATTATCGTTACCAACACAAGCTATTAATTCTGCTCTTTTGCCTAACCATTTTACATTAGCGCATAAATTGGCAGGGCTTCCCCCTTGAAACATTTGAAAGTTTTTAGCTTCAGAAAGTGTATTCACATGTTCATGGCTTATTAAATCGGCCAATAACTCACCGATTGCTAGTACATCAATTTTCATGTAAGTTTATTATTTTATTTGTTTGATTATAACTATTGGCTAATACTGCTCCGGCCGCACTCCAAGTGCAAAATGGAATTCCAATTGCTTGAAAAGTTAACCCATGTAGACATTCGTTAAATTGCCAACTTTCTCCATTAACAGAAGACACAGCATTGGCTTGATGTATTGATTCTTCTAATTTTAAAGCTAGCAAAGCATTATATGGCTGAACAGCCGCAGCTGCTATGCCGTTCCAAACAGGCCAAAGTCCACCATTATGAAACTCGTAAGGTTTGTTCCTAAACTCATAAGCATAATTGTTTTTTAAAATATTAAAATCATCATCTTTACTTTGAATAGGAGGACTAAATGAGGCTAGAATTTGGTCTTTTTCGTTTAGTTTTTTTTCAATGTTATTTACTCCAGCTTCTTTTATTTCTTCATTTCCTAAGCCAAGTATCAGAGCCAAGCTTTGGCTTTGTAAATCAAATTGGGTAAAAAATTGACTTGGAGTAAAGCCCATACACCATTGATTTTTGGGCATTTGGTGGTACATGCGCTCCAATGAAACTGAATATAAATTAGTAGCAATTGAATGGTGCCAATAATTTTTTTCAATTACCTGTTGAATAGTTTTAGCTTTTTGTAAATAAGGTTCACTGTTAAATGTTTTAGCAGCTAATCGCAATGCATATAATCGCAATAATTGATCAAAAAGTACATAACCTTGTTGTATGTATTCATCGGCCCAATTGGCGCTAATTGGCGAATACATTAAATGTTTGCCATTAAACTCCCAAGCAGCCATAACTGAAAATGCTTTTTCTACCTGTGTTTTATATTGCTTTGCAAAATCCATATTTTGAGTTTGCTGTGCATATAAACAAAGGCCAATAATTGCCCAACTTGGGTTATCAACTCTGCCAACTATTCCGCCATAACTTACATTTCCATTGGTTGCCACATTGGAAGGCATAAAACCATCTTCATGTTGATTGCTAAAAATGGTAACAAGTGTTTGTTTAAAAGTATCAATTAAATCAGGCTCACCGCTTGCCAATGCAGCAATGCCACATATAACACCATCCCTTGTCCAAACCCTTGCATAGTTATCAGTTTGAATGGTACTTGCTAAAAAACCATTAGCCGATGATGCACTCCGCATGACAGCTAAAGCCTTTTTGTAAGCTATGTTGTTATCCAAATCCATTATCTAAATAAATAAACTACAATGCCAGTTAAAACAATTAATATAATACTGTAAACTCTATAGTTTTGATGCCATTTTAATGATTTCATCGCAATAGTTTCGCTGGTATAAAATTCTTTATTCCAAACTATATTTTCTATTTTTTCAGCTGCTGGTTTTTCAGTTAATAATGAAGTTATTACTGTTATTGTAAAACAAATGGCAAAAATAATTGGAGCTTTAAACAAGAACGGAATATCAATAACCCATTGAGTATTTAAAGTTTCGGCTATTACCACAAATAAACCCAATAACATACCCGTAATTAAACCAGTAAACGCGCCTGCCGAAGTGGTACGTTTGTTAAATAATCCTAATAAGAAAACTGCTACAACTGGTGGAGATATTAATGCTAACACGCCTTGCATATAATCCATAAATGAATTGAATTTTGCAATTTGCGGAGCCCATAAAACAGCAATTATCATAAAGAAAACGGTAGAAATTTGTCCAACTTTTACCATTTGTGTTCCTGATAAATCGGGACGTACTTTTTGAATAATATCCATACTAATTAAAGTGCTTGCTGAGTTTAAAGTAGCACTTACTGCCGATGCCATAGCAGCTAAAAAACCAGCAATGGTTAACCCGATTAAACCCATTGGTAAGTACTGGAATAAAAGGGTAGGGTAGGTGGCCGAACTATCAGTTAAATTAGGTAAAAGTTTGATGGCCATAATACCAGGTATTACTAATAAAAATAAAACGGGAATTTTAAGTAAACCTGCAAATAATGCGCCTTTACGCCCTTCGTCAATATTTTTTGCACTCAAAGCTCGTTGCACAATAAACTGGTTATTGCACCAAAAATAAAACCCGAGCAAAGGCACGCCTAAAACCAAACCAAGCCAAGGCATACTTTTATCTGTATTTGGCAATATTAAATGGGTCATGGTTTCTGATTTTGAATTGGCAATGGCCCAAATTTCGGTCCATGAACCAGCATTTATGTAAACGATAACAGCTAAAGTAACAGCTGAAAAAAGTAAAATCAAGGTATTAATTACCTCGGTTTTCATTACACTCGAAAGGCCGCCTAAAACGGTATAAGAAGCTGCAAATAAAGCTAAGCCGCCAATAACCAGATAAGGATTTACATCGCCTGAAATGAATGAAATTGTTTTATATCCTGCATAAAGTGTTCCTGCAGTATCAATAAATATGTTTCCTATTAATGTAATAATTGAAAAGTATAAACGGCTGCGGTAATCGAAGCGCCTTTCAAAAAATTCGGGCATGGTATAAATGCCACTTTTTATGTAATATGGTAGAATAAAAACACAAAAAATTACGAGAATGACTGATGCCATCCATTCGTAATTAAATACTGAAAGGCCATTTGTATAGGCTCCTCCAGTTATAGCAACTAATGAGTTACTTGAAATATTGGCCGCAAACATGGATAAGCCAATAACAGGCCAGGTCATTGATTTACCTCCTAAAAAGTATTCTTCTGATGTACTTTTTTTACCTGATTTTATTCCATAAATAATAATTCCAATAATGTAAATTACTATTATGGCTATATCTATTTGACTTATGTGCATGTGTTATTTTATTTAATTATAAAAATACAAAAAAGGAAACAAGTACCAAACCATTAGCCATGAACAATGAAAAAATGCTAAGGTTTGATACTTGGTGTTTCCTACTATTTATTTAAACTACTCTTAGAAAGTTAAACGTAAAGTTGCCGATACAGAGCGGCCAGCAATAGAACGAGCGCGGATAATATTGGTTTTGTTTTCAGCGATTGAACCTTCTTCCGATTCTGTAATACCTAAACTGTTTAATAAGTTATTAGCATTCAAAGAGAACATTAGGTTTTTAGCAATTGAGAAATTAGCGTAAGCATTGGTAATGGTATAAGCAGGCATTACTAATTTATTATCATCTTGAGTATAAGCAGCCATAGTTCCAATAAAGTTTAATCCAACTGCATGTTTGCCTAATTTATAATTAGCAAATACTGTATAAATTAATGGAGATTGGCGTCTTGGAGCATTACCTTTATTAGCACCAGAAGTAATTTCGGCTTTGGTTACAGTAGCACTTGCTCTTAAATCAAAGTTTTTGGTAAATGAATAAACACCTTCCAACTCTAAACCAAATGATTGGTAATCGTTTTGAATTACATTTTGAGTAGTAGCTTCGAAACCACCTTCTTCGTTTACACCAGCATAAAAACCAGTTACGAATATGCCACCTTTTTTGAATTTGTGTTTGTAACCTACTTCACCTTGATTAATTTTATCTAATGTAGCTCTTGCATCGCCATTGGTTAATATGGAGCTGCTAAATAAAATTCTATCCGCTTTAGCTGTAGCACCTGTGCTGTAACGGCCAAATACTGCTGATGAATTATTTATTTTATAATTAGCACCTACCGAGTATGATAAGTAATCGTATTTATAATTTACCACTTGTGCACTTGTGTGGTTGATTGAAGAAACACTAATTTCGTTTGCCGTAATTTTACCATCATTATTTACATCAATAGTTGATTGAGAAGCACCAGCAAATGAACCTGTAACTTTACCCATATCCCAGCGTGCGCTTGCATCAACCGATAAGTTTTTGAATTCGTATGCTACACCTATGTTTGGAGCTGTAATATCGTATTTTGTATCGTAGCTTCTTGTACAGCAGTTACCCCAAACTGGAACACCGTATGCAAATTGACCATTTTGGGTTAACTTAGTTCCAAAAGTATCAATATTTAATGCACGAGTTCCATTACCATTTACGTCAGCTAAATACGAATTCCATAACCAAGCCATTGAAATATTTTGGTACGATTTGTAAACACCTCCATTAATGGTTAAGTTGTCGTTTACTTTTTTCTTTACCTTAAAATCGTTTGCAAATAAGTTGAAGTTTTTTAGTTCAGTATCAAACATATGAATAATCATTGCATTTTGACCGGTGTAAGCAGTTCCATCGTTGGCATAGGTTAGGTTGGCATTTGCCATACTTAAACCCATTGCACTTCCTACTGAAGTTAACATATCAGTTGTTGAACCAACAGCTGCAGGAAATGGAGCAATAAAACGTCCTGAGTTCACCGAAAATCTTCCACGGTTTTCAACACTCCAACCCTCTCCTAAGTCAAATACAAATTCAGCACCGAATGCTTTCGATTCTGGGTGCATTCCATCAGCAATATCAGCATTTCTTCTTCCACCATCTACGCCTAATCCATTATTTTGTAACATATATGGGCTGTGAATAGTTCCTGTTAATGCATCAAAACCATTCATTGATTTATAAGTTGGGTTACTATTAGTACCTGAAACTTCAATAGGCATTGGCATATATGCCGCAGCTCTATCATTTAAGTATTTTAAGTAAATACGCGCATAACCTTTGTTGAATTTTTTGGTCATACTTGCTTTAACTTGTCCACCATTATTAGCATTGTAACCAGCAGTTCTAACGCCTTCGCCTAAACGATAAAAACCACCAATGTGAAAACTTAAATCTTTTGAAATTGGTGCACCGTAATCAAAATCGGTTCTATAATTATTGTAATCTAAACCTAAAGTGGTAGCTACACTTCCACCTTCGGTAGTTCCTGTTTTGCTAATAAAGTTAATAATACCTGCAGGGCTGTTGGTTCCTTGTGTAGATGCTGAACCACCACGAATAGCCTCAATTCTTGAAACACTTTGATCAGCTCTTAAAAAAATGTCAGATGTTCCAAAAGCAATATCACCAAATTGCAAAACAGGTAAACCATCTTCTTGTAATTGTAAATATTTTGAACCACCTGATGAAATAGGCACACCACGTACAGTAATATTTGTATTACCATCACCAGCCGAAGCTTCAGAGCGAATACCTGGAATAGCGCGGAATAATTCAGCAGTTGTTCTTGGTGCTGATTGCCACATTTGGTCAGCTCTAATTGTACTAATTGAAACACTTGACTCTAATTTTGATTTAGGATTTGATACACCCGTAATTACTGTTTCTTTTAACCCTAAAGCGTCAGCCGATAATGAAAAGTTTTGAATACTGTTATCGGCAACAATATTTACCACTGCTTTTTCTTTTTCAAAACCCATTAAACTTGCAGTAACTGTCACTTCAGATAATCCTTTCGAATCAAATGAAAGGATGTAGTTTCCTTTATCATCTGTACTAACTGAATACTGTAAATCGGGAATTGAAACAATAGTGCCTGGTAAAACTGCACCTTTGTTGTCGTTAACGCTTCCCTTAATCATTTTAGTTTGAGCTATAGCCATATTAAAGCTTAAGCAAAGCATGAAAAACATGCACACATTTAAGTAAATTTTTTTCATATAAATTTTTGATTTTATGTAAAACAACATTAGATTCAATGAGTTAAACTTCCTAACGCAACAGAATGCAAACGGTTGTGCAAACGTTTGTTGTTGATAAATTGACATTTTTTTGTCATATTTGAATTACATGAAGAGAGTAACAATTAAGGATATTGCCAAGTATTTGAATATTAACCCATCAACGGTTTCGCGTGCTTTGCGTAATCATTCTGATGTTAGTTCTCAACTTAAAGAACAAGTTACTCAATTAGCTAATAAACTAGGCTATAAACCTAACTATGCAGCCATTAATTTACGAAAGGGAAAAAGCAATACCATTGGTTTAATTATTCCTGAAATATCTACTTATTTTGCTCCTTCAGTAATTAGGGCAGTAGAAGATATAACTCACGATATGGGTTATAATTTACTGATTTTACAATCGAACGATAGTGTGGAGCGAGAAATACAAAATGTAGAAATTTGCGCTCAACTCGGTGTGGAAGGAATTTTGATTTCACTTACCAAAGAAAGTACTGATTTGGAGCACTTTTCAGAGTTAGCCCACCTTGACACTAAAATTGTGTTTTTTGATAAAACATTGCACGAAGAATATTGGAATAAAGTTACCATACCTGATAAAAAAGCAACTACAGATGCTTTAGTTTATTTAACTCGAATGGGTAAAGGGAAAAAAATAGCAGGAATTTTTGGCGATGAAAGACTTTCAATAACTCAAGATAGGTTGGCCGCATATAAAGATACCTTGGCTGAATTAAAATTTAAATACCAAGAAAATAAAATTCAATTTGCAAGCAATGCATTAGCAGCTGAACAGTCTTTTATGAGATTATGGAAAAGTGACTCAAAGCCACAGCTTTTATTCATAATGAGCGATGAGATTTTAGAAGGCGTATCTAAGGCAATTTATAAACTAAAAATAAATGTACCTGATGAAATTAAAATAGTTGCTTTAAGTGATGGCTATTTACCGAGTATTTTAAGTTTTAAAGTACCATATATTCAAACGTCAGGATTCAGTATTGGCCTAAAAGCCGCACAAACTCTTTTTGACTTAATTAAAGGCAAAACTATTGAACATAAAAAACAATACATCGATACTCCCTTAATAAAATAACTTATTAAAATCTTTTAATTAATATGGATTCATAAGTTTTTTACAAACAAAATATTAATTACAAAATTAAGAAAATCAAAAATGTGCCCTACATAAATAATATAAAATTGGTAGAATAAAATGTAGGATAAATAAATTTTCTTTAATCAAATTTGCTAGAATATATAAATTGCAATTTAAATAATGTATAATTTCTCTTTCTGTTGAAAAAATTACTAATTATCTAATTTAAATTCGGAAGTAGTATGAAACAACAATTCAGGAAAATTATCCTGATTTATCTTTAATGCCCATAAACTATCGGCTAAAAATACAGGTCTTCCCTCTTTATCCATAGCAATACTATGTTTCTTCAAATTAGTAAAACGCTCCAAAGCCTTCTTATCTTTCGAAGTAAACCAACAAGCTTTTTCATAATTCAAGGGTCTAAACGAACAAGAAGCACCATACTCATGCAAAAGTCTAAATTGAATCACATCAAACTGTAAATCTCCAACAGTTCCAATAATTTTTATATTACCAGGCTGCTGTATAAATAATTGAGCAACACCTTCATCTGTTAATTGCATAATTCCTTTTTCTAACTGTTTTGTTTTCAAAGGATCCTTATTTTCTAACTCTTTAAATATTTCAGGGGAAAAACTTGGAATACCTTTAAAATTAATCATCTCACCTTCAGTTAAAGTATCACCAATTTTAAAGTTACCGGTATCATAAAGTCCTACCACATCACCAGGATATGCTTCATCAATCACACTTTTATCATTAGCCATAAAACTTGTGGGGCTAGAAAACCTTACCTTTTTATCTAATCTTGTATGTTGATAAAATTTATTCCTTTCAAACTTTCCAGAAACAATTCTGCAAAATGCAATTCTATCTCTATGATTAGGATCTAAATTAGCATGAATTTTAAAAATAAAACCTGTAAACTTTTTCTCATCTGGCTTAACCTCCCTAGATTCACTTTCCCTAGATCTTGGTTCTGGTGCAATTTGAACAAAAGTATCTAACAATTCTTGAACACCAAAATTATTAATAGCACTTCCAAAAAATACAGGTGCCAAGTAGCCATCTAAGTATAAGTCCCTATTAAAAGATTCATATACACCTTCAACTAATTCTGCATCATCACGCAATTTTTTGGCTGCTTTTCCACCAATAATCTCATCTAACTCCTTAGAATCCAAAGATTCTATAGCCAATACATCATTAGCTATCTTTCTTTTATCTGCTGAGAAAAGTTGTAACTTTTTCTCATACAAATTATAAACGCCTTTAAAACTAGAACCAATACCAATTGGCCACGATAAAGGCCTTGTGTGAATATTCAATTCCTTTTCTATTTCATCTAATAAATCAAAAGGATCTTGTCCTTCCCTATCCATTTTATTAATGAAAACAATAACAGGAGTATTTCTCATCCTACAAACTTCCATAAGTTTTCTGGTCTGTTCCTCAACACCTTTCACACAATCAACTACCAAAATAACACTATCAACAGCCGTTAAAGTTCTATAGGTATCCTCTGCAAAGTCCTTATGACCGGGAGTATCCAAAATATTAACTTTAAAATCTTTATAATCAAAGCCCATAACAGAAGATGCAACAGAAATTCCTCTTTGCTTTTCAATTTCCATAAAGTCCGAAGTAGCTGCTCTTGTTGCTTTATTACTTTTAACAGCTCCAGCAATTTGAATAGCACCACCAAACAGCAAAAATTTTTCAGTGAGAGTAGTTTTACCTGCATCGGGGTG